>NZ_CP048810.1:2715000-3030000 GCF_013347965.1 Pseudomonas bijieensis | reverse complement strand
TGCGCATGCCGGGTGAAGACCCGCAGTTGGGCCACCAAGTGGCCGAAGCCTTGCAGAAGGCTGGCGGCGACAACCCGGCCCAGGTCAAGCGCGTCGAGTTCGTCGGCCCGCAGGTGGGTGAAGAGCTGCGCGACCAGGGCGGCCTCGGCATGCTGATGGCGCTGGGCGGCATCCTGATCTACCTGGCCTTCCGCTTTCAGTGGAAGTTCGCGGTGGGCGCCATTGTCTCGCTGATCCACGACGTGATCGTGACCGTGGGCATCCTGTCGTTCTTCCAGATCACCTTCGACCTGACGGTGCTGGCGGCGGTGCTGGCGATCATCGGCTACTCGCTCAACGACACCATCGTGGTGTTCGACCGGGTGCGTGAGAACTTCCGTGTGCTGCGCAAGGCCTCGCTGATCGAGAACATCAACATCTCGACCACCCAGACCCTGCTGCGGACCATGGCGACGTCGATCTCCACTTTGCTGGCGATTGCAGCGCTGCTGTTCTTTGGTGGCGACAACCTGTTCGGTTTCTCCATCGCGCTGTTTGTCGGTGTGTTGGCGGGTACTTACTCGTCGATCTACATCGCCAACGTGGTGCTGATCTGGCTGAACCTGAGCACCGAGGACCTGATTCCTCCTGCGGCCACCGAAACGGAAGTGGACGACCGCCCGTAAGGCTTGTCGCTCCATCCGTCACTGCTCAAAAGGCGCGAGTTGAACTCGCGCCTTTTTTTGTGCTCCAAGGCTGGGAGAAGCGCGGATTAATCCGCTTGTGATGGTCAGGAGGTTCAAGTGAACAAATCGATGCTGGTTGGTGCGGTATTGGGTGCTGTCGGTGTAACTGCCGGTGGTGCGGTCGCGACCTACAGCTTGGTAAAAAGTGGCCCTGAGTATGCGCAAGTATTGGCCGTGGAACCGGTCAAGACCCAGATCAAGACCCCGCGTGAAGTGTGCAAGGACGTCACCGTGACTCGGCAGAAGCCAGTCCAGGACCAACACCAGATCGCCGGCACCGTGATCGGCGCCCTGGCCGGTGGCCTGCTGGGTAACCAGGTCGGCGGCGGCACCGGCAAGAAAATCGCCACCGTGGCCGGCGCAGCTGGCGGCGGTTATGCCGGTAACAAGATTCAGGAAGGCATGCAGGAACGCGACACCTACACCACCACCCAGACTCGCTGCAACACGGTCAATGACATCAGCGACAAGGTTGTGGGCTACGACGTTCGCTACATGCTCGACGGCAAGGAAGGCAAGGTCCGTATGGACCGTGACCCGGGCAACCAGATCCCGGTGAACAAGGAAGGCCAGCTGATCCTGGGGCAGAACGAACCGGCTCAGTGATCCATCCGCTATGAAAAAAGCACCCTTCGGGGTGCTTTTTTTATGCCCGCATTTTATGGCTCATCCCTCAAATATCCTGTGAAATGGCTGTGGGAGCAAAGCTTGCTCGCGATGCAGTGGCGCACTCAACAGAGAGGCCACCTGACCCACCGCCATCGCGAGCAAGCTTTGCTCCCACAGTCTTTGCTCCCACAGTGGTTCGGCTGTGGCAAAATCCAGGCATAAAAAAAGCACCCCGAAGGGTGCTTTTTTGTGTAGCCGGTTGCTTAGCGCTTCAGCGAAGCCGGCAAGTGCGGCTGGATAGCTGTCAGCACAGCCTTGAAGCATTTGGTGTTGCCGGCAACGATGTGGCCTTTTTCAAGGAAGTCGTGGCCGCCGGTGAAGTCGCTCACCAAACCACCGGCTTCCTGGATCAGCAGGGCGCCTGCGGCCATGTCCCACTCGGACAGGCCCGATTCCCAGAACGCATCGAAACGGCCAGCCGCCACGTAGGCCAGGTCCAGGCTCGCAGCGCCGGCGCGGCGGATGCCGGCGGTCTGACCGACCAGGGCGCGGAACATGCCCAGGTAGTTATCCAGGTTATCCATCTGGTCGTCACGGAACGGGAAACCGGTACCCAGCAGGGCGCCGTCCAGGCTGGTGCGGCCGCTGACGCGCAGGCGACGACCGTTCAGTTGGGCGCCACGGCCACGGCTGGCAGTAAATTCTTCCTGGCGAACCGGGTCCAGCACGACGGCGTGTTCCAGGCGGCCGCGGTATTTGCAGGCGATGCTGACAGCGAAGTGAGGAATGCCACGCAGGAAGTTGGTAGTGCCGTCCAGCGGATCGATGATCCACAGGTACTCTTCGCCTTCGATGCCCGTACCGGCGTGCATGCCGGTCTCTTCACCGAGGATCGAGTGGTTCGGGTAAGCCTTGCGCAGGGCGTCGACGATTTTTTGCTCGGCGGCGCGATCAACCTCGGACACGTAGTCCTTGGCGTCTTTTTCATCGACCTTGATGGTATCCAGGCGCTCGATGGAGCGGAAGATCAGTTCACTGGCGCTGCGGGCGGCGCGCAGCGCGATATTCAGCATGGGCTGCATGGATGTGTCACCTAAGGTTGTTAAAGAAAGCCGCGCATTCTATCAGAAAGTTTTCCGAGGAGAAGGTTGGTGTTCGCTTTCATAGCTTAACGGTAGGTGCTTATGTAAGATTTGCTCCCTTTATCGTGTTCGAGAGCGCCTCCCTTGTTGCAGAACATTCGTGTCGTCCTGGTCAATACCAGCCATCCGGGTAACATCGGCGGAGCTGCGCGGGCCATGAAGAACATGGGCTTGTCGCGGCTGGTGCTGGTCGAACCGCGCCTGTTTCCCCATCACGAGGCTGATGCCCGTGCCTCCGGCGCCGGCGACATCCTTGCCAATGCCCAGGTCGTCGCCACCCTCGAAGATGCCCTGGTGGGTTGCAACCTGGTGCTCGGCACCAGCGCCCGCGACCGCCGTATCCCCTGGCCGCTGCTCGACCCCCGCGAATGCGGCACCAAAGTGGTCGAGGAGGCCGCGCAAGGCTTTGAAATCGCCCTGGTGTTCGGCCGTGAAGACTCCGGCCTGACCAACGACGAGCTGCAGCGATGTCACTTTCACGTGCATATCCCTTCCGACCCCGAGTTCAGTTCCTTGAACCTCGGGGCGGCGGTGCAGGTGTTGAGCTATGAAGTGCGCATGGCCTGGCTGGCGGCTGAAGGGCAGCCCAGCAAGGTCGAAAAAACCGAAGTCACGTCGCCGCGCAGTGAGACAATGGCGACCATGGACGAACTGGAGCGATTCTATGAGCACCTGGAGCAGACCCTGGTGGACATCGAGTTCCTCGACCCGGAAAAGCCGCGACACTTGATGGCGCGCCTGCGTCGGTTGTACGGACGAAGCTCGGTGAGCCGGGCGGAGATGAATATATTGCGCGGCATCCTCACGGAAACCCAGAAGGCGGCCCGTGGCGAGCTGATTAAGCGGAAGAAATAAAATGTTCGAACGTTTGCGTGAAGATATCCAAAGTGTTTTCCATCGTGACCCGGCGGCGCGCAATGCCTTTGAAGTGCT
This sequence comes from Pseudomonas bijieensis, assembly GCF_013347965.1. Lineage (NCBI taxonomy): Bacteria > Pseudomonadati > Pseudomonadota > Gammaproteobacteria > Pseudomonadales > Pseudomonadaceae > Pseudomonas > Pseudomonas bijieensis. Next base: position 3,026,591 of record NZ_CP048810.1, on the reverse strand, counting down.
GACCTGCTATCCCGGGATGCACGCGATCTGGATCCATCGTTTGTCCGGCGCCTTGTGGAACATGGGTTGGAAGTGGCTGGCGCGGCTGGTGTCGAACTTCGGCCGTTGGCTGACCGGGATCGAGATCCATCCCGGGGCCAAGGTCGGTCGCCGGTTCTTCATCGACCACGGCATGGGCATCGTCATCGGCGAAACCGCCGAGATCGGCGATGACGTGACCCTGTACCAGGGCGTGACCCTCGGCGGCACCAGTTGGAACAAGGGCAAGCGCCACCCGACCCTGGAAGACGGCGTGGTGGTGGGCGCCGGCGCCAAGGTGCTCGGGCCGTTCACGGTAGGGGCGGGGGCGAAAGTCGGCTCCAACGCCGTGGTCACCAAGGCGGTGCCGCCTGGCGCGACCGTGGTCGGTATTCCGGGGCGGATCATCGTCAAGTCCGATGACGAGCAAGACGCCCGGCGCAAGGCCATGGCCGAGAAGATCGGCTTCGACGCCTACGGTGTCGGCGAAGACATGCCCGACCCGGTGGCCCGAGCCATCAACCAGTTGCTCGATCACCTGCAAGCCGTCGATGGGCGCCTGGAGGGGATGTGTGGGGCCCTGAAGGAGCTGGGGAGTAATTACCGTGCCAAGGATCTGCCTGAACTGCGCGAGGAAGATTTCGCGTGTGTGAAGGACAAGGATGAGACTCAGGCCAGCTGAGCCGAGGCGCCTGCATCGCGGGCAAGCCTTGCTCCCACAAAACCTTGCCCCACAGGAGTCCTGTTTCGCAGGCGTCCTGTGGGAGCAAAGCTTGCTCGCGATGAACGATAACGCGGTATAGCTGGTCGTTAGTCGCCTACCTTTGCTATCATGCGCGCGCTCTTTCGCGGGTAAACCCGAGTAACCCACTAGGTCTTATACTTGACTTAAATACTCGGGAATTGCATACTCGCCCCCATTCCGAACTCCGTGGTAATTGTCCATGCGACTGACTACAAAAGGCCGATACGCCGTGACCGCGATGCTGGATCTGGCATTGCACGCGCAGCACGGGCCGGTGTCCCTGGCCGATATCTCCGAGCGCCAGGGCATTTCCCTGTCTTATCTTGAGCAGCTGTTCGCCAAACTGCGCCGTAGCAACCTGGTTTCCAGCGTTCGCGGCCCGGGTGGCGGCTACCAGCTGTCGCGCGACATGCAGGGCATCCAGGTTGCCCAGGTGATCGATGCGGTGAACGAATCGGTCGATGCGACCAAATGCCAGGGCCTTGGCGACTGCCATGGCGGCGATACTTGCCTGACCCACCACTTGTGGTGCGACCTCAGCCTGCAGATCCACGAATTTCTGAGCGGTATCAGCTTGGCTGACCTTGTAACTCGCCGTGAGGTGCAAGAAGTAGCCCAGCGTCAGGACCAGCGCCGTTGCAATAGCAAGGCGCCGCACCTGGACAAGATTGAAGCGTCCGCCGTCGAATGACCGCCGCAGAGCAAGCGGAACGCCAGCCAGCCTGATTTAGGAGAGAGTCCATGAAATTGCCGATTTACCTTGATTACTCCGCGACCACCCCGGTTGATCCGCGTGTCGCGCAAAAAATGAGTGAATGCCTGCTGGTCGACGGAAACTTCGGTAACCCGGCGTCCCGCTCCCACGTGTTCGGCTGGAAAGCCGAAGAGTCGGTCGAAAACGCCCGTCGCCAGGTCGCCGACCTGGTCAACGCCGACCCGCGTGAAATCGTCTGGACCTCCGGTGCCACCGAGTCCGACAACCTGGCAATCAAGGGTGTCGCGCACTTCTATCACACCAAGGGCAAGCACCTGATCACCTCCAAGATCGAGCACAAGGCTGTCCTGGACACCATGCGCCAACTGGAGCGTGAAGGCTTCGAAGTCACCTACATCGAACCGGGTGAAGACGGCATCATCACTCCAGCCATGGTGGAAGCCGCGCTACGCGACGACACCATCCTGGTTTCGATCATGCACGTGAACAACGAAATCGGCACCGTCAACGACATCGCGGCCATCGGCGAACTGACCCGTTCCAAGGGCATCCTGTTCCACGTCGACGCGGCGCAGTCCACCGGCAAGGTCGCGATCGACCTGTCGCAGCTGAAAGTCGACCTGATGTCGTTCTCCGCCCACAAGACCTACGGTCCTAAAGGCATCGGCGCCCTGTACGTCAGCCGCAAGCCGCGCGTTCGCCTCGAAGCGACCATGCACGGTGGCGGTCACGAGCGTGGCATGCGTTCCGGCACCCTGGCGACCCACCAGATCGTCGGCATGGGCGAAGCCTTCCGCGTGGCCAAGGAAGACATGGCTGCCGAGAACGTGCGCATCAAGGCCCTGAGCGACCGTTTCTTCAAGCAGGTCGAGCACCTGGAAGAGCTTTACGTCAACGGCAGCATGATCGCCCGCGTACCGCACAACCTGAACCTGAGCTTCAACTATGTTGAAGGCGAGTCGCTGATCATGGCCCTCAAGGATCTGGCCGTGTCGTCCGGTTCGGCATGCACCTCGGCATCGCTTGAGCCTTCGTACGTACTGCGCGCCCTGGGTCGCAACGACGAACTGGCCCACAGCTCGATCCGCTTCACCTTCGGCCGCTTCACCACCGAAGAAGAAATCGATTACGCCGCGCAGAAAGTCTGCGAGGCCGTCACCAAGCTGCGCGCTCTGTCGCCGCTGTGGGACATGTACAAAGACGGCGTCGACATTTCGAAAATCGAGTGGGCGGCGCACTGAAGAAGTCGCCACCAGAGCGACTCACTGATGAGGATTGAAGCAAATGGCATATAGCGAAAAGGTCATCGACCACTACGAGAACCCGCGCAACGTCGGCAAGATGGACGCGCAGGATCCTGATGTTGGCACCGGCATGGTCGGCGCCCCGGCGTGCGGCGACGTGATGCGCCTGCAGATCAAGGTCAACGAGCAAGGCATCATCGAAGATGCCAAGTTCAAGACCTACGGCTGCGGTTCCGCCATCGCGTCCAGCTCCCTGGCCACCGAGTGGATGAAGGGCAAGACCCTTGATGAGGCCGAAACCATCAAGAACACCCAGCTGGCTGAAGAACTGGCCCTGCCGCCCGTGAAGATCCACTGCTCGGTACTCGCCGAAGACGCCATCAAGGCCGCCGTTCGCGATTACAAGCAGAAGAAAGGCTTGATCTGATCTGTGCACAGGTAAGGAGTTTCCATGGCTATCCAGATGACAGAAGCGGCAGCTAAGCATATCCAGCGCTCCCTCGCGGGGCGCGGCAAGGGCGAGGGTATCCGCCTGGGTGTTCGCACCACGGGCTGCTCTGGTCTTGCCTATGTGCTGGAATTCGTCGACGAAGTGGGCGAAGACGATCAGGTATTCGAGAGTCATGGTCAGAAAGTGATCATCGACCCGAAAAGCCTGACGTACCTGGACGGCACCGAGCTGGATTTCGTCAAGGAAGGGTTGAACGAAGGCTTCAAGTTCAACAACCCCAACGTGCGCGGTGAATGTGGCTGCGGCGAAAGCTTCAACATCTGAGGCGGCTTGTGGGTACTCCTTGTCATTTTGCTTTGTTCCAGATGCAGCCTGCGTTCCAGCTGGATCTCGACCAGTTATCCGCGCGTTACCTGGAATTGGCCCGTGGTGTCCACCCGGACCGTTTTGCTGACGCCTCCGAAGCTGAACAGCGGCGGGCGCTCGAGCAGTCTGCGAACCTCAACGAGGCCTACCAGACGCTCAAGAGTCCTGCCAAGCGCGCGCGTTACCTGCTCGCCATCAGCGGCCATGAGCTGCCCCTGGAAGTCACGGTCCACGATCCCGAGTTTCTTTTGCAGCAGATGCAATGGCGCGAAGAGCTCGAAGACCTGCAGGACAGCGCCGACCTGGCCGGTGTCGCGGTATTCAAGCGCCGCTTGAAAGACGCCCAGCACACATTGAACGAAAGCTTCGCAGCCTGCTGGAACGATGCCGCGCAACGCGAACAGGCCGAACGCCTGATGCGGCGCATGCAGTTCCTCGACAAGCTCACCTATGAAGTGCGCCAGCTCGAAGAGCGCCTCGACGATTAACCCAGTGCCGCTCCGGTCGCACGCCTGATTACAGATAAGTCCTGATTACGATGGCCCTACTGCAGATCGCCGAACCCGGCCAAAGTCCACAACCGCACCAGCGTCGCCTGGCTGTCGGGATCGACTTGGGTACCACCAATTCCCTGGTCGCTGCCTTGCGCAGCGGTCTTTCCGAACCGTTGGCCGACGAGCAGGGGCGGGTGATCCTGCCTTCCGCCGTGCGTTATCACGCCGATCGCGTCGAAGTGGGCGAGTCGGCCAAGCTGGCCGCCGCTACCGATCCGCTGAACACCATTGTCTCGGTCAAGCGCCTGATGGGTCGTGGTCTGTCCGACGTCAAGCAATTGGGCGATCAACTGCCGTACCGCTTCGTTGGCGGCGAATCCCACATGCCGTTCATCGAAACCGTGCAGGGCCCGAAAAGCCCGGTAGAGGTTTCCGCCGATATCCTCAAGGTGTTGCGCCAGCGTGCCGAAGCGGCGTTGGGCGGTGAGCTGGTGGGCGCGGTCATTACCGTCCCGGCCTATTTCGATGACGCCCAGCGCCAAGCCACCAAGGATGCCGCCAAGCTGGCCGGCTTGAACGTGCTGCGCCTGCTCAACGAGCCGACCGCCGCTGCGGTGGCGTACGGCCTCGACCAGCACGCCGAAGGCCTCGTAGCTATCTACGACCTGGGCGGCGGTACCTTCGATATCTCTATTCTGCGCCTGACCGGCGGAGTCTTCGAAGTCCTGGCTACCGGTGGCGACAGTGCCCTGGGCGGCGATGACTTCGATCACGCTATTGCTGGCTGGATCATCGAGCAAGCGGGCCTGTCCGCCGATCTCGATCCGGGTGCCCAGCGTCACTTGCTGCAAACCGCCTGCGCGGCCAAGGAAGCCTTGACCGACGCTGCGACGGTTGAAGTCGTCTACGGCGACTGGAAAGCCTCGCTGACCCGTGAAGCCTTCGATGCCCTGATCGAACCCATGGTCGCCCGCAGCCTCAAGGCTTGCCGCCGGGCCGTGCGCGATTCCGGCGTGGAGCTGGAAGACGTCAAGGCCGTGGTCATGGTCGGTGGTTCAACCCGCGTGCCTCGAGTTCGCGAAGCCGTTGCCGAGGCCTTTGGCCGCCAGCCGCTGACCGAAATCGACCCAGACCAAGTGGTCGCCATCGGCGCCGCGATCCAGGCCGATACCCTCGCCGGTAACAAGCGCGATGGTGGCGAGCTGCTGTTGCTCGACGTGATTCCGCTGTCCCTGGGCCTGGAAACCATGGGCGGCCTGATGGAGAAGGTGATTCCACGCAACACCACCATCCCCGTTGCCCGCGCCCAGGACTTCACTACTTATAAAGACGGCCAGTCGGCGATGATGGTCCACGTGCTGCAAGGCGAGCGTGAACTGATCAGCGACTGCCGTTCCCTGGCGCGCTTCGAATTGCGCGGCATCCCACCGATGGTGGCGGGTGCGGCGAAGATCCGCGTGACCTTCCAGGTCGATGCCGATGGCCTGCTCAATGTCTCCGCTCGCGAACTGGGTTCGGGCGTCGAGGCGAGCATCCAGGTCAAGCCGTCCTACGGCCTGACCGACGGCGAAATCGCCAAGATGCTCAAGGATTCCTTCCAGCACGCCAGCGACGACAAGGTGGCCCGCGTGCTGCGCGAGCAGCAGGTCGACGCCCAGCGCCTGATCGAAGCCGTGCAAGGTGCCCTTGAAGCCGACGGCGAGCGCTTGCTCGACGCCGAAGAGCGCATGGTCATCGAGCTGCAAATGCAGGAACTGTCCGAATTGATCAAGGGCACCGATGGTTATGCCATCGAGCAGCAGACCAAGCGTCTGTCGCAAGTCACCGATGCCTTTGCTGCCCGCCGCCTGGACTCGACGGTGAAAGCCGCCCTGGCGGGGCGCAACCTGAATGAAATCGAGGAGTAACTGATGCCGCAGGTGATTTTTCTGCCCCACGAGAAGTTCTGCCCGGAGGGCATGGTCGTGGAGGCTGAGCCCGGGATTTCCATTCTCGAGCTGGCCCATGAGCATCACATCGAGATGGAAAGTGCCTGTGGTGGCGTCTGTGCGTGCACCACCTGCCATTGCATTATTCGCGAGGGCTTCGATTCGCTGGAAGAAGCGGATGAGTTGGAGGAAGATTTCCTCGATAAGGCCTGGGGCCTGGAAGCCCAATCGCGGCTGGGCTGCCAAGCCATCGTCGGTACCGAAGACCTGACCGTCGAAATCCCGAAATATTCGCTTAACCATGCGGCTGAAGCGCCGCACTGATGGTGACACTGTCATGAGCTATGGTTGGAATGATGTACAACGCATCGCAGAAGAACTGGCCGAAGCCAAGCCGGACGTGAATCCGCTGACTGTGAATTTTGTCGATTTGCAGCGCTGGATCATGGAGCTGCCCGATTTCGACAATACCTCTGGCCGTTGTGGCGAGAAGGTCTTGGAAGCGGTCCAGACGCTCTGGATCGAAGAAATCGACTGATCTACCCGGCAGGTTAGGCAATACCCCTGAACCCGCGTATAATTCGCGGGTTTAATTTTTCGCAAATTACCGTTTCTGGAGTTACACCATGGCTGTTCAACGTACTTTCTCCATCATCAAGCCTGACGCCGTTGCTAAAAACGTGATCGGCAAGATCGTTACCCGCTTCGAAGACGCTGGCCTGCGCGTTGTAGCTTCGAAAATGAAGCAACTGTCCAAAGCCGAAGCCGAAGGCTTCTACGCTGAGCACAGCGAGCGCGGTTTCTTCGGTGAACTGGTTGCCTTCATGACTTCCGGTCCGGTTGTCGTTCAGGTGCTGGAAGGCGAAAACGCTATCGCTCGCAACCGTGAGCTGATGGGCGCTACCAACCCTAAAGAAGCCGCTGCCGGTACCATCCGCGCTGACTTCGCCGAGTCGATCGACGCCAATGCCGTCCACGGTTCGGACTCCGAAGCCGCTGCCGCTCGCGAAATCGCTTACTTTTTCTCCGCTACTGAAGTAACCACTCGCTAAGCCCAGGCTTTTGAGTGAAGGTGAATCCATGACTACATCGAACGGCAAAACCAACCTGTTGGGCCTGACCCAGCCGGAAATGGAGAAATTCTTCGACTCGATCGGGGAGAAGCGTTTCCGTGCCGGCCAGGTGATGAAATGGATTCACCACTTTGGCGTCGACGACTTCGACGCCATGACGAATGTCGGCAAGGCCCTGCGCGAAAAGCTCAAGGCTGTTGCCGAGATTCGCGGCCCCGAAGTGGTCAGCGAGGACATCTCCAGCGACGGCACCCGTAAGTGGGTGGTGCGCGTGGCGTCCGGCAGCTGCGTCGAGACCGTCTACATTCCCCAGGGCAAACGCGGCACCTTGTGCGTTTCGTCCCAGGCAGGCTGTGCCCTGGATTGCAGTTTCTGCTCCACCGGCAAGCAAGGCTTCAACAGCAACCTCACCGCCGCCGAAGTGATCGGCCAGGTGTGGATTGCCAACAAATCCTTTGGCAGCGTCCCGGCGACCGTCGACCGTGCCATCACCAACGTGGTGATGATGGGCATGGGTGAGCCGCTGCTGAATTTCGACAACGTCATCGCCGCCATGCACCTGATGATGGATGACCTGGGCTATGGCATCTCCAAGCGCCGGGTGACCCTGTCCACCTCGGGCGTGGTGCCGATGATCGATGAGCTGGCCAAGCACATCGACGTCTCCCTGGCGTTGTCGCTGCACGCACCCAACGACGCATTGCGTAACCAATTGGTGCCGATCAACAAGAAGTATCCGCTTAAGATGCTGCTGGAGTCGTGCCAGCGCTACATGTCGTCCCTGGGCGAAAAGCGCGTGCTGACCATCGAATACACGCTGCTCAAGGACGTGAACGACAAGGTCGAGCACGCGGTCGAGATGATCGAGTTGCTCAAGAACATCCCGTGCAAGATCAACCTGATCCCGTTCAACCCGTTCCCGCATTCCGGTTACGAGCGTCCGAGCAACAACGCGATTCGTCGCTTCCAGGATCAGCTTCACCACGCTGGCTTCAACGTCACCGTGCGCACCACCCGCGGCGAAGACATCGACGCCGCTTGTGGCCAATTGGTAGGACAGGTGCTGGATCGCACCCGTCGCAGCGAGCGCTACATTGCCGTGCGTGAGTTGAACGCCGCGGATGATGCGGTGCAAAACGCTGCGAACAGTCACTAAGAGAGGAACTCTATGTCCCTGCGCTTCGCGCTCGTTTTGCTGTTGGCCGGCCTTTGTTCCGGTTGTGTCCTGTCGGGTGACTACAACCCGATGAAGACCAGCAAAGGGCGCGACGAGGCACGTGTGGCCTATGTGCAACTGGGCATTGGTTACTTGCAGCAGGGCATGACCGAGCGGGCCAAGGTCCCGCTCAAGAAAGCCCTGGAGCTGGACAGTTCCGACGCCGATGCCAATGCGGCCCTGGCCCTGGTGTTCCAGGCCGAGATGGAGCCGGAACTGGCTGACGAACATTTTCGCAAGGCGCTGTCGGCCCGGCCTCAGGATGCACGGATCCTGAACAACTACGGCAGTTTTCTTTACGAGCAGAAACGCTACAAGGAAGCCTACGAGCGCTTCGAGCAGGCTGCCGCCGACACCCTTTATCCTGAGCGCTCGCGGGTTTTCGAAAACCTCGGCATGACGGCTGCGCAGCTCGGCCAACGCGACCTGGCGCGCCAGCAGTTGGAAAAAGCGCTGCGGCTCAACCGCCAGCAACCGCGGGCACTGCTGGAAATGGCTGAGTTGTCTTACGAAGACAGGCATTATGTGCCCGCACGTGACTACTACGAGCGTTTTAGCCTGCTGAGCGAGCAAAATGCACGTAGTCTATTGCTCGGCGTTCGGCTGGCACATGTGTTTGAAGATCGCGACAAGGCTGCAAGTTACGGCCTGCAACTCAAAAGACTCTATCCCGGTACGCCGGAATATCAGCAATACCTGTCGGAGCAATGATGAAAGCGGCGCATCCCGAAGTTGTAGCAGCGACTCGCGTAAATCCCGGTGAGACCCTGCGTCAAGCCCGCGAAAGCAATGGTTGGTCGCTGGCCGAAGTGGCCCTCAAGCTCAATCTCACCGCGGCTTCCCTGGGCAACCTGGAAGCGGGCGCGTTCGACAAGCTGCCGGGGCATACCTTCGCCCGGGGCTATATCCGTGCCTATGCCAAATTGCTCGGCATGGACCAGACCGTGCTGGTCCAGCAATTCGATCAATACACCGGTTCCGATGCCCAGGGCAGCAGCGTGCACAGCCTGGGTCGCATCGAAGAGCCGGTTCGCGTTTCCCACACCATTTTGCGAATCGTCAGCCTGTTGCTGCTGATCGCGGTGATTGGTGGTGGTTTTGTCTGGTGGCAGGACCAGGCTTCCTTGCGCAACAAGGAGCCGGTCGCCTTGAACCCTGAGCATGTCGAGGTCGAGGGTGCCGACGGCACCACCCAGATCCATCCGCTGGACGAGCCGGAAGACCAGGCGGTCGTCGAAGGCCAGACCGAAGGCGAAACTGCCCTGGCGTTGCCACAGAGCCCGGATGCCGCCGATGCCGAGGCGGGCGCCGAGCCGGCTGTTCCAGCCCCTGCGCCCGCAGCGCCAGTTGCACCGGGCACTGGCAGCGCACCGATTGCCACGGCACCTGCCGCACCGACCGCGCCAGCGCCAAACGTCGCTGCGCCGACGACCCACACCGCGCCAGCCGCGCCAGTCGTTCCGGCAGCGCCAGTGGTTCCGGTGGCGCCTGCCGCAGGTGAAGGCCAGGTACAGATTCAGTTTGTCGCCGACTGCTGGACGCAGATCACCGACGGCAACGGCAAGGTGCTGTTCAGTGGCCTCAAGCGCAAGGGCGACAGCACTTCCATCAACGGCAAGCCACCCTTTGCCGTACGCCTGGGTTATGCCCGTGGCGCGCAGGTCAGCTACAACGGCCAGCCGGTCGATGTGGCTCCGTTCACCAGTGGCGAGACCGCTCGCCTGAAGTTGGGTCAATAAGTCATGCACGGCGAATCTCCAATCAAGCGTCGCGAATCCCGAAAGATCTGGGTCGGTAACGTGCCCGTGGGCGGCGATGCGCCTATCGCTGTGCAGAGCATGACCAACAGCGACACCAATGACGTGGCCGCCACGGTCGCGCAGATCAACCGCCTGGAAGCCGCCGGTGTCGACATCGTGCGGGTATCGGTGCCGGACATGGACGCCGCCGAGGCGTTCGGCAAGATCAAGCAATTGGTCAAGGTCCCCCTGGTGGCCGACATCCACTTCGACTACCGCATCGCCCTGCGTGTGGCCGAGTTGGGTGTCGATTGCCTGCGTATCAACCCGGGTAACATCGGTCGCGAAGACCGTGTCCGTGCCGTGGTGGATGCTGCCCGCGACCGGGGCATTCCGATCCGCATCGGCGTGAACGCCGGTTCCCTGGAAAAAGACCTGCAAAAGAAATACGGCGAACCGACCCCGGCGGCGCTGGTGGAGTCTGCCCTGCGCCATGTCGAGCACCTGGAGCGCCTGAATTTCCAGGACTTCAAGGTCAGCGTGAAGGCGTCCGACGTGTTCATGGCCGTCGAAGCCTACCGCCTGCTGGCCAAGGAAATCGTCCAGCCGCTGCACCTGGGCATCACCGAAGCCGGTGGGTTGCGTTCGGGCACGGTGAAATCCGCCGTCGGCCTCGGTATGCTGCTCGCCGAAGGGATTGGCGATACCATCCGCATCTCGTTGGCGGCCGACCCGGTCGAGGAAGTGAAAGTCGGCTACGACATTCTCAAGTCCCTGCACCTGCGTTCCCGTGGAATCAACTTCATCGCCTGCCCGAGCTGCTCGCGGCAGAACTTCGATGTGGTCAAGACCATGAACGAGCTGGAAGGGCGCCTCGAAGACCTGCTGGTGCCGCTGGATGTCGCGGTGATCGGTTGCGTGGTCAACGGGCCGGGCGAAGCCAAGGAGGCCCATATCGGCCTGACTGGCGGCACACCGAACCTGATTTACATCGACGGCAAGCCGTCGCAGAAACTGACGAATGACAATCTGGTGGATGAGCTGGAACGGCTGATTCGCCAGAAAGCGGCCGAAAAGGTCGAAGCCGACGCCGCAGTGATTGCGCGTGGTTGAGTCGAACGAATTTAAGGATTACCTGTGAGCAAGTCCCTGCAAGCCATTCGTGGCATGAACGACATCCTGCCCGAGCAGACGCCCCTGTGGCGCTATTTCGAGGGCACCGTGGCGCGTTTGCTGGATAACTACGGTTACCGGCAGATCCGCATGCCGATCGTCGAGTTCACCGAGCTGTTCAAGCGCTCCATCGGCGAAGTGACCGACATCGTCGAAAAAGAGATGTACACCTTCGACGACCGCAACGGCGATTCCCTGACCCTGCGCCCCGAAGGCACAGCGGCGTGCGTGCGTGCGGTGCTCGAACACGGTATCACCGGCGGCGGCCAGGTGCAGAAACTCTGGTACATCGGCCCGATGTTCCGTCACGAGCGCCCGCAGAAGGGCCGTTATCGCCAGTTCCACCAGATTGGTCTCGAGGTGTTCAACCTCGAGGGGCCGGACATCGACGCCGAGCTGATCGTCATGACCTGGCGTCTGTGGGGCGAGCTGGGGCTGCGCGACGCGGTCAAGCTCGAGCTCAACAGCCTGGGTACCAGCGAGTCCCGTGGCCGCTACCGCGAGGCATTGGTGGAGTTTCTTTCCGCCCACCTGGACAAACTCGACGAAGACAGCCAGCGCCGTCTGAAGACCAATCCGCTACGCGTGCTCGACACCAAGAATGCCGAGACCCAGGCGGTCCTGGTCGATGCGCCGAAAATGGCCGACTACCTCGACGACGAATCCCGTGCGCACTTCGAGGGGCTGAAGGCACGCCTGGACGCCGTTGGCATTCCTTACGTGATCAACCCCAAGTTGGTTCGCGGCCTGGATTACTACAGCAAGACCGTCTTCGAATGGGTCACCGACAAGCTCGGCGCCCAGGGCACCGTGTGTGCCGGTGGCCGCTACGACGGGTTGGTGGAACAGATGGGCGGCAAGCCGACCCCGGGCGTGGGCTTTGCCATGGGTATCGAGCGGCTGGTGTTGATGCTCGAAGCCTTGGACAAGGTGCCTGAAGAGCTTTCCCGCCAGGTCGACGTCTACCTGTGCGCCTTTGGCGAGGCCGCCGAACTGGCAGCCCTGGCTTTGAGCGAGCGGATCCGCGACCAGTTGCCCAACCTGCGCCTGCAGATCAACGCCGGCGCCGGTAGCTTCAAGAGCCAATTCAAGAAGGCCGACAAGAGCGGTGCGCTGTACGCACTGATCCTCGGTGACGACGAACTGGCCCAACAAGTGGTAGGTTTCAAACCCCTGCGTGGCCAGGGCGAACAACAAAGCATTGCCTGGGATGCGCTTGCTGCACACCTGGCCACCTGCGTCGTGCAGGGTTGAAGCTGTCAAACAGCCGATTTAGCGATTAAGGAGTATTGGGGTGTCGAGTACCGAAGATGAACAGCTGGCGGATTTGAAGGACTGGTGGACGCGCAACGGCAAGCCGCTGGTCACTGGCGGCCTGTTGGCGCTGGTCATCGTGTTCGGCTGGCAGGCCTACCAGAAATACCAGAGCAACCAGTCGCAAGGCGCCTCGGTGCTCTACCAGCAATTGCTGGAAACCACCCTGACCCCGGACGGCAAGCCTGACGCGGCCCGCGTGGCGGACCTGGCCGGCAAGCTGGACAAGGAATTCGGCGGCACCGCCTACGCGCAGTACGGTCGCCTGTTCGTGGCCAAGGTGGCGGTGGACAGCGGCAAGCTGGACGACGCGGCCACCGAGCTCAAAGGTATCGTCGACAAACCGGCCAACCCGACCCTGGGCGAAGTGGCGCGTCAGCGCCTGGCGCAGGTGCTGGCGGCACAGAACAAGGCCGAAGACGCCCTGAAACTGCTTGACGGCGATGCCGACAAGGCGTTCCTGGCGACCCGCGAAGAACTCAAGGGCGACCTGCTGGTGCAGCTGGGTCGTGCCGATGAGGCCTATGCGGCCTACCAAAAAGCCAAGGCTGCGCTGTCGGATGAAGCCGCAGTCGGTGGCCTGCAAATCAAGCTGGACGACCTGGCCAAAGGGGATGCGTGACGTGATCCGTTGGAAACATGCAGCATTGCTGGCCCTGGCCATTCTGGCCGCGGGTTGCAGCAGCAACAGCAAGAAAGAACTGCCTCCGGCCGAGCTGACCGACTTCAAAGAAGAAGTCGTGCTGCAGAAGCAGTGGAGCCGTTCCATCGGCGATGGCCAGGGTGAAACCTACAACATGCTGGTGCCGGCTATCGATGGCGACACCATCTATGCAGGCGACGTCACCGGTGTGGTGATGGCGATGGATCGCAGCAACGGCGACGTCAAATGGAAGAAAGATCTTGAACTGCCTGTTTCCGGCGCCGTTGGCGTGGGTTATGGCCTGGTCATGATCGGCACGCTCAAGGGCGAGATCGTCGCCCTGGACGCGAGCAGCGGTGAAGAGAAATGGCGCGCCCGCGTGACCAGTGAAGTGCTCGCACCGCCGGCCACCAACGGTGACGTGGTCGTGGTCCAGACCCAGGACGACCGTCTGATCGGCCTGGATGCCGCTACCGGCAACCAGCGCTGGTTGTATGACAGCACCCCGGCGGTCCTGACCCTGCGTGGCACCAGTGCGCCAGTCGTCACCAACCGCCTGGCGGTGGCTGGCTTGTCGACCGGTAAAGTGGTTGCCTTGGATATTTCCAATGGCGTGCCGGTGTGGGAACAGCGCGTGGCGATCCCGCAAGGTCGTTCGGAGCTGGAGCGTGTGGTCGACATCGACGGCGGCTTGCTGCTGTCCGGCGGCACGCTGTACGTCGCCAGCTACCAGGGCCGTGTTGCGGCACTGGACCTGGAAAGCGGTCGTCCGCTGTGGCAGCGCGATGCGTCCAGCTACGCCGGTGTCGCCCAAGGCTTTGGCAGCGTCTACGTGAGCCTGTCCTCGGGCACCGTCGAAGGCGTTGACGAGCGTTCCACCACCGCACTGTGGAGCAACGACTCCCTGGCCCGTCGTCAACTGTCGGCCCCGGAAGTGTTCTCCAGCTACGTTGCAGTGGGTGACCTGGAAGGTTACCTGCACCTGCTCAGCCAGGTGGACGGTCGTTTCGTCGGCCGTGAGCGCATCGACAGCGACGGCCTGCGTGCCCGTCCGCTGGTGGTGGGCAACATGATCTATGTGTATGGCAACAGCGGCAAACTGGAAGCCCTGACCATCAAGTAAGACTATGCTTGGGGCTAATCCCCCAAGCGGCCTTGTTCACAAGGTTTGCAGTGCTTGCCCAGACTGCCCCGAGCACCAGCCGCTGCCTCGCAGCGGCTTTTGTATTTTCTGAAATAACGAAGTGGAGAGCCGCATGGTTCCCGTAATCGCCCTGGTGGGCCGACCGAACGTCGGCAAGTCCACCTTGTTCAATCGCCTGACCAGGACTCGCGACGCCATCGTCGGCGACTTGTCCGGTCTGACCCGTGATCGCCAATACGGTGAGGCCAAGTGGCAAGGGCGTACCTATATTCTGGTCGACACCGGCGGCATCTCCGGTGATGAACACGGCATGGACGAAAAAATGGCCGAGCAGTCGCTGCTCGCCATCGAAGAAGCCGATGTGGTGCTGTTCCTGGTAGACGCCAAGGCCGGTTTTACCGCCGCCGACCAGATGATCGCCGAGCATTTGCGCAAACGTAACAAGCGTTCCTATGTGGTCGCCAACAAGGTCGATAACATCGACCCGGACATGGCCCGCGCCGAGTTCGCCCCGTTGGGCATGGGTCAGGCGATCCCGATCGCCGGTGCCCACGGCCGTGGTATCACCCAGATGCTGGAAATCGCTCTGGAGAGCTTCCCGAAGGACGACGTGGAAGAACCGGAAGAGGGCGAGGAAGAGATCGTTGCCGAAGGCGAGGAAGCCAAGCGCATTCCGGGCCCGAGCGAAAAAGACGGGATCAAGATCGCCATCATCGGCCGCCCGAACGTGGGCAAGTCGACGCTGGTCAACCGCATGCTCGGTGAAGACCGGGTCATCGTCTACGACCAACCTGGCACCACCCGTGACAGCATCTACATTCCCTTCGAGCGTAACGAAGAGAAGTACACGCTGATCGACACGGCCGGTGTGCGCAAGCGCGGCAAGATCCACGAAGAAGTCGAAAAGTTCTCCGTGGTCAAGACCCTGCAGGCGATCAAAGACGCCAACGTGGTGATCTTCGTGATGGACGCCCGGGAGGGCGTGGTCGATCACGACCTCAACCTGCTGGGCTTCGCCCTGGAAGCCGGTCGTGCGCTGGTCATCGCGATCAACAAGTGGGACGGCATGACGCCGAGCGAGCGGGATTTCGTCAAGGTCGAATTGCAGCGTCGGCTGTTCTTCGTCGACTTCGCCGACATCCACTTCATCTCGGCCCTGCACGGTACCGGCGTGGGCAACCTCTATGCGTCGGTGCAGAACTCGTTCAAGTCGGCGGTCACCCGTTGGCCGACCAACCGCCTGACCCAGATCCTCGAAGACGCGGTAGGCGAGCACGCGCCACCGATGGTCAACAACCGCCGGATCAAGCTGCGTTACGCCCACTTGGGTGGTGCCAACCCGCCGATTATCGTGATTCACGGTAACCAGATCGAGAAGGTGCCCAAGTCGTACGTCCGCTACCTGGAAAACACCTATCGCCGCGTCCTGAAGCTGGTCGGCACGCCGATCCGCATCGAGTTCAAGGGCGGTGAGAACCCGTATGAAGGCAACAAGAACACGCTCACCGACCGCCAGGTCAACAAGAAGCGCCGCTTGATGTCGCACCACAAGAAGGCTGACAAGAAGCGTCGTGACAAGCGCTGATCCAGTCTGGATCTGAAAGTTGGGATGTTGATCTGTGGGAGCAAGGCTTGCCCGCGATGACCGCGCCGCGGTGTAACAGCTGAACCGCGTTATCGTTCATCGCGGGCAAGCCTTGCTCCCACAGGCATGAGTATTCAGCATGAAAAGGGTGCCCTGTGTGGCGCCCTTTTTCATGCCCGGCGATTGGGCTATCCTCGAGCTCTCCCGCGCCGCACCTGAGCCGGGTGCAGACCAGGGAACCCTCGATGATCACCAGCAAGTTGCCGAATGTCGGCATCACTATTTTCACCCAGATGTCCCAGCTCGCCGCGCAGACCGGCGCGCTCAATCTGTCCCAGGGGTTTCCCGATTTCGATGGTCCGCAGGCCCTGCGCGATGCAGTTGGCCGGCACATTGCTCAAGGTCATAACCAATACTCGCCCATGACCGGCTTGCCGGCGCTGCGCGAGCAGATCGCGGCGAAGATTGCCCGCAGTTATGGCGTCAGCGTCGATGCCGATCAGGAAGTGACCGTGACCCCCGGCGCGACCCAGGCGATTTTCTGTGCCATTGCGGCCGTTGTGCACAGCGGCGACGAAGTGATCGTCTTCGACCCCAGCTACGACAGCTACGAACCTGCCGTGCAATTGGCTGGTGGGCGTTGCGTGCACGTGCCATTGGGCCTGGATGACTTCGCCATCGATTTTGAAAAGCTCGGCCAAGCCCTGAGCCCGCGCACGCGGATGATCATTCTCAACAGCCCCCACAACCCCAGCGGCGCCCTGATCAGCCACACTGAACTGGACCAGTTGGCGGCGCTGATTCGAGACCGCGACATTTACCTGGTCAGCGACGAGGTCTACGAACACCTGGTGTTCGACGGCGTCGCCCACGCCAGCGTCCTGGCCCATGAGGAGCTGTACCGGCGCGCCTTCGTGGTCAGTTCGTTCGGCAAGACCTACCACGTCACCGGTTGGAAAACCGGCTACGTGGTGGCGCCAGCGGCCCTGACGGCGGAACTGCGCAAGGTGCACCAGTACGTCAGCTTCTGCGGCGTGACGCCGTTGCAATACGCCCTGGCCGACTACATGGCCGAACATCCGGAACACGTCGATGAACTGCCGGACTTCTACCAGGCCAAGCGCGACTTGTTCTGCGATCTGCTGGCGCCGTCGCGGTTCAGCTTCAAGCGGGTGGCCGGCACTTATTTCCAGTTGGTGGATTATTCGCAAATCCGTCCGGACCTGAACGACGTCGACATGGCGGTGTGGATGACCCGCGAGCACGGCGTGGCAACGATTCCAATCTCGGTGTTCTACCAGAACCCACCACAAGGCCAGCGCCTGGTGCGCCTGTGCTTTGCCAAGCGCGAGGAGACGCTGCGCGAAGCGGCGGAAAAACTATGCGTGATCTGAGCACATTGCCCGACCTCAATATCGCCTTGGTCCAGACCACCTTGGCCTGGCACGACCGCCGGGCCAACCTGGAGCATTTCGAAGGTTTGCTGGAGCAGGCGCGTGGCGCGGACCTGATTATCCTGCCGGAGATGTTCACCACGGGCTTTTCCATGGAGTCCGAGACCTTGGCGGAAGCGGAGAACGGCCCGACACGCCAATGGCTCAAGGCCCAAGCCGCGAAGCTGGATGCGGTGATCACCGGCAGTGTGATCATCCAGGCCGCTGACGGCAGCCATCGCAATCGCCTGCTCTGGGCGCGGTCGGACGGTGAGGTGCTGCATTACGACAAGCGTCATCTGTTTCGCATGGCGGGGGAACACAATCACTACACGCCGGGTGACCGCCAGGTGCTGTTCGAACTCAAGGGCTGGCGCATTCGTCCGCTGATCTGCTACGACCTGCGCTTTCCGGTGTGGAGCCGCGATGCCGAGGACACCGACCTGCTGCTGTACACCGCCAACTGGCCCGGCGCGCGGCGTATGCACTGGAACCGGCTGCTGCCGGCCCGGGCGATCGAGAACCTGTGCTACGTGGCGGCGGTCAACCGCATCGGCACCGACGGCAAGGGTTTTGCCTACACCGGTGATAGTCAGGTGCTGGATTTCCAGGGCGAGACCCTGCTCAGCGCCGGCGAGGCCGATGGGGTATTCACGGTGTGTTTGAAGGCGGCGGACCTGGCGGCCTATCGCACGCGGTTTCCGGCGAACCTGGATGCCGATCGCTTCGAATTCACGAATTGAAACGATTCAGCCTCAAGGAGCAGTGTTGCGTGCCGATAACCGGTCAGCCAAGGAGAGAAGTCCCTATGACCAGTATCAGCGCAACCACCGTAAACCCTTACCCATTGTCAGCCCCTAAAGTCTCCATTCGCGGGGCTGAAGAGGAGAAAGCGGCCAGTCCAGTGGCATCGGCTGACAGCAGCGAAGACAAGGACAAGAAGCTGGAAGTCGACACCAGCGGCGCGAATATCGCAGGTGCGGGCGGCAGCAGTGGCAGCGGCGATGTTATCGAACAACTGAAGAAGCAGATCGAGCAGACCGAGAAGTTGCTGGCCGAACAGCAAGCTCAGCTGGCTCGGGTACAAAAAAGCCGGGCTGATGAGGAGCAGAAAGCCCAGGAAACCATGGCGATTCAGACCCAGATCATGGCGACCCAAGCGACTTTGCAGACCTTGCAGGCCGCGCTGTTGCAGGCGATGACCGTTTCGATCGATACCCATGCCTGACATCTCGGTTGCCTGACAGGCCGCCATCGCGAGCAAGCTCGCTCCCACAGGGAGGCTGAGGTGGGCACAGGATTTTGAACCCACTGAAGATCCAGTGTGGGAGCGAGCTTGCTCGCGATGAGGTCGGAACAGCCAGCGCAATAACATCAGCCAAACAAAAGGCCCCAGGGTTCACACCCCAGGGCCTTTTGCATTTCATCGATAGATCAGGCGGCCTTGGCCTCTGGCTGGCTCAGCGATCGGTTCAGCGCGCTGAACAGCGCCTTGAAGCTCGCCGTGGTGATGTTTTCATCGATCCCCACGCCGTGCACCGCACGCTCGCCGTTGACCCGCAGTTCGATGTACGCCGCCGCCTTGGCATTGGTGCCGGCGCCGATGGCGTGTTCGTTGTAGTCCATGATCTCCACCGGAATTGGCAGCCCGGCCACCAGCGCTTCCAGCGCGCCGTTGCCCTTGCCGCGCCAGTGCAGGTTGGTCTCGCCCTGGCCTTTGCTCGCCACTTCCACTTCCACGGCGCTGTGGCCGTTTTCTTCCTGCAGGCGATGGCTGACCAGCGCGTACGGGGTGTTGGCTTGCAGGTACTCGCTGTGGAGCAGGGCGTGGATCTGCTGGGCAGTCATTTCCAGGCCCAGGCGATCGGTTTCGCGCTGCACCACCTGGCTGAACTCGATCTGCATGCGACGCGGCAGGCTGATGCCGTATTCCTGTTCCAGCAGGTAGGCGATACCGCCCTTGCCGGACTGGCTGTTGACGCGAATCACCGCCTCGTAGCTGCGGCCGATGTCGGCCGGGTCGATCGGCAGGTACGGGACTTCCCACAGGGTGTCCGGTTTCTGCTGGGCAAAACCTTTGCGAATGGCGTCCTGGTGCGAGCCGGAGAACGCGGTGTGAACCAGGTCGCCAACGTACGGATGACGCGGGTGCACCGGGATCTGGTTGCATTCCTCGACCACTTTGCGCACGCCGTCGATGTCGGAGAAGTCCAGCTCAGGGTCGATGCCCTGGGTGTAAAGGTTCAGTGCCACGGTCACCAGGTCGACGTTACCGGTGCGCTCGCCGTTGCCGAACAGGCAGCCTTCGACACGGTCGGCGCCGGCCATCAGGCCCAGCTCGGTGGCGGCCACGCCGGTGCCACGGTCGTTGTGGGTGTGCAGGCTGATGAGCACGCTGTCACGACGAGTGATGTTGCGGTGGAACCACTCGATCTGGTCGGCGTAGATGTTCGGGGTGGCGACTTCCACGGTGGCGGGCAGGTTGAGGATCACCTTGCGCTCGGGCGTCGGGTTCCACACTTCGATCACCGCGTCGCAGACTTCCTTGGCGAACTCCAGCTCGGTGGCGCTGAAGGTTTCTGGCGAATACTCGAACTGCCACTGGGTTTCCGGCTGCTGCGCGGCGTATTTGACGAACAGCTTGGCCGCGTTCACCGCGATTTCCTTCACGCCTTCCTTGTCCTGGTTGAACACAATGCGGCGGAACGACGGGCAGGTGGCGTTATACAGGTGGACGATGGCTTTTTTCGCGCCGCGCAGGGACTCGAAGGTACGGGCGATCAGGTCTTCACGGGCCTGGGTCAGCACCTGGATGGTGGTGTCGTCCGGGATGTGGCCTTCTTCGATGAGGGTGCGCACGAAGTCGAAGTCGGTTTGCGAAGCGGCTGGGAACGAAGCTTCGATTTCCTTCACGCCCACCGCGACGAGGGTTTTCCAGAAGCGCAGCTTCTTGACCGCGTCCATCGGCTCGATCAGCGACTGGTTGCCGTCGCGCAGGTCGGAGCTGCACCAGATCGGCGCGGCGGTGATGGTCTTCGACGGCCAGGTGCGATCCGGCAGGTTGATGGTCGGGAAGGCGCGGTATTTGGAAGACGGGTCTTTGAGCATGCTCATGGGGAAATCCTTATTGTCGTGGCCGGAAAAAGGCGGCCTGCCGGTGGTTCGAATGGGGTGGCTTCGCAGCCGGGACGAGGTGCCGCGATTCAGCCCGGCAGTCGTGCGCTGACGAGGCACAGGCTGCGGTGCTGGCGAAGCTGGATGAGGGTGTGAGAGGTTTTCATGCCCTCAACCCTAACCGCGTGAGGGGCGGATCGCAAGCAGTCGGAAAAAATTGAGAGAAGTTCTGTTTTTGCGGAGGTTTGCGAGATTTAATCGCTCATATCTCGAATATTTGTCTTGGGAATTGCGTTGATGTTTAGAGCTTGGCAATTCCTGGAGTCGCGGTGATATGGCTGCCGTCATCGCGAGCAGGCTCGCTCCCACAGGGATTTCTGTTGGGCACAATGTTGTATTTACAAGAGATCCAAATGTGGGAGCGAGCCCGCTCGCGATGAGGCCAGTAGCCTCACCGCAAAAACTCAGGGTTGAAACGCGCCAATGAAAATCGCCGGATCCACCCGCGCATCGTTCAGGCTGATGTTCCAGTGCATGTGCGGCCCGGTCGCCCGACCGGTGGCGCCAACCTTGCCCACCACCGTGCCGCGGGCCAGTTGCTGGCCGACTTTCACGTCGATCTTCGACATGTGGCAGAACATGCTGATGAAGCCTTGGCCGTGATCGACGAATACCGTGTTTCCATTGAAGAAGTAATTGCCAGTGAGGATCACCTTGCCGGCGGCCGGGGTCTTGATCGGCGTGCCGGCGGGCACGGCGAAGTCCAGGCCGGCGTGGGGGTTGCGCTCTTCGCCGTTGAAGAACCGGCGCACGCCGAACTTGCTCGACAGCGGGCCGTTGACCGGTTTGTCCAGCAGCAGGTTGCTGGGGATGTTCGGGCTGAAGCTGCGGTAGGCCTTCAGTTGCACGGCCAGTTCGGCGTCGATGCGCTTGAGATCCGCCGGGTTCGGGTTGACCTGGCGTTTGTTCTTCAGGGTGATGTGTTGCTCAGGGTACTTTTTATAGCCGACCACGAACGGTTGGGTGCTGCCGCCACTGCTGATCTGCTGAGTGCCGGGCTGGACCGTCAGCGGGATGCCGACAATCGCCAGCCAGTTGTCCTGTTCCTTGACCACCAACACCGGTTTGCCCTGGTAACTGGCCTTCGGCGCCTTGGCTGCGCTGCCCAGGTCCACCACAGCGACGCCGCCGGGCACCGGTTTGTTCAACAGGCGGGAGATGTAACTGTCGGCGTGGGCGTTGAAGGTCAGGCACAGCAAGAGCAATGGGGCGAGATATCGCGGCATGAATCAATCCAGTAAAGAAAGGGTGACCGGCGTCAGGTGATTGTCTTCGACCCGCACCAGCAGTTCGCCTTCGCCCAGCTTGGCAGTCAGGCGTTGGCCGGTCTGGGTTTGCCCGGCGCTACGGATGGCATGGCCGCGCTCGTCGAGCAAAATGCTGTAGCCCCGACCGAGGGTCGCCAGGGGGCTGACGATGTGCAACGTCTGCATCTGGTTGTGCAATTGCACGCGGCGTGTTTTCAGGCCTTCGCGCATGGCCCGGGGCAGGCGTTCGGCCAGGCTGTCCAGGCGCTGGCGCAGCAATGCCAGTTGCCGGCCCGGGTGTTGCCCGGCCAGGCGGGTTTCCAGGCGGATCAGGCGTTCGCGGCGGGTATTGAGGCTGCGTTCGAAGGCCCGGCGCAGGCGCATGTCCAGGTCGTCGAGGCGCTGGGCTTGCTGGCGCAGGCGTTCACCGGGATGACGCAGGCGCCGGGTGAGGCCTTCGAGGCGCAGTTGATCGCGCATCAACCGGTCGCGCATGCGCATCACCAGCCGGCGATGCAGGCTTTCGACCCGGCGCACCAGGTCGCCGGCATCGGGAGCCAGCAATTCGGCGGCGGCGGACGGGGTCGGGGCACGCACGTCGGCGACGAAATCGCTGATAGATACGTCGGTTTCATGGCCCACGGCGCTGACGATCGGCGTGACGCAGGCATCCACCGCCCGGACCACGGCCTCTTCGTTGAAGCACCACAAGTCTTCCAGTGAACCGCCGCCCCGGGCCAGGATCAGCGCATCGAAGCCACGGGCATCGGCCAGTTTCAGGGCGCGGACGATTTGCGCGGTGGCTTCGCGGCCCTGCACTGCGGTGGGAATCAAGGTCAGGGATATCTGCGGCGCACGGCGGCGAAAGACGCTGATGATGTCGCGGATCACCGCGCCGGTGGGCGAACTGATGATGCCAATGCGTTGCGGGTGGGCCGGCAGCGGCACCTTGCGCTCGGCACTGAACAGGCCTTCGGCGCTGAGCTTTTCCTTCAGCGCCTCAAAGGCCAGGCGCAGGGCGCCATCGCCGGCCGGCTCCACGGTGTCGAGGATCAGTTGGTAGTCGCCACGGCCCTCGAACAGCGAGACCTTGCCGCGCACCTTCACCGCCAGCCCGTCCTTCAAGGCCTGGCGCACCCGCGCGGCGTTCTGCCGGAACAGCGCGCAGCGCACCTGGGCGCCGCTGTCCTTGAGGGTGAAATACACATGGCCGGACGCCGGGCGGGCAAGGTTGGAGATCTCGCCCTCGACCCAGATGTTGCTGAACACGTCTTCGAGCAACACCCGCGCGCGGCCGTTGAGCTGGCTGACAGTCAGGACCTCGCGGTCCAGGCCCAGTCGGGCAAAGGGATCTTTAATCATGGGCGGCATGATAAGGGCATTCGCCGATGAATCTCCATGTGTGCAGACAAATCAGACCGAGTCGTCCGCATCGCGAGCAGGCTCGCTCCCACACTGGATCTTCGCTGCGACACAGATCCCCTGTGGGAGCGAGCCTGCTCGCGATTGCAATGGGTCAGTCACCACAAACGCTGGATGTGTCGCCCTGGATCTGGCTAAAGTCGCCCCCTTCGTCACCAAGGAAGTCGACAATGGATCTTCTGTCATGGTTAGGCCAATGGGCATTCGCGCCAACGCAATGGCTGGTGATCGGCCTGGCCATCACCCTGGCCTACATCGTGTTCGGCATCGCCGGGTTCGGCACGGCGTTGGTGGCCGCCCCCGTCCTGCTGCTGTTCATGCCACTGTCGAAAATCATCCCGTTGCTGGTCTTGCTCGATTTTGTCGCGGCCTTCGGCAACCTGTTGCCATCGCGCCGGGACGTGTCTCGGCCTGAACTGTTGCGGTTGCTGCCGTGCATGGCGGTGGGCTGCACCCTGGGGGTGATTTTCCTGCTCAACCTCAAGTCCGACCTGTTGTTGCTGTTGATGGGGCTGTTCATCAGCAGTTATGCGATCTATAGCCTGTCGATAAAAACCCGGCCGAAGCAGCTGTCATCGCTGTGGGCGTTCCCGATGGGCACGGTGGGCGGGATGTTCGGGGCGTTGTTTGGCAGCGGCGGCTTTTTATATGCGATCTACCTGAACAGCCGTCTGCCGAAGGACGCGGCCCGCGCCACGCAAAGTGCCTTGATCAGTTGCAGCACGGTGGTGCGCTTGAGCCTGTTTATCGTGGCCGGGGTGTATGCCGAGCTACCCTTGTTGGTACTGGCGCTGTGTTTGTTGCCGGCCATGGCGCTGGGGTTGTGGGTAGGGCGGCGCTTGACCATGAAGATGTCGCGAGAGGCGTTCGTGCAGTTGGTCACCTGGTTGGTGCTTGCCAGCGGCCTTGCGTTGATCGTGCGCTACCTGAGTGCTTGACCTGGCCCCGCCAGGGATTAAGCTGCCGGCCTTCGATCAGACCCTGCCAGGGAAACAGCCAGGCCTCGCCATGAACTCGCAAAGCATCATCGTTCCGAAAATTTCCACCCTGCCGGTCCACGAGCCACGGGCCCGGGCGATCGTGCGCTGGCTGGTGCGCAAGAATATCGTCGAAGAACAGCTGACCACCTGCGGGCGCACCGGCAATCGCATGGCCCACGCCATCGCCCCTGGTGCCCGCGAAGTGGTCATGCACCCCGAAGCCTTGCCGTTCGGTGAGTCGATCAATGGCCTGGAGATCATCACCAAGCGTTGCATCTATACGCCGGCCAAGGGCTTTCTCGAAGAGGCCGGCTGCGCCGAGTGCCGCAAGGAAATCGGCGAAGCGCTGTTCGAGAGCCTGGAAGACTGGATGCCGGCGCGCACCGACAACTTTACTTGTCCCGAATGTGGCCATGAAGATGACATCAATGGATTTCTGTTTCTGCAGCCCTGTGGCTTTTCCAACCTGGGGTTCATCTTCAACAACTGGCTGGAGGCGGGGTTCAAGCAGGCGTTTCTGGATGAATTCGCCGATTGGCTGGATCAGCCGGTGAGTTGGGTGAAGGTGGAGTTGTAGCGAGCAACACACACTGGGGCGATGAATACACAACCCCTGTGGCGAGGGAGCTTGCTCCCGCTGGGCTGCGAAGCGGCCCTGAGATGTTTGCGGTCGCTGCGCAACCGAGCGGGAGCAAGCTCCCTCGCCACGGGTTCGGCGTATGGTCGGAGTGCAGTGATTTAGCCCGTCAATCACCCCGCCAATAATAGACAGAGTTTTACATTGAGCCAGACGGGGTCCATGAGTATAATGGCGCGCTTCCATTTTCCCGCTCGGGAGCCCCCGCGATGCTGCGTATCAGCCAAGAAGCTCTGACCTTCGACGACATTCTCCTAGTGCCCGGTTATTCCGAGGTACTGCCTAACGAAGTCAGTCTCAAAACCCGTCTCACCCGTGGCATCGAACTGAATATCCCCCTGGTTTCCGCCGCCATGGACACCGTGACCGAAGCCCGTCTGGCCATTGCCATGGCCCAGGAAGGCGGTATCGGTATCATCCACAAGAACATGACCATCGAACAGCAGGCCGCCGAAGTGCGCAAGGTCAAGCGGTTCGAGGCTGGCGTGGTCAAGGATCCGATCACCATCGAGGCTGATGCCACGGTCCGGGATCTGTTCGAACTGACCCGCATGCACAACATCTCCGGCGTGCCGGTGCTGCACGATGGCGACCTGGTCGGCATCGTTACCTCCCGCGACGTGCGCTTCGAGAACCGCTTGGATGCCACCGTCCGCCAAGTGATGACGCCTAAAGAGCGCCTGGTCACGGTCAAGGAAGGCACCAGCAAGGACGAAGTTCGTGAATTGCTGCACAAGCACCGCATCGAGCGCGTGCTGATCGTCGACGACAAATTCGCCCTCAAGGGCATGATGACCGTCAACGACATCGAAAAAGCCAAGGCCTACCCGCTGGCGAGCAAGGACGACCAGGGTCGTCTGCGCGTCGGCGCTGCGGTCGGCACCGGCAAGGACACCGGTGATCGTGTCGCCGCCCTGGTCAATGCCGGCGTCGACGTGGTGGTGGTCGACACCGCCCACGGTCACTCCAAAGGCGTGATCGACCGCGTTCGCTGGGTCAAGCAGAACTTCCCGGAAGTGCAGGTGATCGGCGGCAACATTGCCACCGGCGCTGCGGCCAAGGCCCTGGCCGAAGCCGGCGCCGACGCGGTCAAGGTCGGTATCGGCCCAGGCTCGATCTGCACCACCCGCATCGTCGCCGGTGTCGGCGTGCCACAGATCAGCGCCATCGCCAACGTCGCCGCTGCCCTTGAAGGCACTGGCGTACCGTTGATCGCCGACGGCGGCATCCGGTTCTCCGGTGACCTGTCCAAGGCCATCGTCGCCGGTGCCTCCTGTGTGATGATGGGGTCGATGTTCGCCGGTACCGAAGAAGCACCGGGCGAGATCGAACTGTTCCAGGGCCGTAGCTACAAGGCCTACCGCGGCATGGGTTCGCTGGGCGCCATGTCCCAGGCCCAGGGCTCTTCCGACCGTTACTTCCAGGACTCCTCCGCGGGTGCCGAGAAGCTGGTGCCGGAAGGCATCGAAGGTCGCGTGCCGTACAAAGGCACCTTGAGCGCCATCATCCATCAACTGATGGGCGGCCTGCGTTCTTCCATGGGTTACACCGGCAGCGCGGACATCGAAGAGATGCGCACCAAGCCGGAATTCGTGCGCATCACCGGCGCCGGTATGGCCGAGTCCCATGTCCACGACGTGCAGATCACCAAGGAAGCGCCGAACTACCGCGTAGGTTAAGGCTTCCAGCAAAACGTTAATCACCGGGGCTGTTCATTCAGCCCCGAGTTGTTTCTGATTCACTACATGAGAATGAGTCATGGTCCTCGACATTCACGCTCACCGCATCCTGATCCTCGACTTCGGTTCCCAGTACACCCAGCTGATCGCCCGCCGCGTGCGTGAAATCGGCGTGTACTGCGAATTGCATCCGTTCGACATGGATGACGAAGCGATTCGCGAATTCGCGCCTAAAGGCGTCATCCTCGCTGGTGGCCCCGAGTCCGTGCACGAAGCCGACAGCCCGCGCTGCCCACAAGCGGTGTTCGACCTGGGCGTGCCGGTCTTCGGTATCTGCTACGGCATGCAGACCATGGCTGAACAACTGGGCGGCAAGGTCGAAGGTTCCGACCTGCGTGAGTTCGGTTACGCCCGCGTCGATGTGGTCGGCAAGAGCCGTCTGCTGGACGGCATCGAAGACCATATCGACGCCGACGGCCTGTTCGGCCTGGACGTGTGGATGAGCCACGGTGACAAGGTCACCAAGATGCCGGAAGACTTCCACATCCTGGCCAGCACCCCGAGCTGCCCGATTGCCGGTATGTTCAACGATGATCGTCGCTACTACGGCGTGCAGTTCCACCCGGAAGTGACCCACACCAAGCAAGGCGGCCGCATCCTGTCGCGCTTCATCCTCGACATCTGCGGATGCGAAGCCCTGTGGACCCCGTCGAAAATCGCGGAAGACGCCATCGCTCAGGTCCGTGCTCAAGTCGGCACCGACAACGTGCTGCTGGGCCTGTCCGGCGGTGTGGACTCCTCTGTGGTCGCGGCGCTGTTGCACAAGGCCATTGGCGACCAACTGACCTGCGTCTTCGTCGACAACGGCCTGCTGCGCCTGCACGAAGGCGAGCAAGTGATGGCCATGTTCGCCGAGAACATGGGCGTCAAGGTGATCCGCGCCAACGCCGAAGAGCAGTTCCTGAACAACCTGGCCGGCGAGTCCGACCCGGAGAAGAAGCGCAAGATCATCGGCCGTACCTTCATCGACGTGTTCGACGCCGAATCCTGCAAGCTGGACAACATCAAGTACCTGGCCCAGGGCACCATCTACCCCGACGTGATCGAGTCGGCCGGCGCCAAGAGCGGCAAGGCCCACGTGATCAAGTCCCACCACAACGTCGGTGGCCTGCCGGAAGAGATGAACCTCAAGCTGGTCGAGCCGCTGCGCGAACTGTTCAAGGACGAAGTACGTCGCCTCGGCCTGGAACTGGGCCTGCCCTACGACATGGTCTACCGCCACCCATTCCCGGGCCCGGGCCTGGGCGTGCGGATCCTCGGTGAAGTGAAGAAGGAATACGCCGACCTGCTGCGTCGCGCCGACCACATCTTCATCGAAGAACTGCGCAAGGCCGACTGGTACCACAAGGTCAGCCAGGCCTTCGTGGTGTTCCAACCGGTGAAATCGGTGGGCGTGGTTGGCGATGGCCGTCGTTACGCCTGGGTCGTGGCCCTGCGTGCCGTGGAAACCATCGACTTCATGACCGCTCGCTGGGCACACCTGCCGTACGAGCTGCTGGAAACCGTTTCCGGACGCATCATCAACGAAATCGAAGGCATCTCCCGCGTCACGTATGACGTGTCGAGCAAGCCGCCGGCGACGATTGAGTGGGAATGATGGGGCGCCCGGCATTGTCCGGCACCCATTAGCAGAAAATGCCCTGAAGCCCGCGTAATTGCGGGCTTTTGGCTTTTTTGGGCTGGCCAGTTCTAGCCGCTTTGTGCATCGCCGAGACCGTGTTTTCCATAGCCCACTCCATGCTGTTTGCCGACGCTATGGTGACCCTTCCTGGGGGCCTAGAGCTGATCGAACGGTTTTCGATCCAGGAGACAGTCGATGAACGCCCCTAGGAGGGCTGGTCGATGCTGGCGGCTCGGATAGTAGAGGAACAGCCCCGGGCGCGAAATCGACCAGTCCGGCAGGACCTGGACCAGCCGCCCCTGGGTCAAGAGCTCGCCCACGCCATCTCGCTCAAAGTGATAGGCAATGCCGAGCCCGTTCAGCGCAGCAGCAATGCCGATGTCAGCATGATTGGTGACGACGGGGCCGTCCACCGCCACTTCGAGTCGTTGCCCTCGTTTCTTGAACTCCCAGCGATATTGCCTGCCGTCCATCTGGAGCCGCCAGTTGATGCATGTATGGTTATGCAAATCGGCGGGCGACTTGGGGGTTCCTCTACGGGCGATATAGTCCGGGGAGGCCACGGCCACCATGTTCAGGTCCGGCGTGAGGCGGACGGCAACCATGTCTTTCTCGAGCTGCCCACCCACGCGGATGCCCGCATCAAAGCGGCCCGCGACGATATCGGCGAGCGCGTCGTCGACCACGATGTCGAGAACCACGTCAGGGTGTGCTTGATGGAAGCGTGAAAGCCGGGGCGCGATGATGGTCCGCGCTGCGATCCCCAGCGTGTTGATGCGAAGCGTGCCGCTCATCTGTCCTGTCGCCTCACTGGCTTGGGCGACTGCAGCAGCCATCTCCCGAAACAATGGCGCTATGCGCCTGTAGAGCAGTTCGCCACTGGCCGATGGCGCGACGCTTCGAGTTGTGCGATTCAGAAGGCGAGCGCCGATGCGGCCTTCGAGTTGCCGGATGGTCTGGCTGAGTGCCGACGGCGATAGGCCCAAATGCTCTGCAGCTCGGGCAAAGCTCTGGCGTTCCACGACGGCTACGAAGGCCTTCAGTTCAGCGAAGTCGGATCCGCGCATTATGTATCGTTTCCTAAGCAACCTATAAAGATTCTAGCGTATTCACTGAATTCAAGTAGACGCGCATCCTGAGGCCTTCGCTGACCCCATGGAGCCAAAAATTGAACACCTTGACCCTTCCTGAGCCTATTGCCGCGTACTTCGCGGCCGAACACAACCCCGACGCCTTGGCGCGTTGCTTCACCGCGCAAGCCGTCATGAAGGACGACGGTCATACCTACACGGGCATCAACGCCATCAAGGCCTTTATGGCCGAGGCATCGGCCAAGTACAGCGCGACGAGCGTGCCATTCGCCATTGAGGGAGAGGACGGCTTTCAACTTGTCCGCGCCAACGTCACCGGCAACTTCCCTGGCAGCCCGATCGTCCTGTCCTACCGCTTTCGCCTTGAACGCGGCCTGATCGCATCGCTGGAGATCACGGCATGAGCTTCGACCTTCATCTGAATGGCCTGCGGACATTGGTCACCGGCGGCACGCTGGGCCTTGGCGCTGCAGTCGTGAAAACCCTTGTGGAGGCCGGCGCTCGGGTGGCGACATCCGCGCGCACCGTGCCAGCGGAGCCGGTGGAGGGCGTCACCTACGTGGCTGCCGATCTGTCGACGGCGCAAGGTACGAATCACCTTGCTCAGACCGTCCTGCAGGACTGGGGCGGCGTCGATATCCTGATCAACGTGCTCGGCGGTTCGAAGACCCCCGGTGGCGGTTTCGCCGCGATCAGTGATGAGCACTGGTTCGCCGAGCTGAACCTGAACTTGATGCCTGCCGTACGCCTGGATCGTGCGTTGCTGCCAGCGATGCTGGCTCAGGGCTCCGGCGTCATCATCCACGTCAGCTCCATCCAGCGCGTGCTGCCTTTGCCCGAGTCCACCACCGCCTACGCCGCAGCCAAGGGGGCCCTCACGACCTACAGCAAGTCTCTGGCGAGAGAGGTGACGCCGAAGGGCGTTCGCGTGCTGAGCGTTGCGCCGGGCTGGATTGAGACTGAGGCTTCCGTAGCGTTTGCGCAGCGGATGGCGGCAGACGCCGGAACGGATTACGAGGGCGGCAAGAAAATCGTCATGGATTGGCTGGGAGGAATTCCAGTGGGCCGACCGGCCACACCACAAGAGGTGGCCGATTTGATCGCTTTCCTGGCGTCCCCTCGGTCCGCTTCGATCGCAGGGTCCGAGTATCGGATCGACGGCGGCACCGTTCCGACTCTTTAGCCCACAGCCGCGACTGGCTGAACACGGGGCGCGTGACCTCGCAGCATGGCCCCGGCAGGCGCCGAGGCTTTTCCGAACCGGACGTGGCAGGTCTGCCCCGTCCGGTATCAATGTCCACCCGCAAACGCCCCGTCGCTACAGTCAAAGCTCTGCTCTCAAACTGTCAAAGGCGTCCTCCAGGAATTTGGCCACCGGTTTTCGCTGGCCGGTCTGATCCCGCCACGCCTGAAGCGCGAGTCTCATCGCACCGACGGACACCACAGCCACCATCCGAAGGGCCAACCGCCGCTCAGGCTGCCGCCAGACCTCACACAGCGCGTTGAACAGCGCTTGCTCCTGTTCCGCGTAGTACGCCTGCTTGCGCGCAAGAAGCGACTCGCTCGAACGCATGAGATTGTCCACGGCTGTCATCTGCTCGGTCGTATAGCGCGCGATGTGCTTGACCATCACATCGCGAACGGCATCGAGTGGCGGTACGTCGGGCGATGTCTTCAGCAGATCGGCAATCAGCCTGGCCGAATCGGCGTCCTGCCAGAACAAGATGATGTCGTCCTTCGATTTGAAGTACGAGAAAAACGTGCGGCGTGAGATGCCAGCCGCTGCCGCGATGGTGTCCAGCGTCGTGCCTTCGTACCCGTTGGCAAGGAACAGGCGCTGGCCGGCCTCGGCGATGCGCTGGCGTGTTTCGCGGCGCTTGCTTTCGCGCAAGCCTTCTGTGGGTGCTGCATCTGCGGGGGGGAAGGATTCTGACATTCCAATGGCCTGTTGCATTTCTGCACTAAGTGCAGAAGAGTTAGCACTGAGTGCATATTTATATGCACCTAGTGTATATTTCAACTTCTCGACAGGCAAGGATCATGACCCACTGGACAGTTTCCGACATCCCTTCCCAACGCGGCCGTACGGCGGTCGTCACCGGTACTGGCGGCCTTGGATTCCAAGACGCGCTGGCACTGGCCCGCGCCGGTGCGAATGTCATCATCGCAGGTCGAAATCCGTCGAAAGGGGCGGCGGCAGTCGATCAGATTCGCCAAAGTGTTCCCGGCGCGAATGTGACTTTCGGGGCACTGGACCTCGCCAGCCTCGAATCCATCGAGTCGTTTGGTGAGCGTCTGCGGAGTTCGCGCGACAGCCTGGACTTGCTGATCAACAACGCGGCAGTGATGGCGCCGCCGAAGCGTCAGGTGACTTGCGACGGATTCGAGTTGCAGTTCGGCACGAACTACCTGGGTCACTTCGCCTTGACTGCCCAACTGCTGCCGCTGTTGCGCAAGGGCAACAAGCCACGCGTGGTCAGCCTTTCAAGCGTCGCCGCTCGAAGCGGCACGATCAACTTCGATGATCTGCAAGCTCAGCGCAGCTACAGGCCGATGCCGGTTTACAGCCAATCGAAACTCGCTTGCCTGATATTCGCCCTTGAATTGCAACGCCGCAGCGATGCTGCAGGCTGGGGCATCCAGAGCATCGCTGCCCATCCTGGCATTTCGCGCACCGATCTGTTGCCCAATGGCGCCGGCGCATGGAGCGTTCCGGGTATGGCTCGTCGTTACATGTGGTTCCTGTTCCAGCCGGCAGCGCAGGGGGCGTTGCCGACCATCTTCGCTGCGACTTCACCGCAGGCTCAAGGCGGTGTCTATTACGGCCCGGACAGGCTCGGCGAAATACGCGGCTATCCGGCCGTTGCCAAGATTCCTGCGCAAGCACTGGATGCGAGCGTCGCTGCGAGGCTGTGGATTGAATCGCAAGGGCTTACGGAAGCGGTCTTTCGGTAAACCAACCCTGTACAAATACGTTGTCTATGCTTCGCGACTGCCAATCGCGCCTTCCGGCAGTACCCTACGGCCAGAATACCTTGAAATATCAGCTTGCTGACGATGGCTGCGCTCCGGATGAACTGGTCGAGCGGCTGGGTGAAGCGGGCTGCGATGATGCCTTGGTAGGCATCGGGCAGCCGGGGCGGCTTGCGCTTGAGTTCACGCGCGATGCGCCTGACGCGGTTGAAGCCGTGCTTAGTGCGCTGAGCGACGTTCGCCGCGCAGTGCCATCGGCCAGACTGATCGAGGTTGCGCCTGATTTAGTCGGGGGGGATAGCAAGGTATGCGTCCCAGATGAGTTCTATACTCTCGGCACCCATTGCGGCGATGAACAGGTCGCAATAAGGAGCCTGCCATGAATGACACTCAAAAACTTGCCGCCTTGCGCATCGTCTTGATCGTAGTCGGTCTGATCGCCGTCTTCGCGTTCTGGCCGTTGATGGTTCTGTGGCCGTCCGGTTGGGCGTGGCACAGCGGCCATTCCGATTATCCGCTGATGATGGTCGGCATCTATGCGACGCTCGGTGTGTTCCTGCTGCTGGCATCCCGCGATCCGCTGAAACACCTGAGCTTGATCTGGTTCACGGTGTGGTCGAGCGTCGTGCATGGCGCGATCATGGCTGTGCAGTCGTTTGGCATCGGGATGGACGGGGCAAGCCAGTACGGCCATCTATTGGGCGATGTGCCTGCGTTGCTCATTGTCGCAGTGGTGCTGGCATTCTTAACACCGCGGGGCGAGAAAGCGCATTTGCTGCCTGATTGACCCTCAGTGCGGCGGTAATCCAAGGCCTTGTGGATAACTTCCATGAGGCTTTTTTCATTTTCGCCACCCTTACTGTTTCTCATCTGCGGGTGTATCGTATTCGCCTTTTGCGGGCCCAACGGTTCGCCGCGGATTCAAGAGGTGCTTGCGTTCATGTCCTTTACCCGTCGCCAAATACTCGGTGGCCTGGCCGGTCTTGTTGTCGTTGGTGTGGGGGCGGGAGGTGCTTCGCGGTATTGGCTGGGCAAGATGGCGGATGCCGAGGCTGGCCACGACTATGAATTGATCGCGGCGCCCCTGGACGTCGAGTTGGTGGCCGGGCACAAGACCCAGGCCTGGGCCTTCGGTCCGTCGGCGCCGGGCACCGAGTTGCGAGTGCGCCAGGGTGAATGGCTGCGGGTACGTTTCATCAACCACCTGCCGGTCGCCACCACCATTCATTGGCACGGGATCCGTTTGCCGCTGGAGATGGACGGCGTGCCGTATGTCTCGCAACTGCCGGTGTTGCCGGGCGAGTATTTCGATTACAAGTTCCGCGTGCCGGATGCCGGCAGCTATTGGTATCACCCCCACGTCAACAGCAGCGAGGAGCTCGGGCGTGGGCTGGTGGGGCCGCTGATCATCGAAGAGCGCGAGCCTACCGGGTTCAAGTACGAACAAACCCTGAGCCTCAAGAGCTGGCATGTGGACGAGCAAGGCCAGTTCGTGGCGTTCAGCATTCCTCGCGAAGCCGCGCGAGGTGGCACGGCCGGGCGCCTGGCGACCATCAACGGCGTGCCGGAGGCGGTGATTGAGCTGCCGGCCGGGCAGATTACTCGGGTGCGTTTGCTCAACCTGGATAACACCCTGACCTACCGGATCAATATTCCAGGCGTCGAAGCGCAGATCTATGCGCTGGACGGCAACCCCGTCGAACCGCGCCCGCTGGGCAAGGAATACTGGCTTGGCCCGGGCATGCGCATTTGCCTGGCGATCAAGGCGCCGCCGGCCGGGGAAGAGCTGTCGTTGCGCAATGGCCCGGTGCGCCTGGGGACTTTGCGTTCGGTGCCTAACAGTGACGCACCGACCCAGTGGCCGGCGGCGCTGCCACCCAACCCGGTGTCCGAGCCGGACCTGGCCAATGCCGAGAAACTCAACTTCAATTTCGAATGGGTTGGCTCGGTGTCGGTCAACGTCGACAATGGCAAGCCGCCGAGTCTGTGGCAGATCAACGGCAAAGCCTGGGACATCACCGACAAGACCTGCGCCGACCGGCCAATCGCCACGCTGAAAAAAGGCCAGAGCTACATTTTCGAATTGAAGAACATGACCCAGTACCAGCATCCGATCCATTTGCACGGCATGAGCTTCAAGGTGATTGCATCGAACCGGCACAAGGTCGTGCCGTACTTCACCGACACTTACCTGCTGGGCAAGAACGAGCGGGCGCAGGTGGCGCTGGTGGCGGATAATCCGGGGGTGTGGATGTTCCACTGCCATGTCATCGACCACATGGAAACCGGCCTGATGGCCGCCATCGAGGTGGCTTGATGCGCCAGATTCGCCCCGCCAGAATCATCGACCGCAGCCGTGACCAGGACTTCATGCGCGAAGCCCTGGCCCTCGCCGCACAAGGCGCAGCCCTGGGCGAAGTGCCGGTGGGCGCGGTTCTGGTGCAGGATGGCGAGATCATCGGCCGTGGCTTCAACTGCCCGATCAGCGGCCACGACCCCAGCGCCCATGCGGAAATGGTCGCCATCCGCGCCGCCGCCCAGGCGGTGAGCAACTATCGCCTGCCCGGCAGTACCCTTTATGTGACGCTGGAGCCCTGCAGCATGTGCGCCGGCCTCATCGTCCATTCGCGTATCGCCCGGGTCGTCTACGGCGCCCTGGAGCCCAAGGCCGGGATCGTGCAGAGCCAGGGGCAGTTTTTCAGCCAGGGTTTCCTGAACCATCGGGTGATGTTCGAAGGCGGGGTGCTGGCTGAAGAATGCAGCACGGTGTTGAGTGAGTTCTTCAAGGCCCGTAGAGCCAAATCCTCAGACTGACACCTTTCCCCCTAATGTGGGAGTGAATCTCTGTGGGAGCAAGGCTTGCCCGCGATGAACGATAACGCGGTCTTACTATAGACCGCGGTGCCGCCATCGCGGGCAAGCCTTGCTCCCACAGGTTCATTCCCACAGAAGCTTGCACACAGCGGGGCGATTTATTTCCGCGCCACAATCACTGCCCGCATTGGTGCCGGCAGTCCTTCGATGGTTTTGCTGTGGTCGGCGGGATCGAGGAAGTCGCTCAGCGACTGATACTTCATCCACTCGGTGCTGCGCTGTTCTTCCACGGTGGTCAGGCTCACGTCCACGCAACGCACATCGCTGAACCCGGCGCGGCGCAGCCAGCGTTCCAGGGCCGGGACCGAGGGTAGGAACCACACATTGCGCATCTGCGCGTAGCGGTCCTCGGGCACCAGCACCTGATGTTCGTCGCCTTCGATTACCAGGGTTTCCAGCACCAGTTCGCCGCCTTTGACCAGGCAGTCCTTGAGGGCCAGCAGGTGTTCGATCGGCGAGCGGCGATGGTAGAACACGCCCATGGAGAACACCGTGTCGAAGCCTTCCAGCTCTGCGGGCAACGCTTCGAAGGGGAATGGCAAGTGCCAGGCATTGGGCTGTGACAGGTAACGCTGCACGGCCTGGAACTGGCAGAAGAACAGCCAGTTGGGGTCGACGCCGATCACCGTGTCGGCCCCGGCGCCGAGCATGCGCCACATGTAGTAACCATTGCCGCAGCCCACGTCGAGGATGCGCTTGCCTTTGAGATCCAGGTGCGGTGCGACCCGCGACCACTTCCAGTCCGAGCGCCATTCGGTGTCCACGTGCACGCCAAACAGGTCGAACGGCCCTTTGCGCCACGGCGACAGGCCCATCAACGCCGTGCGCATTCGTGCCCGGGTTTCGTCGGAGCAATCGGTGTCGAGGGTCAGCCCGTTCAGCAGGTCGATTTCAGTCGGTTGCAGCATTGGCAAGGCGTCGAGAGCGTTCTGCCAGCGCTCCAGGTCGCCATGGCCTTTTTCCATTTTGCTGTCGAGTTGCGTCTGCAGGGTCGCGGCCCAATCGGCCAAGGGGGTACCGGCCAGGCGGCGGGCGAGGGGAGACAGATCGATCATGGCAGGGCAATCAACGAGGCGAAGTTAAGACACTGGAACCACGGCACGACTTTCGAGAACCCAGCCGCCAACAGGCGTTCGCGGTGTTCTTCGAGGCTATCGGGCTTCATGACGTTTTCGATGGCGCTGCGTTTCTGGGCAATCTCCAGCTCGCTGTAGCCGTTGGCGCGTTTGAACGCCACGTGCAGGTCGGTGAGCAGGGCGTGTTCCTCGACATCGTTGAAGCGCAGTTTTTCCGACAGGATCAGGGCGCCGCCGGGCAGCAGCGACTGGCGAATGCGGCTCAACAGCGCGGTGCGCTGGTCCGGCGCGATGAATTGCAGAGTGAAGTTCAGCGCCACCACCGAGGCAGGCTGGAACGTCAGGGCGAGGATGTCGCCTTCGATCACCTCAACGGGCAGCAACTCCTGGAACATCGAGTCCTGGCCGTTGAGGTATTCGCGGCAACGCTCGACCATGGCCGCCGAGTTATCCACAGCGATGACACGGCAACCGTCGGTGCGCACATGGCGGCGCAGGGCCTGGGTCACCGCACCCAGGGACGAACCCAGGTCATAGAGCACGCTATTGGGTTGGGCGAATTGCGCGGCGAGCACGCCGAGGTTTTCGACGATGGTCGGGTAACCCGGCACCGAACGCTTGATCATGTCCGGAAACACCCGCACCACGTCCTCGTTGAAGGCGAAGTCCGGCACTTGGGCCAGGGGTTGGGCGAATAGGCGATCGGGTTCTTTGCTCACGGCGGTTCCAGCGGCATGGGTGGTGAAAAGGCCGGCATTTTAACCAAAAAACCTGTGGGAGCGAGCTTGCTCGCTCCCACATTGATCTTTGTTCAGCGCTGCTTTTGCGGGAACGCTGACGCCGTGATGCCCCATTGGCCCAGCCAATAACTGATGATGATCAGATAAGGCGCGGCATGGAAGGGCTGTATGAACCGGTTGATGCCGATCAGGCTGTCGGAAAACACAAAGGCCAGCGCCCCGGCGGCGGCCAGCCAGGCCGAGCGTTTCGGCACCTCGGTACCCAACCGTGCCAGGGCTCGCCAGAGCATGGCGCTGATAGCCAGGCCGTAGACAATCACCGGCACCAGCAACGGCCCGAGACCGCTCGACACCAGTATCCCCAACAGCACTGCGCCGATGCCCAAGGCCAGGGCCAATGGCAGCAGCGCCGGACGGTGACAGTCGCTCAGGTAAGCTTTCAGGTAAGCCAGGTGCGCCAGCAGAAACGCGCCAAGGCCGAACACGAACAGATCCCCCGGCCAGGCCAGCAGCACATCGCCCACCAGCGAAAAAATCAGCCCGAGGCTGATCCAGCGCCGATACTCGCCTGGCGGCGCATCGTGCAGCCAACCGAGCAGGGCCAGCACCGGCATAGGCTTGACCAGCAGACACAGCAGCGTGGCGTGCATGGCCAGGCCGTACAGGTAAGTGGCTGCGCCCATCAGTGCAAGGATCAGCCAACCCACGGTCAATTCACCGCAATGGCGCAGTCGAAGGTTTCCACGGGCGGTACTTCCGGAGCCCAGGGCTGTTGATAAGTCAGGCGCAGACGCCCAGTGCCGGCGTTGAACGCCTGGAAGCGCCAGGTCGAGACCCCGGCGGCGCCGACGATGCCGGCGTCTTCCGGGTTGCGATAAACCTCGGGGCCCAGGCCTTTGAGCACGCCGCCGGCCGAATCCTGGATCGCCCAGCGATAACCGGTGGTGGGGTTGCTCGGCAAGCTCAAAATCAGGTTCTGCCCGTTATTGAGCCGCACCGGGCACTGGCTCAGTTTTTCCACGGTCACGTTGCGTCCACTTTGCGTGGCGCAGGCGCTCAGCAGGGCGAGGCTCAAGGGGATGAGCAGGCGGGTGATGGACATAAGGGTGATGACTCCGGCATTCACGACGAACGGCGAGCATAACCGAAGATGCTACTAGGTGTGTCAGCTGAGGAAGTGCTGTCGCTGATGATGCTATCGCGGGCAAGCCTTGCTCCCACAATGGATCTTTGTCGCACACTGACTCTGTGAGCGGCATTAAACCCTGTGGGAGCAAGGCTTGCCCGCGATGGGGCCCGCATAAGCGCTACAGTTCTATCAGAACAGCACCTTGGCCACATCCGCAAACCGCTTGGCAAAGTGCACCGTGACGCCTTCCTTGAGGTAGTCCGGCAATTCTTCGAAATTGCCCCGGTTGGCTTCCGGCAGGATCAGTTCATTGATTTTCTGCCGCCGCGCCGCGATCACTTTTTCGCGCACGCCGCCGATCGGCAGTACATGCCCGGTAAGGGTCAGTTCGCCGGTCATGGCCACGCCTTTTTTCGGTGGCTGGTTACGGGCCAGGGACAGTAGGGCGCTGGCCATGGTGACCCCGGCGCTCGGGCCGTCCTTGGGCGTGGCGCCTTCCGGTACGTGCAGGTGAACGAAGGCCTCGTCGAAGAATTTCGGATCGCCGCCGAATTGCTTCAGGTGCGAACTGACGTAGCTGTGGGCGATTTCCGCCGACTCTTTCATCACGTCCCCCAGTTGCCCGGTCAGCTTGAAACCGCGATTGAGGGTGTGGATGCGCGTTGCCTCGATGGGTAAGGTCGCGCCGCCCATGCTGGTCCAGGCCAGGCCGGTAATCACTCCGACGCCGGACAACACCTGCTCGTTGCGGAACACCGGTTTGCCCAGGGAGGCCTCCAAGTCTTTCGGCCCGAGCTTGATCACCGCTTTGGGGTCGTCGATCAGCTTCATCACCGCCTTGCGCACCAGTTTGCCCAGTTGTTTCTCCAACTGCCGCACCCCGGCTTCACGGGCGTAGCCGTCGATCAGGGCTTTGAGGGCGCTGTCGTTGATGCTCAGGCTGCCCTTGGACACGCCGGCCTTGGCCAACTGCTTGGGCCACAAGTGGCGCTTGGCGATGGCGACTTTTTCTTCGGTGATGTAACCCGACAGGCGGATCACTTCCATCCGGTCCAGCAAGGGGCCGGGGATCGAGTCCAGGGTGTTGGCGGTGCAGATGAAGAGCACTTTCGACAGATCCAGGCGCAGGTCCAGGTAGTGATCGAGAAATTCGACGTTCTGTTCCGGGTCGAGGGTCTCGAGCAGGGCCGACGCCGGGTCGCCCTGGTAGCTCTGGCCCATCTTGTCGATCTCATCGAGCATGATCACCGGGTTCATCACCTCGACGTCTTTTAGCGCCTGTACCAGCTTGCCCGGCTGGGCTCCGATGTAGGTGCGCCGATGGCCCTTGATCTCGGCTTCGTCGCGCATGCCGCCAACGCTGAAACGGTAGAACGGCCGCCCCAGGGACTCGGCGATGGACTTGCCGACGCTGGTCTTGCCCACGCCCGGCGGGCCCACCAGCAACACGATAGAGCCGCTGATCTCGCCTTTGTAGGCACCGACGGCGAGGAATTCCAGGATACGGTCCTTGATGTCGTCCAGGCCGGCGTGGTGCTGGTCGAGAACCTTGCGGGCATGCTTGAGGTCAAGTTTGTCCTGGCCGTACACGCCCCACGGCACCGAGGTTGCCCAATCCAGGTAATTGCGGGTAACGGCGTATTCCGGCGAGCCGGTTTCCAGGATGGAGAGTTTGTTCATCTCCTCTTCGATGCGCTTCTGCGCCTGGGCCGACAGCACCTTGCCTTCCAGCCGTTGCTCGAACTGTTCGATATCGGCGCTGCGGTCGTCTTTGGTCAGCCCCAGTTCCTGCTGGATGACCTTGAGCTGTTCCTTGAGGAAGAACTCGCGCTGATGCTCGCCGATCTTGTTGTTGACCTCGGCGGAAATCTCTTTCTGCAGCCGCGCCACTTCGACTTCCTTGCGCAGCATCGGCAGCACTTTTTCCATGCGCTTGAGCATGGGCACGCAGTCGAGCACTTCCTGCAGTTCGCTGCCGGTGGCGGAGGTGAGCGCGGCGGCAAAGTCGGTCAGTGGCGATGGGTCGTTGGGGCTGAAGCGGTTGAGGTAGTTCTTCAGCTCTTCGCTATACAGCGGGTTGAGTGGCAGCAGTTCCTTGATCGCGTTGATCAGCGCCATGCCGTAGGCCTTGACCTCGTCGGTCGGCTCGCTCGGCTGGTGCGGGTATTCGACTTCCACCAGATACGGTGGGCGATGGTGCTTGAGCCAGGTGCGGATGCGCACGCGAGTCAGGCCCTGGGCGACGAACTGCAGCTTGCCGCCTTCCCGGCTGGCGTGATGCACCTTCACCAGCGTGCCGTACAGCGGCAGTTTCGAGGTGTCGAAATGGCGCGGGTCTTCCTGGGGCGTGTCCATGAAGAACAGTGCCAGGGAGTGGTGTTCGGACTTGGCCACCAGCTCCAGGGTCTCGGCCCACGGTTCTTCGTTGACGATGACCGGCAACACCTGGGCCGGGAAGAAGGGGCGATTGTGGATGGGGATGATATAGACCTTGTCCGGCAGGTTCTGGCCAGGCAGGGCCAGGCCGGTACCGGACGAAGTGTGTTCGATGTGTTCGGAGTCAGCGTCGTAATCGTGAGTGGCTTCAGTAGAGTGCTGGTCGCTCATGGGGCACCTGCGCAATGGGGTATGGGTCTTAGATGGGGCAGGTGGGGGGTGGTTTCAATGGTAAGCGACTGTTAGCGGTTATTTCATTAGCGGGTGTTCAGGCTTGCGACAGCTTCCCGTGGCGAGGCATGCAGCGCTCGCCACGGGCCTCAACCTAGGC
This sequence comes from Pseudomonas bijieensis, assembly GCF_013347965.1. Lineage (NCBI taxonomy): Bacteria > Pseudomonadati > Pseudomonadota > Gammaproteobacteria > Pseudomonadales > Pseudomonadaceae > Pseudomonas > Pseudomonas bijieensis. The sequence goes on along the minus strand of NZ_CP048810.1, from coordinate 2,985,840 downwards.
GACCCGGTTCAAGTCGTTGTGGCGCGTCTCCTTCAGGCACAGCACGGCGATCACGCTGAGCAGCGCGGCTGCTGAAACATAGCCTCCGACATAGCTCAAACCGCCCATCGCCACCAGTTTCTGGGCGAAGAACGGCGCGGCCGAGGCACCGACGATACCGCCCAGGTTGTAGGCTGCCGAGGCGCCGGTGTAACGCACGTGGGTCGGAAACAGCTCCGGGAGCAAGGCGCCCATGGGGGCAAAGGTCACACCCATCAGGAACAGCTCGATGCACAGGAACAGTGCCACGCCCCCGGTCGACCCGTGGGTCAGCAAGGGTTCCATGAGGAAACCCGAGGCAATTGCCAGCACACCGCCGAGGATCAATATCGGTTTGCGGCCGTAGCGGTCGCTGGCCCAGGCCGACAGGGGGGTAGCGGCGGCCATGAACAGCACGGCAAAGCACAGCAGGCCCAGGAATGTCTCGCGGCTGTAGCCGAGGGTGGACACGCCGTAGCTCAGGGAAAACACCGTCGAGATATAGAACAGCGCGTAACACACCACCATCGCCGCCGCGCCCAGCAGCGTCGGCGCCCAGTATTGGCTGAACAGCTCGACCAACGGCACCTTGACCCGCTCCTGGCGGGCCATGGCATTGGCGAATACCGGGGTTTCATGGAGTTTGAGCCGCACATAGAGGCCGACGATCACCAGCACGGCGCTGAGCAGGAACGGAATCCGCCAGCCCCAGGAGCGGAATTGCTCATCGTCCAGGCTCATGGCCAGGGTCAGGAACAGCCCATTGGCCGCCAGGAAGCCGATGGACGGCCCCAATTGGGGGAACATGCCGAACCAGGCACGCTTGCCCTTGGGCGCGTTCTCGGTGGCAAGCAGCGCCGCCCCGCCCCATTCACCGCCCAAGCCCAGGCCCTGGCCGAAACGTAGCAGGCACAGCAGGACCGGTGCCCAGGCGCCAATGCTGGCATAACCGGGCAGCACACCGATGAGCGTGGTGCACACCCCCATCAGCAGCAGGGACGCCACCAGCGTGGACTTGCGCCCGATCCGGTCGCCGAAGTGGCCGAACAGCGCCGAGCCCAGCGGCCGGGCGAGGAAGGCGATGCCGAACGTCAGGAAAGACGACAGCATCTGTGCCGTGCCAGAAGTTTGCGGGAAGAACACCGGCCCGATCACCAGGGCCGCCGCCGTGGCATAGACGTAGAAATCGTAGAACTCGATGGCGGTGCCGATGAAGCTTGCGGTCGCCACGCGGGTGGCGGAATTTGTCGGCTGGACAGGCACAGCCTCGTTGCAGGTAGTGGTCGTCATGCGGTTATCCCTGACAGTCATGTGCTCCGTTGGAGCGAATTATTATGGTCGAACGCCCAGGGATGTGGGCGGGTACCCTTTCGCTGTTTCGGGTAGGAACAGTCGCAGGGCTGATGCGGATTTCGCCGATGGTCGGACCGGAACCGGCTGAGTGCAGGGTAGACGCAGGGTCCGGTAAGCGGCTTGAGTATAGGAAGGGGGGCTAACGAATCAACAAGAGAGCCCGCACAGAATATTGAAGCGTGCGCTGAGCTTCTGTGGCGAGGGAGCTTGCTCCCGCTGGGCTGCGAAGCGGCCCTGAGACCTGACAGCTCGGTGTGTCAGGCGGGTTGGATTGCTGCTTTGGGGCTGCTGCGCAGCCCGGCGGGAGCAAGCTCCCCTCGCCACGAAGACGGTGTTTAGAGCACCACCGGCACCGAGCTGTTATGCCACGCCAGCACCTGGCTCACACGGTTGTCCACGGTCTCGATGATTTCCAGTCGATACCGCCCGATCTTCAGGCATACCGGGCTTTCGGGAATGGTTTCCAGGGCTTCGGTCACCAGCCCGTTGAGGGTTTTGGGGCCGTCGCAAGGCAGGTGCCAGCCCAGGGTCCTGTTCAACTCACGAATCGACGCCGCGCCATCGATCATCAGGCGGCCATCGGGCTGGGGATGGACATGGGGATTGTCGAGGCTGTGCTCGCTTTCGAATTCGCCGACGATTTCTTCGAGGATGTCTTCCAGGGTAACGATGCCCAGCACTTCGCCGTATTCGTCCACCACCATGCCCAGGCGCCGCTGCTGCTTGTGGAAATTCAGCAATTGCAGTTGCAGTGGTGTGCTTTCGGGCACGAAGTAGGGCTCGTGGGAGGCCGCCAGCAGCGCTTCCTTGGTCAGGCTCGCGTCCGCCAGCAGATGGCGGATCTGGCGGGTGTTGAGCACCGCTTCGACCTGGTTGATGTCGCTGTGGAACACCGGCAGGCGGGTACGACGGTTCAGGCGTAGCTGTTCGATGATCTCGCCGATGGGGTCGTCGAGGTTGATGCCATCGACCTCGCTGCGGGGCACGAGGATATCGTTGACGGTGATGTTGTCCAGGGCGTGGATGCCGGAAATCGGGTGCAGTCGGCCGCTGTTGTGCTCCGGTTCATGCTCGCTACGCGGTGGCGCGGGCATTTCGTCGTCGCTCTGTTGCACCATGCTGGCCTTGCGGGCAAATGGGCGCAGCAGCAATTGGCTGGCGCCATTCAACAGCCAGGCAAACGGATAGAGGATCTTCAACGGTATGCCCAGCAAGGTGTTGCCCAGTGCCAGCACCGCTTCGGGCTGGCGAGTGGCCAAGGTGCGCGGCAGGTAGTCGGCAAACACCAGCAGGGCGGCGCTGGTGCCGAGCCAGGCCACCCAGGGGCCGTTTTCCAGCCAGGTAAAAATCGCCAGCAAGGTGCCGATGACCACGGCCAGGGTGCGGCAGAGGGTATTGCACAGGATCAGGCTGGCCAGCGGGAATGTCAGCGTCGCCAGCGGTTTGTCAGTGGCGCGCGAGGCCGTACGCTGGGCCAGCAGGTGTTGCTGGGCGGCTTCGATCGCGGTGAACAGGGCTGACCAGAGGATCAGCACCACCAGCACGGCAAACAGCGGCGCCACGGGCAACGTATCCATCAGGGCCGTCCGTCACACATGCAAGATGTATTCGCGGACCAGCTTGCTGCCGAAGTACGCGAGCATCAGCAGGCAGAAGCCGGCCAGGGTCCAGCGAATCGCCTTGTGCCCGCGCCAGCCGAGGCGGTTGCGGCCCCACAGCAGCACGCTGAAGACTATCCATGCCAGGCAGGCGAGCAGGGTCTTGTGCACCAGGTGCTGGGCGAACAGGTTCTCGACGAACAACCAGCCGGAGATCAGCGACAGTGACAGCAAGCCCCAACCGGCCCAGAGGAAGCCGAACAGCAGGCTCTCCATGGTTTGCAGCGGCGGGAAATTGCGGATCAGCCCGGACGGGTGCTTGTTCTTGAGCTGATGGTCTTGCACCAGTAGCAGCAGGGCCTGGAACACCGCGATGGTGAACAGGCCATAGGCCAGGATCGACAGCAGGATGTGGGCGAGGATGCCCGGCTCTTCATCAATGATCTGCACTGTACCCGACGGCGCGAACTGCGCCAGTAGCACCGTGGCCAGCCCCAGTGGGAACAGCAGCACCAGCAGGTTTTCCACCGGGATGCGCGAGCAGGCCACTAGTGTCAGGGCGATCACGGCGACGGCGATCAGGCTGGCGGCGTTGAAAAAGTCCAGGCCCAGGCCGATCGGCGTCATCAGGTGGGTATAAAGGCTGGCCGCATGGCCGAGCACCGCCAGCACGCCAAGCGTGACCAGCAGGCGTTTGTTCGCCTTGGCACCGGTGGCCAGGCGTGAGCCTTGATAGAGGGTCGCAGCGGCATAAAGGCAAGCGGCGGCGAGCGTGGCAAACAAGCTGGGTGACAAGGGGAGCATAAATCCTGTTAGGCAAGCCCGAAAGGCGCTGAGTTTGGCATAGAACCCCCTCCGCACGAAAGACCACCGCAACTGACAGTAAGGTGTACGTCGCCCGCTTCTTCGCTATAATCCGCGACCTGCCCACGCCGCAGGCTCGCCGAGCACATTTTTCACGGTCTGGGCCGCCATTATCCCGGTCTCATCTGGGCCTGAAAGGATCGCGCATGTTTGAAAACCTAACCGACCGTCTCTCGCAGACGCTGCGCCATGTCACCGGCAAGGCGAAACTGACCGAGGACAACATCAAAGACACCCTGCGCGAAGTGCGCATGGCGTTGCTCGAAGCCGACGTCGCCCTGCCGGTGGTCAAGGACTTCGTCAATTCGGTCAAGGAACGCGCCGTCGGCACCGAAGTGTCGCGCAGCCTGACGCCGGGCCAGGCGTTCGTGAAGATCGTCCAGGCCGAACTCGAAAGCCTCATGGGCGCCGCCAACGAAGACCTGAACCTCGCCGCCGTACCGCCAGCGGTGGTGCTGATGGCAGGTCTGCAAGGCGCGGGCAAGACCACGACGGCCGGCAAGCTGGCGCGCTTCCTTAAAGAGCGCAAGAAAAAGTCGGTGATGGTGGTGTCCGCGGACATCTATCGTCCGGCGGCCATCAAGCAGCTGGAAACCCTGGCCAACGATATCGGCGTGACGTTCTTCCCGTCCGACCTGAGCCAGAAGCCGGTGGACATCGCCCAGGCGGCTATTAAAGAAGCAAAACTGAAATTCATCGACGTGGTCATCGTCGATACCGCCGGTCGCCTGCACATCGATGAAGAGATGATGGGCGAGATCAAGGCGTTGCATGCCGCGATCAACCCGGTGGAAACCCTGTTCGTGGTCGATGCCATGACCGGCCAGGACGCGGCCAACACCGCCAAGGCGTTCGGTGACGCACTGCCGTTGACCGGCGTGATCCTGACCAAGGTCGACGGCGATGCCCGTGGCGGTGCCGCGCTGTCGGTGCGCGCCATCACCGGCAAGCCGATCAAGTTCATCGGTATGGGCGAGAAGAGCGAAGCGCTCGAGCCGTTCCACCCTGAGCGTATCGCTTCGCGGATTCTGGGCATGGGCGACGTGCTCAGCCTGATCGAGCAGGCCGAGCAGACCCTCGACAAGGACAAGGCCGACAAACTGGCCAAGAAGCTGAAGAAGGGCAAGGGCTTCGATCTCGAGGACTTCCGCGACCAACTGCAACAAATGAAGAACATGGGCGGTCTTGGCGGGCTCATGGACAAACTGCCGAACATCGGTGGTGTGAACCTGGCGCAGATGGGCAATGCCCAGGGCGCGGCTGAAAAGCAGTTCAAGCAGATGGAAGCCATCATCAACTCCATGACCCCGGCCGAGCGCCGCGACCCTGAGCTGATCAGCGGTTCGCGCAAGCGTCGTATCGCCATGGGTTCCGGCACCCAGGTGCAGGACATCGGTCGCTTGATCAAGCAACACAAGCAGATGCAGAAGATGATGAAGAAATTCTCCGCCAAGGGCGGGATGGCCAAGATGATGCGCGGCATGGGCGGTATGTTGCCCGGCGGCGGCATGCCGAAAATGTAAAGAATCTGCGCCGGCTGTCATGTCGGCGTTGCCCCGCACGGATGCGGGGATCTCCAGCAAACCCGTGCTGCACGGGAGCTGACCTGCCGTTTTTCATGACGGCTCCATGGCAAATCTTGATCGCACGGCCCAGGCGCCGGAAAAAGACATTTGCAAAAGGCCGGATATTCCTTAGAATATGCGGCCTTTCGGGCACCTATGCCCGCTGTGCATTTAGATTTGCAGCACCGACTACAGGAACGATGTTCACATGCTAACAATCCGTCTTGCCCTTGGCGGCTCCAAAAAGCGCCCGTTTTACCACCTGACCGTAACCGACAGCCGCAACCCGCGTGACGGTTCCCACAAGGAGCAGGTTGGTTTCTTCAACCCTGTTGCCCGTGGTCAGGAAGTTCGTCTGTCCGTGAACCAAGAGCGCGTAGCCTACTGGCTGAGCGTTGGTGCACAACCTTCTGAGCGCGTTGCTCAGTTGTTGAAGGAATCGGCTAAGGCTGCGGCCTGAGCAATATGAACGCGACGCCAAAAGATGCCGGTGATTTGATCGTTGTCGGCAAGATCTATTCTGTACATGGCGTTCGCGGCGAAGTGAAGGTGTATTCCTTTACTGATCCGATCAAGAACCTGTTGGACTACAAAACCTGGACGCTCAAGCGCGAAGGTAGCGTGAAACAGGTGGAGCTGGTCAGCGGACGTGGGAACGACAAGTTCCTGGTCGCAAAGCTCAAGGGTCTCGATGATCGTGAAGAAGCACGTCTTCTGGCCGGTTATGAGATCTGCGTGCCGCGCAACCTGTTCCCTGAACTGACCGACGGCGAGTACTACTGGTACCAGCTGGTGGGTCTGAAGGTCATCGACCACCTCGGGCAATTGCTCGGGAAAATCGATCACCTGCTCGAGACCGGTTCGAACGATGTCATGGTGGTCAAGCCTTGCGTCGGCAGCCTGGATGATCGCGAACGCCTGTTGCCCTATACCGAGCAATGCGTGTTGGCCGTCGACCTTGCCGCAGGCGAGATGAAGGTGGAATGGGATGCGGATTTCTAAACGTGGCTAATTTGCGCGTTGAAGTCATCACATTGTTTCCCGAGATGTTTTCCGCCATCAGCGAGTACGGCATAACCAGCCGCGCGGTGAAACAGGAGCTGTTGCAGCTCACTTGTTGGAATCCGCGGGACTACACCACGGATCGACATCACACTGTGGACGATCGCCCGTTTGGCGGTGGTCCGGGCATGGTGATGAAGATCAAGCCCCTGGAAGACGCTCTGGTTCAGGCCAGAACCGCAGCCGGGGAGGGCGCGAAGGTGATCTACCTGTCGCCCCAAGGCCGCCAGCTGACTCAGTCGGCGGTACGCGAGCTGGCGAATTCGGATGCATTGATCCTGATTGCCGGCCGTTACGAAGGCATTGACGAGCGTTTCATTGAAGCTCATGTCGATGAAGAGTGGTCGATTGGCGACTATGTACTGTCTGGCGGCGAGCTGCCGGCGATGGTCCTGATCGATGCGGTTACACGACTGCTGCCTGGAGCTTTAGGGCATGCAGATTCCGCTGAGGAAGATTCCTTTACGGATGGTCTGCTGGATTGCCCGCACTACACCCGACCGGAGGTGTATGCGGATCAGCGTGTTCCCGACGTGTTGCTAAGTGGCAACCACGCGCACATCCGGCGTTGGCGTTTACAGCAGTCCCTTGGTCGGACCTATGAACGACGCGCCGATCTTCTGGAAAGCCGCTCGCTTTCTGGAGAAGAGAAGAAGCTGCTCGAGGAATACATCCGCGAGCGGGACGATAGTTAACAACGTATCGATGGTGAGTCCGACGACTTGCCTTAGGAGCACAGCATGACTAACAAAATCATCCTTGCACTCGAAGCAGAGCAGATGACCAAAGAAATCCCTACCTTTGCCCCGGGCGACACCATTGTCGTTCAGGTGAAAGTGAAGGAAGGCGACCGTTCCCGTCTGCAAGCGTTCGAAGGCGTCGTTATCGCCAAGCGTAACCGTGGCGTGAACAGTGCATTCACCGTTCGTAAAATCTCCAACGGTGTCGGCGTAGAGCGTACTTTCCAGACCTACAGCCCGCAAATCGACAGCATGGCTGTGAAACGTCGCGGCGACGTGCGTAAAGCCAAGCTGTACTACCTGCGTGACCTGTCCGGTAAAGCAGCTCGCATCAAGGAAAAACTGGCTTAAGTCCAGCTTCCGATGCAAAAAAAAGCAGCCTGCGGGCTGCTTTTTTGTTGCCTGCGATTTGCGCTTTGAGCACCCTGCATGGCTTCATTTCCCCTTTCGATGCCGTGTGCCCGCATCCTTCAAGAGTCTTTATGCCAGCCATCGATCATCCGCTGATAGACCAGTTTCTCGACGCCCTGTGGCTGGAGAAGGGGCTGTCCGATAACACCCGCGATGCCTACCGCAGCGACCTGGCGCTGTTCAACGGCTGGTTGCAGGAAAACCACCTGGAGCTGGTCAATGCCGGCCGGGAGTTGATCCTCGATCACTTGGCCTGGCGCCTGGAGCAGGACTACAAACCACGCTCGACCGCGCGGTTTCTCTCCGGTTTGCGTGGGTTTTATCGCTACTTGCTGCGGGAAAAGCTGATTGCGGTGGACCCGACCTTGCGCGTGGAAATGCCGCAATTGGGGCGCCCGTTGCCCAAATCCCTGTCGGAAGCCGATGTGGAAGCGTTGCTGGCGGCGCCCGACCTCAGCGAAGCCATCGGTCAGCGCGACCGGGCCATGTTGGAAGTCCTGTATGCCTGCGGCCTGCGTGTCACCGAGTTGATCAGCTTGACGCTGGAGCAGGTCAATTTGCGCCAGGGTGTGCTGCGGGTGATGGGCAAAGGTAGCAAGGAACGCCTGGTGCCGATGGGGGAGGAAGCGATTGTCTGGGTCGAGCGCTACATGCGCGATGCCCGCCATGAATTGCTGGGTGGGCGTCCCAGCGACGTGCTGTTTCCCAGCCTGCGCGGCGAGCAGATGACCCGTCAGACCTTCTGGCACCGTATCAAGCACCAGGCCAAGGTGGCCGGGATCAACAAATCCCTTTCGCCTCACACCTTGCGCCACGCCTTCGCCACGCACCTGCTCAACCACGGCGCCGACCTGCGAGTGGTGCAGATGTTGCTCGGCCATAGCGACCTGTCCACCACCCAGATCTACACTCACGTTGCCCGGGCGCGGTTGCAGGATCTGCATGCCAGGCATCACCCGCGTGGCTGAATAAAATCCCCTGTGGGAGCAAGGCTTGCCCGCGATGAACGATAACGCGGCTCCGTTGTTGCACCGCGGCGCGGCCATCGAGGGCAAGCCTTGTTCTCACACGCCCGCTCCCACGGAAAAGCCGCCACCAATGTCTTGCGTCAGCGGCATTCGGTCACGCGAGCCTTATGTGGTAGGCTTTGTCGGTTTGCACAGTGGGCGGTTGGAACCCGAATCTGCGGGTCGGCGTTTCCCGTCTCATTTGTTCGCCTCAGGAGTCCCCATGCGTTTGATCCAGATGTTCACCGCCGCCGCCATTGCGTTGGCCAGTACCTTTGCCATCGCCGACGACGCGGCCGACAAGGCTATCCGCAAGAGCCTGGAAAACCTTCAGCTCGAAGTGCCGATCGAAACCATTTCGGCCAGCCCCATGGCCGGCCTGTATGAGGTCAAGCTCAAGGGCAGCCGCGTGCTCTACGCCAGCGCCGACGGTCAGTACATCGTCCAGGGCAACCTGTTCGAGCTCAAGGACGGCAAGCCGGTCAATCTCACCGAAATGACCGAGCGCCAGGGCATTTCCAAGTTGATCAACGGCATTCCAGTCGCAGAAACCGTGGTTTATCCGGCGATTGGCGAAACCAAGTCCCACATCACGGTGTTCACTGACACCACCTGCCCGTATTGCCACAAACTGCACGCCGAAGTGCCCGAGCTGAACAAGCGCGGCATCGAAGTGCGCTATGTCGCGTTCCCGCGTCAGGGCCTGGGCTCGCCGGGCGATGAGCAGTTGCAGGCGGTCTGGTGCTCCAAGGACAAGAAAGCGGCAATGGACAAGATGGTCGATGGCAAGGAAATCAAGGCCGCCAAGTGCGAGAACCCGGTCTCCAAGCAGTTCGCCTTGGGCCAGTCCATTGGCGTGAACGGTACGCCGGCCATCGTTTTGGCCGACGGCCAGGTGATTCCGGGCTACCAGCCGGCGCCACAAGTCGCCAAACTGGCGTTGGGCGCGAAATGATCATGGGCGATTCGCTTCTGAAGATCACGGCTCGGCGAAAACCTTCGTCGGGCCGTTAAACAAAAAGTCGCGTTGCTGCGCGGCTGTATTTCACGGCCGACCTTGCGTCGGCCGTTTCATGGGGAGTCAAGAGTGAATCCGGTCAAAGTAGGCATCTGTGGGTTAGGTACCGTCGGTGGCGGCACCTTCAACGTACTTCAGCGCAACGCCGAGGAAATTGCTCGTCGTGCCGGGCGTGGGATCGAAGTGGCACAAATTGCCATGCGCACGCCAAAGCCTCAGTTCCAGACGACCGGTATTGCGATTACCAACGATGTCTTCGAAGTGGCCACGAACCCTGAGATCGACATCGTCATAGAGCTGGTGGGCGGCTATACCGTTGCCCGCGAGTTGGTACTCAAGGCCATCGAGAATGGCAAGCATGTGGTCACCGCGAACAAGGCGCTTATCGCTGTTCACGGTAATGAAATTTTCGCCAAGGCCCGGGAGAAGGGCGTGATCGTGGCTTTCGAAGCCGCCGTGGCCGGTGGCATCCCGGTGATCAAGGCGATCCGCGAAGGCCTGTCGGCCAACCGTATCAACTGGGTCGCGGGGATCATCAACGGCACCGGCAACTTCATCCTCACCGAGATGCGCGAAAAGGGTCGCACCTTTGAGGATGTGCTAGCCGAAGCTCAGGCCCTGGGCTACGCCGAGGCGGATCCGACATTCGACGTGGAAGGCATCGACGCAGCGCACAAGCTGACGATCCTGGCCTCCATTGCGTTTGGCATTCCATTGCAGTTCGACAAGGCGTACACCGAAGGCATTACCAAGCTGACCACCGCTGACGTGAACTACGCCGAAGCCCTGGGCTATCGCATCAAGCACCTGGGCGTGGCGCGCAGCACCGCCAACGGCATCGAGCTGCGTGTGCACCCGACCTTGATCCCGGCCGATCGCCTGATCGCCAACGTCAACGGCGTGATGAACGCGGTGATGGTCAACGGTGATGCCTCCGGCTCGACGTTGTTCTACGGCGCTGGTGCGGGCATGGAACCGACGGCCTCTTCGGTGATTGCCGACCTGGTGGACGTGGTTCGCGCCATGACTTCGGACCCGGAAAACCGTGTGCCGCACCTGGCCTTCCAGCCAGACTCGCTGTCGGCTCACCCGATTCTTCCGATCGAAGCGTGCGAAAGCTCCTACTACCTGCGCATCCAGGCCAAGGACCATCCGGGCGTGCTGGCCCAAGTGGCGAGTATCCTCTCGGAACGCGGCATCAACATCGAGTCGATCATGCAGAAGGAAGTCGAGGAACACGACGGCCTGGTGCCGATGATCCTGCTGACCCACCGTGTGGTCGAGCAGCGCATCAACGATGCGATTGCGGCGCTGGAAGCGCTCCAGGGGGTCGTTGGCCCGGTGGTCCGTATCCGCGTTGAACATTTGAATTAATTTAGCGGCAAGCGGATAAGTTGCAGGCCGCGAACGAAGGCAAACGTGCCTTTGATGTGTAGCTTGCAACTTCAACGCTTGAAGCCCAAACCGAAGGTTTGCCCCATGCGCTATATCAGCACCCGCGGCCAGGCACCGGCCCTGAATTTCGAAGATGTCCTCCTGGCCGGCCTGGCCACGGACGGCGGTCTCTATGTGCCGGAAAACCTGCCGCGTTTCACCCAGGAAGAAATCGCTTCCTGGGCCGGCCTGCCGTATCACGAGCTGGCGTTCCGGGTCATGCGCCCGTTCGTCACCGGCAGCATCCCGGACGCCGATTTCAAAAAGATCCTGGAAGAGACCTATGGCGTCTTTTCCCACAACGCCATCGCGCCGCTGCGTCAGCTCAACGGTAACGAATGGGTCATGGAGCTGTTCCACGGCCCGACCCTGGCGTTCAAGGACTTCGCTCTGCAATTGCTCGGTCGCCTGCTGGACTACGTGCTGCAAAAGCGTGGCGAGCGTGTGGTGATCGTCGGTGCCACCTCTGGCGACACCGGCTCGGCGGCCATCGAAGGCTGCAAGCATTGCGAGAACGTCGACATTTTCATCCTGCACCCGCACAACCGGGTCTCGGAAGTGCAGCGTCGGCAGATGACGACGATTTTTGGCGATAACATCCACAACATCGCCATCGAAGGCAACTTCGATGACTGCCAGGAAATGGTCAAGGCCAGTTTCGCCGACCAGAGCTTCCTCAAGGGCACGCGGTTGGTGGCGGTGAACTCGATCAACTGGGCGCGGATCATGGCCCAGATCGTTTATTACTTCCACGCGGCCCTGCAATTGGGCGGCCCGGCCCGCTCGGTGTCGTTCTCGGTGCCGACCGGCAACTTCGGCGATATCTTCGCCGGCTACCTGGCGCGCAACATGGGCCTGCCGATCAATCAATTGATCGTCGCCACCAACCGCAACGACATCCTGCACCGCTTCATGAGCGGCAACCAGTACGTCAAGGAAACCCTGCACGCCACGCTGTCGCCTTCGATGGACATCATGGTGTCGTCGAACTTCGAGCGCCTGCTGTTCGACCTGCACGGTCGCAATGGTGCGGCCATTGCCGGCCTGATGGACAGCTTCCGCCAGGGTGGTGGTTTCAGCGTCGAGCCTGAGCGCTGGACCGAAGCCCGCAAGCTGTTCGATTCCCTGGCCGTGGACGATGAACAGACCTGCGAAACCATCGCCGAGGTGTTCGGTCAGAGCGGTGAACTGCTCGATCCGCACACGGCCATCGGCGTCAGGGCCGCCCGGGAGTGCCGTCGCAGCCTGGACATCCCGATGGTAATCCTGGGCACGGCTCACCCGGTCAAGTTCCCGGAAGCGGTGGAGAAAGCAGGTGTAGGAAAAGCGCTCGAACTACCTGCGCATCTTTCTGATTTGTTTGAACGAGATGAGCGTTGCACCGTGTTGCCTAACGACTTGAAGGCCGTGCAGGCCTTTGTCAGCCAGCATGGCAACCGCGGCAAGCCGCTCTGACCGCGTAAATCTGTCACATTTTGAAGCCCGTCTCCTGACGGGCTTTCTTGTTTCTGCATGCCAAACTGGTCGGGTTTCGCCCTTGGAGGAACGGGCGAGTCATCTCGAAGGAAATGCAGATGTCGTTTTTTATCAAAGGCAAGCCCGCCTTGGGCTGGGTAATGGGCCTGGCGCTGATGTACTCGGCGCAGGGGGGGAACGCGGCGCAGTTGGCGGCTTTCGAAACGCCGCCGTTCAATCCTGGCGAGCGCCTGATGCTGGATGCGCAGGAATTGAAGTGGATCAAGGAGAACCCCAGGGTCATCGTGGCGACGATGCAGTTTCCGTTGTACCTGTTCAAGAATGAACAGGGGCAGTGGAACGGACTGAACCACGACATTCTCCAGCGCATCGCGCAAATGACCGGCCTTGAGTTCGTGCATCGGGAGTCGTTCTCCCCCGGCGAGTTGCTGACGATGCTGGAGAATGGCGAGGCCGACATGACGACCCTGCTGGCGATGAATGAAGAACGTAGGGATTTTCTGAGTTTCAGTCATGCATTCGGCGGTTCCGGCTGGGTATTCGTCGGCCGTGACGGGGAATCGTCTCTTCATTCGCTGGAGCAGCTTGAAGGGAAGGTCCTGGCATTGCCGGCACGGCATGCATTGGAAGCGGAAATCAGGCGCGATTACCCGGCGATCAAATTGCGCACGACCAAGACCTATGGTGAGGCGCGGGCGCTGGTAGAGAGCCGGGAAGCCTATGCCACCATCGAAAATGAAACCGGGGTGCATCTCTATCCAGCCGGGCAATTGCAGGTAGGCAGCGGCCTCGAGGGCAAGTGGGAACCGGACTACCTGGCGGTACGCCAGGACCTGTCCGCGCTGTTGAGCATCTTGAATAAAGCCTTGGAAGCTTTTCCGGCCGAGGACATGCGCGCGCTGCGCACCAAGTGGATGGCCGGCATTACGCCGGTCCAGGCGCCATCGATCTGGGAGCGGCTGTCTCGATGGGGTTACTGGTGTGTGACCGTGGTCGTGGTCTTTGGCCTCTTGTCCCTGCTGTGGAACCGCCGCCTGCAGATTCAGATCGATCAACGCCTCAAGGCCGAAGCGGTTCTCAAGGACCAGTTGATGCTCCAGCGGGCCTTGATGGATGCCATTCCCGACCCGATTTTCATCCGTGATCTGGAGGGGCGCCTGATCATGTGCAACAAAAGCTACGAGGACCAGTTTGCGACCCGCTTCGAAAAGCTTCGGGGCACGCGGCTGACGGATTCGGCAGCATTCCCGCCAGCCACTGCGCAGTTGCTGCATGGGGAGGTGATGGAGCAATTGCGCACTGGCCAGTCTCGGTTCTTCGACCGGCAATTGATGTTCAGCGGCCAATTGCGGGAAATCTATCATTGGTCGGTGCCTTTCTATGGGGCCGATGGGCAATTGCGCGGCATCCTGGGGGGCTGGTCCGATGTCGGGCGGCGTTTGCGCCGTTGCGACAGGTTCATGGCTTGATGCCGACCGTCACCACGCAAAGGCTGCTAGAGAAAGCTGTTGTTTGCCTGTCATATTGGACGCGCATGCTCGGTTGAACAGGTTGAAGGCGTGCCGGTTCGGTGCGCTGACGAACTTTCTGCTGCGGCCCACGGTCACTTACTGTGAACATGCAGTTGTTTTCGGACTATTGAAGGGTGAGCGAATGGAAAGTATCAGCCTATTGCTGGGTGAGGCTTTGAGCCCGTATCAGGTCACGCTGACTCCCTCCGGCGCCAAGGGCGAATGCCTGGTGACGCTGAAGAATGCCTCCGGGGCCATTATGGTCGAGCGAGTGTTCAATCAGGCCCAATTGACCGACAAGCGTCAGTTGACGGATGTGGTCGATGGCCTGCATCGCGATGTGCTGATTGCCGAGGGCCGCCTGGAGCCTTGTGTGATTGCGGCGCTGCGTAATCTGGCGCGCGACAAGGTCATGGGCGCGGCGAATTGACCGGGATTTTGTGGGAACCTTCCTACTGCCTAATGAGTCAGACTCTTTACCAACAAGAGCGAGCATTGTGCTCCGGTGCTTGTCGCTTGTTGTACGGACCTTGAATGGTCACGTTTAACCCCGAGTTGTCTCCCCACTTCTCGGGGTTTCTTTTTGCCTGGCGTTTACGTTTTAGCGTGTTGGGGCAGGTGCTGGAGTCTTTGTGGGAGCGAGCTTGCTCGCGATTGCGGTGTGCCAGTCAACATCAAGTCGGCTGAACCGACGCTATCGCGAGCAAGCTCGCTCCCACAGTTGATTTTCAGTGGACCGCCGGTTTTCGCTCGCAGCATGGCGCGTCAAATGGCGCCGTCGCTGCGCAGCTTGGCGATCTGCTGCGCGTCGTAGCCCAGCTCGCCGAGCACCTGGGCGTTGTGCTCCCCCAGCGCTGGCCCGACCCATTCGGAAGTACCCGGGGTGTCGGAAAGCTTCGGTACGATTCCCGGCATCTTGAACGCCTTGCCGTCCGGCAGCTTGGCCTGCAGGAACATTTCACGGGCCAGGAATTGCGGGTCGCTGAACATATCCTCGGCACTGAAGATCCGGCTGGCCGGGACCTCGGCCTGGTTCAATTGGTCGATGACAGTATCGAGCGGCAGTGAGTTGACCCAGCGATCGATGACCCCGTACAGCTCATCACGGCGCTCGTCACGGCCATCATTGCTGGCCAGTTGCGGGTCGTTGGCCAAGTCGTCGCGGCCGATGATTTGCATGAAACGCTTGAAGATCGCGTCGCCATTGGCGCCAATTTGCACGTGCTTGCCGTCGGCGCTGGTGTGGATGGACGAGGGGGTGATGCCGGGCATGATGTTGCCGGTGCGTTCGCGGATGAATCCGAACACGTCGAATTCCGGCACCATGCTTTCCATCATGGCGAAAATTGCCTCGTACAAGGCTACGTCCACCACTTGCCCGGTTCCGCCGTTGATCTCGCGGTGACGCAGGGCCATCAATGCGCCAATCACGCCCCAGAGGGCGGCGATGGAGTCGCCGATGGAAATCCCGGTGCGCACGGGCGGGCGATCCTCGAAGCCGGTGATGTAGCGCAGGCCGCCCATGGATTCGCCCACCGCGCCAAATCCTGGCTGATCTTTCATCGGCCCGGTCTGGCCGAAGCCCGAAAGCCGCACCATCACCAGTTTCGGGTTCAGTGCATGCAGGACATCCCAGCCCAGGCCGAGCTTTTCCAACACCCCGGGGCGGAAATTCTCGATCAGGATGTCGGCTTCGCCGAGCAGTTTTTTCAGGATCGCCAGGCCTTCGGGGTGTTTGAGGTTCAAGGTCAGGGACTTCTTGTTGCGTGCCTGGACGAACCACCACAGCGAGGTGCCCTCGTACAGCTTGCGCCACTTGCGCAGCGGATCACCGCCATCGGGCGATTCGACCTTGATGATCTCGGCACCGAATTCGCCGCAGATGCGCGAGGCGAAGGGCCCGGCGATCAAGGTGCCGAGTTCGACGACTTTGACGCCGGCAAGGGGTTTGGCAGTAAGCGACATGACAGATCCTGTAGGACAAAGGCAGAACGAATAGAGCGTTTTATCATAGGCCAAGACCGGTCGCCGCAGGTTGATGGTCGGCAATTCGTGGATTGCCCGCGTCATCGGTTAGACTTGCCGCCTTTCTTCGTATCAAGAAGCCCGTTCATGGCCCAGCCGTCCACGACTTATAAGTTTGAACTGAACCTCACTGATCTCGACCGCAATGTGTATGAGAATGTGAAGCAGACCATCGCCCGCCATCCTTCGGAGACCGAAGAGCGCATGACCGTGCGCCTGTTGGCCTACGCGTTCTGGTACAACGAGCTGCTGGCGTTTGGTCGTGGTCTGTCAGACGTCGATGAACCCGCGCTGTGGGAAAAAAGCCTGGATGACCGTGTTTTGCACTGGATCGAAGTCGGCCAGCCTGACGCCGATCGCCTGACCTGGTGTTCGCGTCGCACCGAGCGTACCAGCCTGCTGGCCTACGGCAGCCTGCGAGTGTGGGAAGGCAAGGTGATCCCGGCCGTCAAAAACCTGAAGAACGTCAACATCGCCGCCGTGCCTCAGGAAGTGCTGGAAACCCTGGCCCAGGACATGCCTCGCGTGATCAAGTGGGACGTGATGATCAGTGAGGGTACGATTTTCGTGACCGACGACCGTGGTCAGCATGAAGTCCAACTGCAATGGCTGCTGGGCGAGCGTGGTTGAGCCATTGACCCGGTATTGAGTGAACTCATTGTGGCGAGGGAGCTTGCTCCCGCTTGGGTGCGCAGCACCCACAAAAGGGGGCCGCTACGCAGCCCAGCGGGAGCAAGCTCCCTCGCCACAGTCCAGGATTCCAAAAAATAGAGAAATGTCCGTTCCCCCATGCGCATAGAACCCCGCCAGTTACCCGACACCCTGCCATTTCTCGGTGACCTGCCGCCGCTGTTGACCCGCCTGTACGCAGCGCGTGGCGTGCAGTCCGAGGCTGAACTGGACAAGAGCCTGGCGCGCTTGATTCCTTATCAGCAGCTCAAGGGGATCGACGCCGCGGTGGATCTGCTGGTGACGGCGCTGGAAGAACGCCAGCGCATCCTGATCGTCGGTGACTTCGATGCCGATGGCGCGACCGCCAGCACCGTCGGCATGCTGGGGCTGCGTCTGCTCGGCGCGGCCCATGTCGACTATCTGGTGCCCAACCGCTTCGAATACGGCTACGGGCTGACCCCGGAAATCGTCGAAGTCGCGCTGACTCGCGAGCCGCAGTTGCTGATCACCGTGGACAACGGCATTTCCAGCGTGGAAGGTGTGGCGGCGGCGAAAGCGGCGGGGCTCAAGGTGCTGGTCACCGACCACCACTTGCCGGGCCTCGAACTGCCGCTGGCCGATGCGATCGTCAATCCGAACCAGCCGGGCTGCGAATTCCCGAGCAAGGCGCTGGCGGGTGTCGGGGTTATTTTTTACGTGCTGATGGCGTTGCGTGCCCGTCTGCGCAGCCTGGGTTGGTACACCAGCAAACCCCAGCCGAACATTGGTGAGCTGTTGGACCTGGTGGCCCTGGGCAGCGTGGCTGACGTGGTGCCCCTGGACGCCAATAATCGCATTCTGGTGCACCAGGGCCTGGAGCGGATTCGTGCTGGGCGTGCCCGTCCCGGGATCAAGGCCATTCTCGAAGTGGCCAAGCGTGACCATTCGCGCATTACCTCCACGGACCTCGGGTTTATCCTCGGTCCGCGTCTGAATGCGGCGGGGCGCCTGGACGACATGAGCCTGGGTATCGAGTGCCTGCTCACCAACGATGCCGCCCTGGCGCGGGAGATGGCGGCGCAACTGGACGGCATGAACCAGGACCGCAAATCCATCGAGCAGGGCATGCAGCGCGAAGCCCTGGCCCAGCTCAAGGACCTGCCGGTGGAGTCGATGCCATTCGGCTTGTGCCTGTTCGATCCGCAGTGGCACCAGGGCGTGATCGGTATCCTTGCCTCGCGGATGAAAGAGCGCTATTTCCGCCCGACCATCGCCTTTGCCGATGCCGGCGACGGTCTGCTCAAGGGCTCGGGCCGCTCGGTGCCGGGCTTTCACATCCGCGATGCGCTGAGTGTGGTGGCGGCGCAGCATCCGACCCTGATCAGCAAGTACGGCGGTCACGCCATGGCGGCGGGGCTGACGCTGCCGGAAGCGAATTTCCCATTGTTCGCCGAGGCGTTTGACGCGGAAGTGCGCCGGCAATTGCGCGAAGAAGACCTGACCGGTCGGCTGTTGTCGGACGGCACCCTGGCGGTGGAGGAATTCCACTTGGAACTGGCCCGGGCGCTGCGTCACGCCGGGCCCTGGGGCCAGCATTTCCCGGAGCCGATGTTCCACGGCGTGTTCCAGTTGGTCGAACAGCGGGTGGTGGGCGAGCGGCACCTGAAGGTGGTGCTCAAGAGCGAATGCGGTTCGGTGAAGCTTGATGGCATCGCCTTCGGCATCGACCGCGAGATCTGGCCGAACCCCACCGTGCGCTGGGTGGAACTGGCCTATAAGCTCGACCTCAACGAGTTCCGCGGCCAGGAAACGGTGCAGTTGATGATTGCCCATATCGAGCCGCGGTAGGCTCAAGCCGTTAGTTACTGCGGGAATGTTTTCCTGTGGCGAGGGGATGAATCCCCTCGCCACACTGTCGGTTTTTAATTCTGAACCCACCCTGATCCCGGGTTGTCGACTAGGCTCTAAGCACTGCTTGATAGCCCTTGTGACGTCTTGTCGATTTTCTTTGCCCGCGGGGGCGGGTTGTTGCACCTTTTGTCACTCGTCGACTTTTCAAACAGAACCCTGGAGCCTGCCCACTGATTCGAGAGGTGCCCCATGAGTCTGCTGCTGGAACCCTATACCCTTCGCCAATTGACCTTACCCAATCGCATCGCGGTGTCGCCGATGTGCCAGTATTCGAGCGCCGATGGCCTGGCCAACGACTGGCACTTGGTGCACCTGGGCAGTCGCGCCGTGGGCGGGGCAGGCCTGGTGTTTACCGAGGCCACCGCTGTCACCGCTGATGGCCGCATCACAGCCCAGGACCTGGGCTTGTGGAACGATGAACAGATCGAACCCCTGCAACGCATCACCCGCTTCATCACCGCCCAAGGGGCTGTGCCAGGCATTCAACTGGCCCACGCCGGGCGCAAGGCCAGCACCTGGCGACCCTGGCTGGGCAAGCATGGCAGCGTAAAACCGGAGGATGGCGGCTGGGTGCCGGTCGGTCCGTCGCCGATTGCCTTCGACCCGCAGCACACTCAGCCCGTCCAACTGGATGAAGGACAGATCGCCGGTATTGTCCAGGCGTTCGTGGACGCGGCAAAACGCAGCCTGACGGCCGGATTCAAAGTGGTCGAAGTCCACGCGGCCCATGGCTATCTGCTGCATCAATTCCTGTCGCCCTTGAGCAATCAGCGACGCGATCAATACGGCGGCTCGTTCGAGAACCGCATCCGCCTGGTGTTGCAAGTGACCGAGGCGGTGCGGGCCGTATGGCCTGAAGAGTTGCCGGTGTTCGTGCGCGTCTCCGCCACCGACTGGGTCGAGGACGGTTGGAACCCGGATGAAACCGTGGAGCTGGCGCGACGCTTCAGGGCCCTGGGAGTGGACTTGATCGATGTGTCATCGGGCGGCACCGCCGCGAATGCGGAAATTCCCACCGGCCCGGGCTACCAGACACGCTTTGCCGAACGGGTACGCAAGGAGTCGGAAATCGCCACTGGCACTGTCGGCATGATTACCGAACCGGCCCAGGCCGAACACATCCTGCGCACCTGCCAGGCCGACATCATTTTCCTCGCCCGGGAATTGTTGCGCGATCCGTACTGGGCCCTGCATGCCGATGATGACTTGGGTGGACGCAAGGCTACATGGCCGGCGCAGTACCAGCGGGCCACGCATCGGGACCAGCCGATCCATGAGTCGGATTTGCGGGATTGAGTGCTTGGTAAAACCAAAAGCCCCGGTCGTCATTGGCCGGGGCTTTTTGTTTGTTTGAAAAAAATTGGTGCTTGTACCGGCCTCATCGCGAGCAGGCTCGCTCCCTCAGTGGATCTGTTGTGTGGCGCGGATAGCGTTCACAACAAGGCTCAATGTGGGAGCGGGCTTGCTCGCGAAGGCGTCATTCCTGACGCAGCAGGGCTCAGGGATACTTGCGCTTATCCGGTGCCGGCGGGAAGTACTGGTACAACCAGGTCTCGCTCAAGGTCCGGTCCTTGGTGCGAATGAACAGGCGCATCTGCACCGGGTCCACACGGTCGTCGGTCGGGTACCAGTCGAAGGTGATGCGGTAGCCCTTGATCGCATCCAGCACCAGCACGTTGAAGTCCTTCACCTCGCCGTGGGAGCAGGTCACCACCGGTTCGATGCCGGTGCCCGGCGGCAATTGGTCGAGGCCGCCGCCGCTGAAGTCCACGGCAAAGCGACGGGCCCAGACGGTCGGGTAATGCTCGCCCGGCGCCCAGCCCTCGATGAAACCGCCCATGCCTGAGCGGGTGGCGTCGACGTGGGCCAGGTCCGTGCTCACGGGTGGCAGCGCGCTCCAGTAGAGCTTGTAGCCATAGTTCAGCGAGTCGCCGGCAGCCACCGGTTTTTTCGGTGTCCAGAACGCAACGATGTTATCCAGGGTTTCGCCGGTGGTAGGAATTTCCAGCAGGTCAACCGAGCCTTCGCCCCAGGCCGTCGTAGGCTCGACCCACAGGCTCGGGCGCTTGCTGTACCAGTCTACGGTGTCCTGGTAGCTGGCAAAGTCATGGTCGGTCTGCACCAGGCCGAAGCCTTTCGGGTCCTTGTCGGCGTAGGCATTGAACTGCAGGTTGGCGGGGTTGTTCAACGGGCGGCAGACCCACTCGCCGTTGCCGCGCCACATGGCCAGCCGGTCGGAATCGTGGATTTGCGGATGGATGGTGTCGCACATGCGCCGCTCGACGGTGCCGCAGCTGAACATGCTGGTCATGGGCGCAATGCCCAGTTGCTCGATGGCGGTACGGGCATTGATGTGCGCGTCGATCTCCATCACCACCCGGGTCGGCTGGCAATCGATATCAAACCGATAGGCACCGGTGGCGCTGGGGGAGTCGAGCAGGGCGTAGACCACGAACCGGGTGCTGTTCTTCTCCGGGGTTTCGAACCAGAACTTGGTGAAGTCCGGGAATTCCTCACGCTTCTTGGCATAGGTGTCAATGGCCAGGCCGCGTGCCGACAGCCCGTACTGGCCGCTGGCGTCCACGGCGCGGAAATAGCTGGCCCCCAGGAAAGAAACGATGTCGTGCCGGTCCAGTTCCGGCGCCTTGAAGACGCGGAAGCCGGCGAAGCCCAGGTCACCCGTCAACTGCGAGGTGTTGACCGTGGTTTTCTCATAGTTGAACAGTTCCGGACGAAAGTGCACCTCACGGGCCATACGCGTCTTCGGGTCGACGCTGTACATGCGCACCGGCTGCTTGAAACCCATGCCGACGTGGAAGAATTGTGCGTCCAGTTGCCCGTCCAGCTCATTCCACAGCGAATGATTGGCGTCATAACGGATGGCGTTGAACTGCAGCGGCGACATTTGGGCCAGGGTCGGTGGCAGGACTTGCTTGGTGTCGACGTAGCGGCTCTCGGCCAGCCGCCGGGCCTGATCCTTCAAACCGTTGAAATCGAAGGGACGGGCTTCGCCGTCGGCAGTCTGATCGGCGGCCCAGGCGCGGGCGGCCATGAGCCCGGAGGCCGATAGCCCAGTGTAGGCGGCGAAAGCCATGGAGGCCTTGAGCAGATTCCTGCGGTGCATAAATACAACCTTTCTCGAAACAATCCCGAGCCGATCCTGGCAACAGAGATTGGTAAAGGAGTTCGGACATGCCTTTGGCCAAACGCGACGAACGTTAGAACAGATGCCTGAGAGCTGGATCGGTTCACCGAGGCGCAAAATCATAGGGGAAATGCAGGCTTGGAGAGAAAGGGAAAGCGTGGCTTGGTCAAATTTTCTTACAGTTATTTCTTTTTTTATGTCGATTCCAACTTTTTTTGACTAATTACTCTAAAACTCCCTTTTCACGCTTTGAATCCTCCCTATTCTTTAGCGTGATAGACGATTCAACCCGGATTCAGACGGCGCTATCAGGTCAACTCGACGTAAAGAAGGACAGTTCATGACAAAAATACAGGGCATTACCGAAATGCTGGGGATCTTTCCAGGCCTGACCAATGGACGCAGGACACGACGGCTCAGCCTGGAAGAGTTAAGGCTGGTGGAGCGCTATCGGGAACTGTCGGAAAACGACCGCATCGCCATGCGTTACCTGGTGGATGCGATGCGCAGTGTTTCCAGATTCTGATCAAGCGCGGTGATGATGGCCGGGCCAGGAGAGCACCGGCCAAAGTTACTCCATCGACCAATCCTGGGGCCGTTCGCTGCACTGGTGCAATATCCGCAGGATTTGCAATTGCCCCTGTACGAGTCGGTAAGGCGCAACGAATGGATAGCGTGTCAGCACCAGCTCTCGAATATCGGGAACGACTGAAGGACGGCCTGAACCGGGAAAACGCTGCAATTGTCGCAGCGTCTCCAGGATGGCGATGATGACATCGTCAGCGCCTTGCGTGCCGATAGCGCTTTGGTAATGTTCATGAATCGAGTCGAGGTCACTCTGTGCTTTATCGGTCAGTACGATGCTCGGCACGTTTTGCCCACTTAGCCTTCACGGCATCCAGATCGGTCAGATTTCCAGCATCGGCGTCTGCTATGCCTTCGCTGATGGCTTGCAGATGCCAGGACTCGGCCTCTACATATCGAACCAGTGCACGCTTGAGGTGATATTGACGGTCGCGGTCGGTGGCGGCAGCCAGCAAATCCAGCTGTTGGGCCAGACCTTCTTCCACACGAAAGGACAAAACGGGCGAGGCCATGGCTAATCTCCAAGCTGTATACGTTGTAGACACCCTAGGTCCTGCCAGGATTTCCGTCAACCGGCGAGCATGTGTTGCTAACGTTGTCTTGGCTTCAATGCTTGAACATCACATGCCGCACCACCGTGTAATCCTCCAGCCCATACATGGACATGTCCTTGCCATAGCCGGAACGTTTCTGACCGCCATGGGGCATTTCGCTGACGAGCATGAAGTGCGTGTTGACCCAGGTGCAGCCGTATTGCAGGCGTGCCGACAGGCGATGGGCGCGGCCGACGTCGGCGGTCCACACCGATGAAGCCAGGCCGTAGTCCGAATCGTTGGCCCAGGCCAGCACTTGCGCTTCGTCGAGGAACGGCGTGACGGACACCACCGGCCCGAAGACTTCGCGGCGGACGATTTCGTCATCCTGCTGCGCGTCGGCCAGCACCGTTGGTTCGAAGAAGAACCCGTTGCCGTCCACGGCCTTGCCGCCGGTGACCAGGCGGATATGCGGCTGGGCGATGGCGCGTTCGACGAAGCCGGCGACGCGGTCGCGGTGCTGGGCGGTGATCAGCGGGCCCATCTCGGTGTCTGGCGCGGTTTGCAGGCCGTACTTGATACTGCCCACCGCGGCGCCGAGCTTCTCGACGAAGCGGTCGTAGATGCCTTGCTGGGCATAGATGCGGCATGCGGCCGTGCAATCCTGGCCGGCGTTGTAGAACCCGAAGGTGCGGATGCCTTCCACCGCCGCGTCGATGTCGGCGTCGTCGAAAATGATCACCGGGGCCTTGCCGCCCAGTTCCATGTGCGTGCGCTTGACGCTGTCGGCGGTGCTGGAAATGATGTTCGAACCGGTGGCGATGGAGCCGGTCAGCGACACCATGCGCACTTTCGGATGAGTCACCAGCGGCTGGCCGACGGTTTGCCCACGACCGAACACCACGTTGAGCACACCCGCTGGAAAAATTTCCGACGCCAGTTCCGCCAGGCGCAACGCGGTCAGCGGGGTCTGTTCCGATGGCTTGAGCACCACGGTATTACCAGCGGCCAGGGCCGGGGCGATTTTCCAGGCAACCATCATCAACGGGTAGTTCCATGGCGCGATGGAGGCGATGACCCCCACCGGGTCGCGGCGGATCATCGAGGTGTGCCCCGGCAGGTATTCGCCGCCCGCCGAGCCGTTCATGCAGCGGCTGGCGCCGGCAAAGAAGCGGAACACGTCGGCGATCGCCGGGATCTCGTCGTTCAGAGCGGCGCTCAAGGGTTTACCGCAATTGTCCGATTCGAGCTTGGCCAGTTCTTCGCCGTGGGCTTCGATGGCATCGGCCAGTTTGAGCAGGAGCAGGGAGCGGTCCTTGGGCGACACTTGCGACCAAGACTCGAAGGCGGTGTCGGCGGCGCGCACGGCGGCATCGACCTGGGCTTCGCTGGCTTCGTTGATTTCCACCAGCACCCGCCCCAGCGCGGGGTTGAACACAGCCTGGCCGGGGCCTTCGCCGTTTACCAAGTGGCCGTTGATCAGCAGTTTGGTTTGCATGTGCATATCCTCGTCTGTCGCCGTTTTTCTGTGGGAGCGAGCCTGCTCGCGAAGCTTTTGGCGCCATCAGAAACGCCATCGCGAGCAGGCTCGCTCCCACATTGGGTGGTCATCGTTAGTATCAGATTCATTTCCCGCCACTCCCCGCCACGCTCTCACCCCCGCGGGTCAGGTAATAAGCGCCGAGTATCGGTAGCATCGTCACGATCATCACCAGCATCGCCACCACGTTGGTCACCGGCACGTCGCGGGGGCGGCTGAGCTGGTTGAGCAGCCACAGCGGCAGCGTGCGTTCGTGGCCGGCGGTGAAGGTGGTAACGATGATTTCGTCGAACGACAGCGCAAACGCCAGCATCCCTCCGGCCAGCAGTGCCGAGCCGAGGTTGGGCAGGATGATGTAGCGGAAGGTTTGCCAACCGTCGGCGCCCAGGTCCATCGAGGCTTCGATCAGGCTGTGGGAGGTGCGGCGCAGGCGGGCGATGACGTTGTTGTAGACGATCACCACGCAAAAGGTCGCGTGGCCGACGATGATGGTGAACATGCCCGGTTCGATGCCCAGGGTCTTGAAGGTCGCCAACAGGGCAATGCCGGTGATGATCCCTGGCAGGGCAATCGGCAGGATCAGCATCAGCGAAATGCCCTGCTTGCCGAAGAAATCCCGGCGGTACAGCGCTGCCGAGGCCAGCGTACCGAGCACCATGGCGATGAGCGTGGCGATGGCCGCGATCTGCAACGACAGCTTGATAGCTTCGAGCACATCCGGGCGCGCGAAGGCGACGCTGAACCACTTCAGGGTCAGGCCCTTGGGCGGAAAGCTGAAGGCTGCGTCCTCGGTGTTGAAGGCGTAGAGGAAGATGATCAGGATCGGGAAATGCAGGAACACCAGCCCGCCCCACGCGGCGATCTTCAGGCCCCAGGAGGATTTTTCAGAGTGCATCGAAAGCCCCCAGGCGCTTGACGATAGACAGGTAGATGGCAATCAGCACGATGGGTACCAGCGTGAACGCTGCAGCCATGGGCATGTTGCCGATGGCGCCTTGCTGGGCGTAGACCATGCTGCCGACGAAGTAGCCCGGCGGGCCCACCAGTTGCGGCACGATGAAATCCCCCAGGGTCAGCGAGAAGGTGAAGATCGAGCCGGCGGCAATGCCCGGGATCGACAGCGGCAAGATCACCTGCATGAACGTCTGGCGTGGTCTGGCGCCCAGGTCCGCCGAGGCTTGCAGCAGCGATGGCGGCAGGCGCTCCAGTGAGGCCTGGATCGGCAGGATCATGAACGGCAGCCAGATGTAGACGAACACCAGGAAACGTCCCAGGTGTGAGGTGGACAAGGTGCTACCGCCCACTCCGGGGATCCCCAGTACGAACTGCAACAGCGGTTCCAGCCCCAGGTGCTGGACGAACCACTGCGCTACGCCACCCTTGGCCAGCAGCAGCGTCCAGGCATAGGCCTTGACGATGTAGCTGGCCCACATTGGCAACATCACTGCGATGTAGAAAAACGCCTTGGTCTTGCCGCTGGTGTAGCGCGCCATGTAGTAGGCAATCGGGAACGCGACGATGGCGCTGGCGATGGACACGACAATGGCCATGCTCAAGGTGCGCAGGATGATGTCGAAGTTCGAGGGCTGGAACAGTGCGGTGAAATTCGCCAGGGTCAGGTCGGGGGTGACCGCCATGGTGAAGTCATCGAAGGTGTAGAAGCCCTGCCACAGCAAGGTCAGCAGCGAGCCCAGGTAGATCGCGCCGAACCAGATCAGCGGCGGCACCAGCAACATCGACAGGTACAGGTTGGGCCGCCGATACAGCAGGTTGGAAAAACGCCGCAACGGTGAACCGGACGCAGGCGTTTGGTTGATGGTCAGGGTGTTCATCTCACACCTCACCGCCGACAGTGTCATGCAGCACGACCATCGCCTCCCGCGCCCAGCGTACGCTGAGGGGCTGGCCAGTCTGGTGCTGGGCGGTGTTGTCGAGCCACTGGGTGTTGGCCTGGCTGAGGTTCAGGGTCTGGCCGTTGGCAAGTTTCAACTCGTAGCGCGTGGCGCTGCCCTGGTACTGGATGTCGTGCAGCAGGCCGTGGACTTCGATTTCATGGGCGGCCAACGGACCTTCGGCGAAGCGCACGTGTTCCGGACGGATCGAGAACGGCTGTGGATAACCGCTCAGTTCCCGGGCCAGTTCGCCGCGAATCACATTGGAAGTACCGACGAACTCGGCGACGAAGGTGGTCGCCGGTTTCATGTACAGGTTGCGCGGCGTGTCGACCTGTTCGATCCGGCCCTTGTTGAACACTGCCACGCGATCGGACATCGACAAGGCTTCGGTCTGGTCGTGGGTGACGAAAATGAAGGTGATGCCCAGCTGGCGTTGCAGTTTCTTCAACTCGCCTTGCATCTGCTCGCGCAGCTTCAGGTCCAAGGCGCCCAAGGGTTCGTCCAGCAGCAACACCCGCGGGCGATTGACCAGTGCACGGGCGAGGGCCACGCGTTGACGCTGGCCGCCGGAGAGTTGCACGGGTTTGCGTTCGCCATAACCGTCCAGGGCCACCATCTCCAGTGCTTCGTCGGCGCGCTTGATGCGCTCGGCCTTGGCGACGCCTTTGACTTTCAAGCCGTAGGCGACGTTGTCGCGCACATTCATGTGCGGGAAAAGCGCGTAATCCTGGAACACCGTGTTGACGTCCCGTTGATAGGGCGGGAGTCCGGCGGCTTCTTCGCCGTGGATGCGGATCGAGCCGGCACTGGGTTGTTCGAACCCGGCGATCAAGCGCAGGCAGGTGGTCTTGCCCGAGCCGGAGGGGCCCAGCATGGAAAAGAACTCGCCGTCCTGAATGTCGATGGAAACCCGGTCAACGGCCTTCACTTCGCCAAACTGACGGGATACCTGGGTGAATTGGACTGCAAGCGTCATGGTGCGGGGCTCCAAAAAGCGCGACTTCCGTTGGATTGTTGGTGGTGGGCCGGACACTGGACCTGTGGGAACAGCGCTGTGGGAGCAAAGCTTGCTCGCGATACAGGCACCTCGGTTCCCCGAAAGACCGCATCATCTTCATCGCGGGCAAGCCTTGCTCCCACACAAGAGCGGTGTTCAGTTTCCTAAGCCGACTGAGGCTTACCGCCCACCCATGATCGCAATGTAGTCCTGGGTCCAGCGGCTGTACGGCACGAACTTGCCGCCCTCGGCCTGCGGGGTTTTCCAGAAGGCGATCTTGTCGAACTGGTCGAAGCCGTTGGTCTTGCAGCCTTCGGCACCGAGCAGTTCGCTGCCCTTGCACGCCGCCGGTACCGCTGGCAACGAGCCGAACCATGCGGCCACGTCACCCTGGACTTTCGGTTGCAGCGACCAGTCCATCCATTTGTACGCGCAGTTGGGGTGCTTGGCCTCGGCGTGCAGCATCGTGGTGTCGGCCCAACCGGTGGCACCTTCTTTTGGAATGGTCGAGGCGATCGGTTGTTTTTCGTTCATCAGGCCGTTGACCTGATACGGCCAGGCGCCGGACGCCACCACGCCTTCGTTCTTGAAATCGCTCATCTGCACGGTGGTGTCGTGCCAGTAGCGATGGATCAACGGTTGCTGGGCCCGCAACAATTCCAGCACGGCCTTGTACTGCGCTTCGTCGAGTTGGTAGGGGTCCTTGATGCCCAGCTCAGGCTTGGCGGTCTTGAGGTACAGCGCCGCGTCGGCGATGTAGATCGGGCCATCGTAGGCTTGCACGCGTCCCTTGTTCGGCTTGCCGTCGGGCAGGTTCTGGGTGTTGAACAGCACGCCCCAACTGGTGGGCGCCTGCTTGAATACTTCGGTGTTGTACATCAACACGTTCGGGCCCCACTGATACGGGGTTCCGTAGGTCTGCTGGTTGACCACGTACCACGGCGCATCCTTGAGGCGCGGGTCGAGGTTTTTCCAGTTGGCGATCAGCGCGGTGTTGATCGGTTGCACGCGCTTGCCGGCAATCAGCCGCAGCGAGGCGTCGCCCGACGCGGTGACCAGGTCGTAGCCGCCCTTGGTCATCAGGCTGACCATTTCGTCGGACGTCGCGGCGGTTTTCACATTGACCTTGCAGCCGGTTTCCTTCTCGAAACCGGTCACCCAGTCGTAGGCCTTGTCGCTTTCGCCGCGTTCGATGTAACCCGGCCAGGCGACGATATCCAGTTGGCCCTCGCCGGCGCCGATGGCCTTGAGCGGTTCGGCGGCCTGGAGGCTGACGCTGGTCAGCAGCGCCGTGGTGATTGCACTGAGCAATACGGTCTTGTGCGCGTACATGGAAATCCCTCTTGCTTTAATTATGGTCGGGGCAGTGTTTCAACGGGGTGAAGCGCCATTGAAGGCCTGTTATTAGAGTAGTGCTGTTATCTACAGATGCTGGCCGTGGCGGGCCATGATGTGGCGCACCACGCTGTAGTCCTGGAGCGAATCGCTGGACAGGTCTTTGCCATAACCGGACCGTTTCAGGCCGCCGTGGGGCATTTCGCTGACCAGCATGAAGTGGCTGTTGATCCAGGTGCAGCCGTATTGCAGCCGCGCCGCTACCTGCATGGCCTTGTCCAGGTTCTGGGTCCATACCGAGGATGCCAGGCCGTATTCGGAATCGTTGGCCCAGTCCACCGCCTGGCTGAGTTCGTCGAAGCGGGTCACGGTGACCACCGGGCCGAACACCTCGCGCTGGACGATTTCATCGCTTTGCTTGCAGCCGGCCAGCAGCGTGGGCTGGTAATAGAAACCGGCACCGGAATGCACCGCCGCGCCAGTGATGCGTTCGATGTGCGGCTGGCCGAGGGCGCGCTCGACAAAACTGGCAACCCGGTCGCGCTGGCGGGTGCTGATCAGCGGGCCGATTTCATTGTCGGCATCGCGCTTGCCGGCAAAGCGCAGGCTGCTGACTGCCGCGCCGAGTTCGGCCACCAGCCGGTCATGAATCGCCCCTTGGGCGTAAATCCGGCACGCCGCGGTGCAATCCTGCCCGGCGTTGTAATAACCGTAGGTACGCACGCCTTCGACCACCGCCTGGAGGTCGGCGTCGTTGCACACGATCACCGGCGCCTTGCCTCCGAGCTCCAAGTGCGTGCGCTTGAGGGTTTTCGCCGCCGCCTGGAGGATCTTCTGCCCGGTGACGATATCGCCGGTCAGCGAGACCATGCGTACTTTCGGATGGCTGACCAGATGGCTGCCCACACCTTCGCCACCCCCGCAGACGATGTTGATCACGCCCCGTGGCAGGATCTCGGCCAGCGTTGGGGCCAAGGCCAGGATCGACAGCGGCGTGTGTTCCGAGGGCTTGAACACCAGCGTATTGCCGGCGGCCAGGGCCGGGGCGATTTTCCACGCGGCCATCATGATCGGGTAATTCCATGGCGCAATGGACGCCACTACACCGATTGGGTCGCGGCGCACCATGCTGGTGTAGCCGGGCAGGTATTCGCCGCTGAGCTGGCCGGTCTGGCAGCGCACGGCACCAGCGAAGAAACGAAATACATCCACCGTGGCGCTCAGGTCATCCTGGCGCGCCAGGTGCAGTGGCTTGCCGCAGTTCAGGGATTCGAGGCGGGCCAGCTCATCGGCGTTTTTCTCGATGGCACTGGCAATCTCCAGCAGCAGGTTCGAACGCTGTTGTGGCGTGGTCCGCGACCAGCCATCGAAGGCGTGATAGGCGGCGAGAATCGCGGCTTCGACCTGCTCGGTGCTGGCCTCGGCGATGTGAGCCAACACTTCGCCGGTGGCCGGGTTGAGGATCGGCTCGACAATGCCCTCACCAGGAGCGAGTTCCCCGTCTATCAGCAACGCGGTGCATAACGGGGTTTGCGTGCCTGCCATTTTTTTATAGGTCTCAGTGGAAACAAAGAACCTGTGGGAGCGAGCCTGCTCACTCCCACAATGGAATGTGGTGATGCAGCAAGACTAGTGCTCAGCCTCAAGGCCGACAAATTCGAAATACTCAAGGCTTCGTTCGATTAAATAGATGGCTTGCGTCCGCCATGGGGCTGTTCCCGGGCGACGGCCAGGAACGGGTCGACCGACGCCGGTCGCGCCGTGCCCCGGCGCCAGGCCAGGCCGACGTCGAGGGTCTGGTTGAGGTCGGCAATCGGTCGCGCTTCGATGATGTCGCCTTCCAGCGACCATGGGCGGTACGTCATGTCCGGCTGGATCGACACGCCCAATCCCGCCGCCACCAGGCTGCGCACCGCTTCGGTCGAGGCGGTGCGCAGGGTGACCTTCGGTTGCAGGCCGGCACCGCGCCACAGGCGCTGGGCGTTGCGGTCCATTTCATCGACGTTCAACTGGATCAGCGGTTCGCGGGCGACGTCGGCCAGGTTGATGCTGTCGTGTTCCAGCAGCGGATGCTGCGCCGGCAGCCACAAGCGATGGGGCGAATGGGTCAGGACTTCGGTCTGCAAGGCGTGGCGGTCTTCCAGGTTGGACAGGATCAGCACCCCGACATCGATTTCGCCGCTGACCAGCAGATGCTCGATGTAGGGCCGCTCGTCCTCCATGACGCGGATTTCCACGTTGGGATAGGCGCGCTGGAAACGGGTCAGCAGGTCCGCCAGGTAATACCCGGCGACCAGGCTGGTGACGCCGATGGTGACTCGGCCGGCAACCTGGTCGGTGCTTTGTTGCAGGCTGCGCTTGGCGTTGTCGACGGTGGCCAGGATCAAGTGGGCCTGGCGCAGGAATTGGTGGCCCTGGTGCGTCAGGGTCATGCCCTTGGCGTGGCGATTGAACAGGTTGACGCCGATCTCCTGCTCCAATTGCTGGATGGCCAGGGTCAAGGTCGACTGGGAAATGAAGGCCGTTTGCGCAGCGGCAGAGATGGAGCCGGTTTCGGCCACGGCGATGAAATGGCGAATCTGACGCAACGTCATCATGGGGATTACCCGCTGAGCGGTTTTATCGATGATCTGCAGTGTATATCGTTTTTTTCAATGGGTAGCGAGTCGACAGGCAACATCTCGAAGCAATCTCTCCGAGGGCGGCGGGGCACTTTCGATCTAGGCTGATGGCCTTAATGATCCGGTTACTCCGAATGCGTGGAGGCAGCAAATGAACACTCGTGGATTGCTCGATCAGCTTCTCAAGTCCGGCCAGGAAATGTTGCAGAACAAGGCGGGCGGCTCCCAGGGCAAATCGTCCGGCGGCCTGGGCGGATTGCTCGGCGGCTCCGGCAACCTGGGCGGAATGCTTTCCGGTGCGGGCGGCGGGGCATTGGCCGCCGGGGCCATGGGCCTGTTGCTGGGCAACAAGAAAGCCCGCAACTTCGGCGGCAAGGCCCTGGCCTATGGTGGCCTGGCGGCCTTGGGCGTGATCGCCTACAAGGCTTACGGCAACTGGCAGGCCCAGCAGGGCAGCGCACCGAAAACCGAACCGCAGACCCTCGACCGCGTTCCGCCGGCGCAGGTCGAACAGCACAGCCAGGCGATCCTCAAGGCGCTGGTGGCGGCGGCCAAGGCCGACGGCCATGTGGACGAACGTGAGCGGCAGTTGATCGAAGGTGAGTTCACCAAGCTCAACAACGACCAGGAACTGCAACACTGGCTGCACGCCGAACTCAACAAGCCCCTGGACCCCACCGACGTCGCCCGCGCCGCCAGCACCCCGGAAATGGCCGCGGAAATGTACATCGCCAGCGTGATGCTGGTGGACGAGGAAAACTTCATGGAGAAGTCCTACCTCGATGAACTGGCGCGCCAACTCAAGCTGGAACCGGGGTTGAAGGTGGAACTGGAGAAACAGGTGCGCCAGGCGACCGTATAGAACAGCCCCAACGCTATTCCCTGTGGGAGCGAGCCTGCTCGCGATGGCGCCTGGTCAGTCACAGCATCATTGGCTGATACACCGCTATCGCGAGCAAGCTCGCTCCCACAAGGGGGCATTGCTCATTTTGAGAAAACGGTGAGCTTCGGCCTCGCCAAAATCACCCCACAGCGCCATACAGATGCGACGCCGCCCTCGGCTATACTCCCCAGCATTTTCAAGTGCCCGAGGTTTTACTGTGAAGAATTGGACATTGCGCCAACGCATCCTGGCGAGTTTTGCGGTGATCATCGCCATTATGTTGCTGATGGTGGTGGTCTCTTATTCACGGTTGTTGAAGATCCAGGACAGTGAAGAAAAGGTGCGGGCCGATGCGGTGCCGGGGGTGTATTACAGTTCCATGATTCGCGGTGGCTGGGTCGACAGCTACGTCTTGACCCAGCAAATTGTCGGTCTCTCGGGGAACCGGGAAATCACCGCCGAGGACAAGGCCCGCTACCAGGGCTTCGAGCAGCACCTGCGCGAAGAAATACAGAACTATCAAAAGCTGATCCAGAACCCCGCCGACCAGGCCTCTTTCGATGAGTTCGAGGCCAATCACCTGGCATTCAACCAGGCCATGGCAAAGGTCCTGGACTTGTACCAGCGCAAGGACTACGAAGGTGCCCGGCTGGCGCTGGATAAAGAGCTGACGCCGGCATGGATCGGCGGTCGCGGGCATCTGAATCACATTATCGAGCGCAATCGTGAACTGGCGGAAGACGCCACCCAGACCATCGGTGATGCGGTGACGGCGGCCAAGGTCGCCATGGGCCTGTCGTTCCTGGTCGCGCTGATTATCGCTGTACTGTGTGGCCTGTTGCTGATGCGCGCGATCATGGCGCCAATGAACCGTATTGTGGAAATCCTCGAGATCATGCGCAGCGGTGACCTGAGCGGGCGCTTGAACCTGGCGCGCAAAGACGAATTCGGTGCCGTGGAAACCGGCTTCAACGACATGATGGCCGAGCTGACCTCACTGGTGTCCCAGGCCCAACGCTCGTCGGTGCAGGTCACCACCTCGGTCACCGAGATCGCCGCCACCTCGCGCCAGCAACAGGCCACGGCCACCGAAACCGCCGCGACCACCACCGAGATCGGCGCGACGTCCCGGGAAATCGCCGCCACCTCTCGCGACCTGGTGCGCACCATGACCGAAGTCTCCACCGCCGCCGACCAGGCCTCGGTGGCCGCCGGTTCCGGCCAGCAAGGCTTGGCGCGCATGGAAGAAACCATGCATTCGGTGATGGGCGCCGCCGACCTGGTGAACGCCAAGTTGGCGATCCTCAACGAGAAGGCGGGCAACATCAACCAGGTGGTGGTGACCATCGTCAAAGTGGCCGACCAGACCAACCTGCTGTCCCTCAACGCGGCCATCGAGGCCGAGAAGGCCGGTGAGTACGGTCGCGGTTTCGCCGTGGTGGCGACTGAAGTCCGACGCTTGGCCGACCAGACCGCCGTGGCGACCTATGACATCGAGCAGATGGTGCGCGAGATCCAGTCCGCTGTATCGGCCGGCGTGATGGGCATGGACAAGTTCTCCGAAGAAGTGCGCCGGGGCATGGCCGAAGTGCAGCAGGTCGGCGAGCAACTGTCGCAGATCATCCATCAGGTCCAGGCCTTGGCGCCGCGGGTGTTGATGGTCAACGAGGGCATGCAGGCCCAGGCCACGGGGGCTGAGCAGATCAACCACGCCCTGGTGCAACTGGGCGATGCCAGCAGCCAGACCGTGGAGTCCCTGCGCCAGGCCAGTTCCGCCATCGACGAGCTGAGCCAGGTCGCCGTGGGGCTGCGCAGCGGCGTCTCGCGTTTCAAAGTCTGATGGGCGAGTTCGAGACCCGGCGTGGTGCCGCACCGACGGCCCGCCAGACGTTGTTCCTGGAGTTCCGCATCGGCAGCGAGCGTTATGCCCTGCAGGCCATCGATGTGGTGGAAGTGCTGCCGCGCCTGCCCCTCAAGCCGATCGCCCGGGCGCCGTCCTGGGTGGCGGGGGTGTTTGCCTGGCGCGGGACGGTGGTGCCGGTGATCGACCTGTGCGCCCTGACCTTTGGCCAGAGTGCCGAGGCCAGGACCAGCACGCGACTGGTGCTGGTGCGCTATCAGTGCGACGCACAACAAACGGAACAGGTGTTGGGCCTGATCCTGGAACAGGCGACCGACACCGTGCGCTGTGACCCGACCGATTTCAAACCCTACGGCCTGGACAATCGGCAGGCGCCGTACCTCGGTCCGGTCCGCGAAGATGCCCATGGGTTGTTGCAATGGGTACGGGTCAATGACCTGCTCGATGAGTCAGTGCGTGGGCTGCTGTTTCCTGCGTCGCCGCTGAACCTCGATGACCTCGAGGCTCTGCCATGAACAACGACCAGCGGTTTTTCGATTTTCTCAAGGAGCGCATCGGCCTGGATGTGACCTCCGTCGGCACCGCGATCATTGAGCGGGCCGTGCGCCAGCGCATCATTGCCGTGCCCGGGCGTACCGCCGATGAATATTGGCAGGGCCTGCAGCATTCGGCCCCGGAGCAGCAGGCGCTGATCGAAGCAGTGATCGTTCCGGAGACCTGGTTCTTCCGCTATCCCGAATCCTTCGCGACCCTCGCCAGGCTGGCCGTCAAGCGCCTGGCCGAGATCAAGCACCTGCGGGCCCTGCGCATTCTCAGCTTGCCGTGCTCCACCGGTGAAGAGCCTTACTCTATTGCCATGGCCTTGCTCGACGCCGGCCTGGGGCCACATCAGTTCAAGGTGGACGGCCTGGACGTCAGCCCGCTGTCGGTGGCGCGGGCCAAGGAGGCACGTTACGGCAGGAATTCCTTTCGTGGTGCGGAGCTGGGTTTTCGCGAGCGGTATTTCGACGCCGAAGACGAGGGCTACCGCCTCAGCGAACGGGTGCGTGAACAGGTGCGCTTGCAAGTGGGCAACCTGCTGGATCCGGCCCTGCTGGTGAACGAGGCACCTTACGATTTTGTGTTCTGTCGCAACCTGCTGATCTATTTCGACCAGCCGACCCAACAGCAAGTGTTCGAGGTACTCAAGCGCCTGACCCATCAGGACGGCGTGCTGTTTATCGGCCCTGCCGAAGGCAGCTTGCTGGGGCGACTGGGCATGCGCTCGATCGGGATTGCTCAATCGTTCGCTTTCAGCCGCCAGGGGGCTCCCGAGCCACAGCCAGTGCCGGCGTTGATGTCGACCCCGTTGCCGGTTCGGCAGCCACCGTCGCGCGTTGTCCCGCCGGTGATTCGGCCGCGACCGTTTGCGGCGAGCGTGACGCCGATTGCCGAGCCCAAAGGCAGCGATGCCGCGACCTTGCTGGCCAATATCGCCGCCCTGGCCAACGGCGGCAAAAGCGCCGAGGCCCGTGCGACTTGCGAAGAATACTTGCGCAGCCACGCGCCAAACGCCCAGGTGTTCTATTGGTTGGGCCTGCTCAGCGACATGGCCGGCAGCGCGCTGGAAGCCCAGGGTTTTTATCGCAAGGCGCTTTATCTTGAACCGCAACACGCCGAGGCCCTGGTGCATCTGGCGGCGCTGCTGGCTTCCCAGGGAGACGCGGCCGGAGCCCGTCGACTGCAGGAACGTGCCGCCCGCAGCGGGCGCACGGCAGACAGTGAGCACAAACGATGAGCGGTTCGGCTTCTTACACCGTCACCCATGACGATGCCCAGGCAATCGACGACTGCTGGAATCGCATCGGTGTGCATGGCGACAAATCCTGTCCGTTGTTGGCCGAGCATATCCACTGCCGTAATTGTTCAGTGTATTCGGCGGCCGCCACCCGGCTGCTCGACCGTTATGCCTTGCCGCACGATCAGCGGGATTTGTCCCTTGCCCCGGTAGACAGCGATGTTGTCACGCGCTCGCTGCTGATGTTCCGCCTCGGCGAGGAATGGCTGGGCCTGACGACGCGCAGCCTGGTGGAAGTGGCGCCGTTGCAGCCGATCCATTCCTTGCCTCACCAGCGTTCACGGGCCTTGCTGGGCGTGGCGAACGTGCGCGGGGCGCTGGTGGCTTGCTTGTCGCTGGTGGAACTGTTGGACCTGGAACCCGGCGTGGCGGCAGTTTCCGGCGCACGGGTGATGCCACGCATGTTGATTGTCGCGGCCAAGGGCGGGCCAGTGGTGGTGCCGGTGGATGAGGTGGACGGCATCCACGCCATCGATGAGCGCATCCTGGCGGGCGCTTCGCAATCGGCGGCCAAGTACACCCGGGGCGTGCTGCCCTATAAGGGCCGCAGTCTGCGCTGGCTGGATGAAGAACAGTTGCTGTCCGCTGTGGCCCGGAGCCTGTCATGACCCCCGATCAGATGCGCGACACCTCGTTGCTGGAGCTGTTCAGCCTGGAAGCCGAAGCCCAGGTCCAGGTGCTGAGCGCCGGCCTGCTGGCCCTGGAGCGCGATCCGACCCAGGCCGATCATCTTGAATCGTGCATGCGTGCGGCGCATTCCCTCAAGGGCGCGGCGCGTATTGTCGGGGTGGACGCCGGGGTCAGCGTGGCCCATGTGATGGAAGATTGCCTGGTCAGCGCCCAGGAGCGGCGCCTGGTGCTGGGCGCCGAACATATCGACGCCTTGCTGCAAGGCACTGACCTGCTGACACGCATCGCCACCCCGGGCAACAGCGTCGGCGCCCCGGACATCGATGCCTACGTGGCGTTGATGGGGCGTCTGCTCGATCCCAATGCGCCACAGGTCCCGGCGGTGGCGCCACCGATCATCGAGACGCCAGTCGAGCCGGTACGCGTCGAGCTGTCGCAAGCGCCATCGCCCGAGGCAATGGAACCGGCGCCGAAACGCAAGCGGGTCACCGAAGGCGGCGAGCGGGTCCTGCGGGTCACGGCTGAGCGCCTCAACAGTCTGCTCGACCTGTCGAGCAAGTCCTTGGTGGAGACGCAGCGCCTCAAGCCCTGGCTGGCGACGCTGCAACGGCTCAAGCGCCAGCAAGGCAGTGGCTTGCGCGCCCTTGAAGAGCTGAACGTGCACCTCAAGGCTCACCCCCTGAGCCTGCAAGCCCAGGAAGCCCTTGGCGATGCCCGCCGCTTGCTCGCCGAAACCCAGCAGTTGCTGGCGCAGAAAACCGCCGAGCTGGATGAATTCGCCTGGCAGGCCAGTCAGCGGGCGCAGGTGCTCTACGACACCGCACTGGCCTGTCGCATGCGGCCGTTCGCCGACGTGCTTTCGGGTCAGGCACGAATGGTCCGTGACCTGGGCCGCAGCCTGGGCAAACAGGTGCGCCTGGAGATTGAAGGCGAGAAAACCCAGGTCGACCGTGATGTGCTGGAAAAGCTCGAAGCACCGCTGACCCACTTGTTGCGCAACGCCGTGGACCATGGCATCGAAACCCCGGAGCAACGGCTGCTGGCCGGCAAGCCCGCCGAAGGCCTGATCCGCCTGCGCGCCTCTCATCAGGCCGGTCTGCTGGTGTTGGAGCTGGCGGACGACGGCGCCGGGGTGGACCTGGAGCGGGTGCGCCGCAGCATCGTCGAACGCGGTCTTTCTCCTGAGCAAACCGCCGCCAGCCTGAGCGAAGAGGAGCTGCTGACCTTCCTGTTCCTGCCCGGGTTCAGCCTGCGCGACACCGTCACCGAAGTGTCCGGGCGCGGCGTCGGCCTGGACGCCGTCCAGCACATGGTCCGGCAGTTGCGCGGCGCGGTGGTGCTGGAGCAGGCGGCAGGCGAGGGCAGTCGTTTCCATCTCGAGGTGCCGCTGACGCTATCGGTGGTGCGCAGCCTGGTGGTGGAAGTCGGCGATGAAGCGTATGCCTTTCCCCTGGCCCACATCGAACGCATGTGCGACCTGGCGCCGGAAGACATCGTGCAGGTCGAAGGCCGCCAGCACTTCTGGCATGAAGGCCGGCACGTGGGGCTGGTCGCCGCCAGCCAGTTGCTCAATCGCCCGGCCACGCAGAACAACGGCCAGACCCTCAAGGTCGTGGTGATCCGCGAGCGCGAGACGATCTACGGCGTGGCGGTGGAGCGCTTCATCGGTGAGCGGACCCTGGTGGTCTTGCCCTTGGACGAACGCCTGGGCAAGGTCCAGGACATTTCTTCCGGGGCCTTGCTCGACGATGGCTCGGTGGTGTTGATCGTCGATGTCGAAGACCTGCTGCGTTCGGTGGACAAGTTGCTCGATACCGGGCGCCTGGAACGCATTGCCCGGCAGGACCAGGCCCAGGCCCCGCGCAAGCGGATCCTGGTGGTGGACGATTCCCTGACCGTGCGCGAGCTGCAGCGCAAGTTGTTGCGGGGTCGCGGCTACGACGTGGCCGTGGCGGTGGATGGCATGGACGGCTGGAACGCCTTGCGCTCGGAGGATTTCGATCTGCTGATCACTGACATCGACATGCCGCGCATGGACGGTATCGAGTTGGTGTCGCTGTTGCGGCGTGACAACCGTTTGCAATCGTTACCGGTGATGGTGGTGTCCTACAAGGATCGCGAAGAAGATCGCCGCCGTGGCCTGGACGCTGGCGCCGACTATTATCTGGCCAAGGCGAGTTTCCATGACGACGCCTTGCTCGACGCCGTGGTCGAATTGATCGGAGGGGCACGCGCTTGAAGATCGCCATCGTCAATGACATGCCCCTGGCGGTCGAGGCCCTGCGCCGCGCCCTGGCGTTCGAGCCGGCGCATCAACTGGTCTGGGTGGCCACCAACGGGGCCGAGGCGGTGCAGCGCTGCGCCGAATACACCCCGGACCTGATCCTGATGGACTTGCTCATGCCGATCATGGATGGCGTGGAGGCTACCCGACGGATCATGGCCGACAGCCCCTGTGCGATCGTGATTGTCACTGGTGACAGCCAGCAGAACGTTCACCGGGTGTTCGAGGCGATGGGCCATGGCGCGCTGGATGTGGTCGATACCCCGGCCCTGGGCGTCGGTAACCCGGCGGACGCGGCGGCGCCGTTGCTGCGCAAGATCACCAACATCGGCTGGCTGATCGGTGAGC
Organism: Pseudomonas bijieensis; assembly: GCF_013347965.1. Lineage (NCBI taxonomy): Bacteria > Pseudomonadati > Pseudomonadota > Gammaproteobacteria > Pseudomonadales > Pseudomonadaceae > Pseudomonas > Pseudomonas bijieensis. Next base: position 2,946,702 of record NZ_CP048810.1, on the reverse strand, counting down.
GCAACAAGCGTGAACGACCCGCGCCAGCGCCGCAGCGTGCGGCAGTGTCGCGCAAGAGCCTGGTGGCCATCGGATCGTCCGCGGGCGGGCCGGCGGCGCTGGAGGTGCTGCTCAAGGCGCTGCCGCGTGACTTTGCCCCGGCCATCGTGCTGGTCCAGCATGTGGACGAGGTGTTCGCCGCAGGCATGGCCGAGTGGCTGGGCAGTGTATCGGGCCATACGGTGCGCCTGGCCCGGCACGGCGAGACACCGCAGAGCGGTACCGTGTTGCTGGCCGGGACCAACCATCATTTGCGTTTGTTGAAGGATGGCACCCTGGCCTACACCGCCGAGCCGGTGAACGAGATCTACCGGCCCTCCATCGACGTGTTTTTCGACAGTGTCGCCCAGTACTGGAGTGGCGACGCGGTGGGCGTATTGCTCACTGGCATGGGCCGTGATGGTGCACAAGGGCTTAAACTCATGCGCCAGCAGGGCTATGTGACCATCGCCCAGGACCAGCGCAGCAGTGCGGTGTACGGGATGCCCAAAGCGGCCGCCGCCATCGACGCCGCCGCCCATATTCTTGCCCTGGACGCTATCGCGCCACGGTTGTTGGAGATTTTTACCCCATGAAGAACCCCGCCAGCTTTGCCCCAGGCCGTATTCAGGTAAGCCACCATGAATGATCTGCAGCTCGACGAATTCAAGCGCGATGAGAACGCCGCCATGGTCTTGCTCGTCGACGACCAGGCGATGATCGGCGAAGCGGTGCGGCGCGGGCTGTCGAATGAAGAAAACATCGACTTCCACTTCTGCGCCGACCCGCACCAGGCCATCGCCCACGCGGTTCGCATCAAGCCGACGGTGATTCTCCAGGATTTGGTGATGCCTGGCCTCGATGGCCTGAGCCTGGTGCGCGAGTACCGTAACCATCCGGCCACCCGTGATATCCCGATCATCGTCCTGTCCACCAAGGAGGACCCGCTGGTCAAGAGCGCGGCGTTTGCCGCCGGGGCCAACGACTATCTGGTCAAGTTGCCGGACAACATCGAACTGGTGGCGCGCATCCGCTATCACTCGCGTTCCTACATGATGCTGTTGCAGCGCGACGCGGCCTATCGCGCGCTGCGGGTCAGCCAGCAGCAACTGCTCGACACCAACCTGGTGCTGCAACGCCTGATGAACTCCGATGGCCTGACCGGGCTGTCCAATCGCCGGCACTTCGACGAGTACCTGGAGCTGGAATGGCGCAGGGCGATGCGCGACCAGAGTCAATTGTCGCTGCTGATGATCGACGTGGATTACTTCAAGTCCTACAACGACAACTTCGGTCACCTGGAGGGCGACGAGGCCTTGCGCAAGGTCGCCACGGCGATCCGCGAGGCGTGCAGCCGTCCGTCCGACTTGCCGGCCCGCTACGGCGGCGAAGAGTTTGCCTTGGTACTGCCCGGCACCTCGCCTGGCGGCGCCCGGCTGATGGCCGAGAAACTGCGCCAGAACGTCGTCGCCCTGAAAATCCCCCCACGCCACGCCCGACGGCGGCGAGAACCTGACTATCAGCATCGGCGTCTCGACCTTTACCCCACAGCAGGGTAGCGATAGCCGGCAATTGATCTCGGCGGCGGACAAGGGGCTGTACGTGGCCAAGCACAGTGGGCGCAATCGGGTGGGGGTTGAATAGATCACCCTGGATGTCGACTGGGACGCCTTTGTGGCTGAGGGGGTTATTGTGGCGAGGGGATTTATCCCCGCTGGGCTGCGCAGCAACCCCAAATACAGTCAACTCAATTTGCCTGGCACACCGAGTTGTCGGGTTTTTAGGGCTGCTTCGCAGCCCAGCGGGGATAAATCCCCTCGCCACAGGGGTATTGTGCAGCGTCCCCCTGAGGCTCATTGCCCCTAAAGCCGCCAGGCGGGCTGCCGCTGGCGCTTGATTACGTTATACTCGCCGGCTTTCAAAAGTTCGCCAACGAGTGCTGCCCGCCATGGAAATCAACCCGATCCTTAACACCATCAAGGACCTGTCCGAGCGCTCCGAAACTATTCGGGGGTATCTTTGACTACGATCAAAAAGCATGAGCGCCTGACCGAAGTCAATCGCGAGCTTGAAGATCCGAATGTCTGGAACAACCCTTCGTACGCCCAGGAACTGGGCCGCGAGCGTTCCGCGCTGGCGCAGATCGTCGAGACCCTGGATGAACTGTCCAGCGGCCTGGCCGATTGCCGCGACCTGCTGGACATGGCTGTCGAAGAGAACGATGAAGGTGCGGTCGGCGATGTCGTCGCCGAGCTGACACGCCTTGACGAGAACCTCGCCAAGCTGGAATTCCGTCGCATGTTCAGCGGCGAGATGGACATGAACAACGCCTACCTGGACATCCAGGCCGGTTCCGGCGGCACCGAGGCCCAGGACTGGGCCAACATCCTGCTGCGCATGTACCTGCGCTGGGCTGACAAACGCGGTTTCGACGCCACCATCATGGAGCTGTCGGCCGGTGAAGTCGCCGGGATCAAGGGCGCCACCGTGCACATCAAGGGCGAATATGCCTTTGGCTGGCTGCGTACCGAGATCGGCGTGCACCGCCTGGTGCGCAAGAGCCCGTTCGACTCTGGCAACCGTCGCCATACCTCGTTCTCGGCGGTGTTCGTCTCGCCGGAAATCGATGACAACATCGAGATCGAGATCAACCCGGCGGACCTGCGCATCGATACCTACCGCTCCTCCGGGGCCGGTGGCCAGCACGTTAACACCACCGACTCGGCCGTACGGATTACCCACGTACCGACCAACACCGTGGTCAGCTGCCAGAACGAGCGTTCCCAGCACGCCAACAAAGACACCGCGATGAAGATGCTGCGGGCCCGCCTGTACGAGCAGGAAGTGCAGAAGCGCAATGCGGCGTCCCAGGCGCTGGAAGACACCAAGTCGGATATCGGCTGGGGTCACCAGATCCGTTCGTACGTGCTCGATGCCTCGCGGATCAAGGACCTGCGTACCAGCATCGAACGCAGCGATTGCGACAAGGTGCTCGACGGCGATATCGATGAATACCTGATCGCCAGCCTCAAACAAGGGCTGTAACGCGACACCCATGCGGCGGGCAGGCACGCTTCCACCAGGGAGCGCGGCTCGCCCGCAAACTCCGGCCCCGGGGCCGGGGGCAACGAACCTGTGATGGAATCCTTAAAGACATGAGCGACCTAGAACTCGACCCGCAAGCCCTGCAACAGGAAGAAAACTCCCTGATCGCCCTGCGCAAGGAAAAGCTTGCTGCCGAGCGTGCCAAGGGCCAGGCCTTCCCCAACGACTTCCGCCGCGACGCCTACTGCGACGTCTTGCAGAAGACGTACGCGGACAAGACCAAGGAAGAGCTGGCCGAGGCGGCGATTCCAGTCAAGGTGGCCGGTCGCATCATGCTCAATCGCGGTTCGTTCATGGTGATCCAGGACATGACCGGGCGCATCCAGGTCTACGTCAACCGCAAGACTCTGCCGGAAGAAACCCTGGCCGCCGTCAAGACCTGGGACCTGGGTGACATCATTGCCGCCGAAGGTACCCTGGCCCGTTCCGGCAAGGGTGACCTGTACGTCGAAATGACCAGCGTGCGCCTGCTGACCAAGTCCCTGCGCCCACTGCCGGACAAGCACCACGGCCTGACCGACACCGAGCAGCGCTATCGCCAGCGCTACGTCGACCTGATCGTCAACGAAGACGTGCGCCAGACGTTCCGCGTGCGCTCGCAAGTCATCGCCCACATCCGCAGCTTCCTGATGAAGCGCGACTTCCTGGAAGTCGAGACGCCGATGCTGCAGACCATCCCCGGTGGCGCGGCGGCCAAGCCGTTCGAGACCCACCACAACGCCCTGGACATGGAAATGTTCCTGCGTATCGCGCCGGAGCTGTACCTCAAGCGCCTGGTTGTCGGCGGCTTCGAGAAAGTCTTCGAGATCAACCGCAACTTCCGTAACGAAGGTGTTTCGACCCGGCACAACCCCGAGTTCACCATGCTCGAGTTCTACCAGGCCTACGCCGACTACGAAGACAACATGGACCTCACCGAGGAGCTGTTCCGCGAGCTGGCGCAGCTTGTTCTCGGGACCACCGACGTGCCGTACGGCGACAAGGTGTTCCACTTCGGCGAACCGTTCGTGCGCCTTTCGGTGTTCGACTCGATCCTCAAGTACAACCCCGAGATCAGCGCCGCTGACCTGAACGACATCGACAAGGCCCGTGCCATCGCCAAGAAGGCCGGGGCCAAGGTGCTCGGCTTCGAAGGCCTGGGCAAGCTGCAAGTGATGATTTTCGAAGAGCTGGTCGAGCACAAGCTGGAACAGCCGCACTTCATCACCCAGTACCCGTTCGAAGTGTCGCCGCTGGCCCGTCGTAACGACGAGAACCCTAGCGTGACCGACCGTTTCGAGCTGTTCATCGGTGGCCGCGAGATCGCCAACGCCTACTCCGAGCTCAACGATGCCGAAGACCAGGCCGAGCGCTTCATGGCCCAGGTGGCCGACAAGGACGCCGGCGACGACGAAGCCATGCACTACGATGCCGACTTCGTGCGTGCCCTGGAGTACGGCATGCCGCCGACCGCTGGTGAAGGTATCGGCATCGATCGCCTGGTGATGTTGTTGACCAACTCACCGTCGATCCGGGATGTGATTCTCTTCCCGCACATGCGGCCTCAAGCGTAAGTGTTTCAACTAAAAAGCCGCCTGGAAGGGCGGCTTTTTATTGCCTGTCTGGTACAAACGTATCAATTGGTTACTTTTGAAAAAAAGAGGAAGACCTGTCGTGAATCGTGCAATGGCTTCAGAAGGTGCAGCGGGCGTCGCCACGGCTGTCGCTGAAAGTGTTCAGTACCAGGGCCGCAAGGCCAGCCGACAGGGCAGTGAGCAGCGTCGCCAGGAGATTCTCGACGCGGCCATGCGCATTGTGGTGCGCGATGGCGTGCGAGCCGTACGCCATCGCGCCGTGGCTGCCGAAGCCGGCGTGCCGCTGTCGGCCACCACGTACTATTTCAAGGACATCGATGACCTGCTCACCGACACCTTTGCCCAGTACGTGGAACGCAGTGCGGCATTCATGGCCAAGCTGTGGACCAACAACGAAGGCCTGCTGCGGGAAATGGTCGCCTACGGTGACGGCAGCGCCCAATCACGCTCGCAACTGGCGGACGACATCGCCCGGATGACCGCTGACTATGTACAGCACCAACTGGACAGTCGCCGCGAGTACCTGATGGCCGAACAGGCCTTTCGCCAGGAAGCGCTGCTCAACCCGCGCCTGGCGGAGTTGGTGCGTTCCCACCAGCAGATTTTGCTGCACGGCACGTGTCAGTTTTTCCAGGTATTAGGCTCCCGCGAGCCGCAACAGGATGCCAAAGTGTTGACGGCGATTATCGGACGGATGGAATATCAGGGCTTGCTCAATGGCGCCGAGCCGGTAGCCGATGAAGATATGCTCGGTATCCTGACCCGCTACATGCACCTGGTACTGGCGTCGGTGTAGTCCCTTTGTGGAGGCCACCACCGTCCCTGTGGCGAGGGAGCTTGCTCCCGCTGGGCTGCGCAGCGGCCCCTTTTTGTGAGTGCTGCGCACTCAAGCGGGAGCAAGCTCCCTCGCCACAAGGGCAAGGCAACATGTGCCATAGGGAGTTCCAATGAAAGCCTGGCGTGCCGCCGTACTGGCCGTGTCGTTGCTGTTGCTCAGTGGCTGCCTGGTGTCCTTCAAGGCACCGTTGCCGGAGAGCGAAGCGGCGCCCAAGGGCCTGCTCGGTCACTGGACCAGCACCAATGCCTGGGGCGAACCGTTGAACCTGGAGCTGACGAAGGTCGGCAAGCACCGCTACCAGGCCATCAGCTACTTCCGGGCCAGGCCCCAGGAGCGCGAAGCGATTCCCCTGACCGTCTCCCGTCATGGCAGCCGCTGGTACCTGTCGGCCAAGGTGCCGGCACGGTATGGCGGGCATTTCGTGATCGCCGGTTTTGAACTGACCGATAAACAGGAGCTGGTGGTCTACAACCTGGACCTGGAGCAGATCAACCAGGCCATCGACCAGAAACGCCTCAGTGGCCAGCCGAGCCCGAGCGAAGAAGGCGACGGCGTGCTGGTGGACAGCGACATGAACAAGGTCTTCAGTTACCTCGACGACCCGGCCAATTCCGATGTGTTCTCGGAGGCCGTGCGTTACCAGCGGCTGCTCAAATCCCAATAAGCAACAACCCAATAACAGCAACAAGCGGACGTTTTTTCACAGGAGTTCCGGGTGGACGATTACCAGCAGACGATACGCACCTTGTCCGATCGCATTGTGCTGGCGCAAACGCCGATTCGCATTCTCGACGCGGTGAAATGGGATGACAGCATCCGTAAGGGATTCCTCAAGGCCAAGGGCAAGGAAATGCCCGCTGTGGACCGCGACTATTACCTCAACCGGCCGTTGTCCTTCGATTCCAGCAAGGTGAAGCTGGAGTTCCAGAACATCGAGCGTGACATCACCCGCCAACTCGGGCAGTTCAACCCGGTCGGCCAGATCATGCGGCGCATGTGCAAGGAATACCGCATGGTGGTGCGCATGCTCGAAGCGCGCGGCACCGAGGATTTCGGGCTGATTTCCCAGGAGCTGTACGGTGCGGCTTCCGATGCGTTCCACGCCGGCGACCCGACCCTGGCAGACCTGGGGTTGATGCTGTCCGACTATCTGAACAACATCGATGGCCGTGGCGACCTGAAGGACGAGCCGAAGATCCTCACCGCCAAGGACGCCGTCAGCCTGCTGCAACACCGGCTCAACCGGGTGTTCGGCGAAGCCGAGGAAACCATCCGCGTGTTCGAGTCCGATGGCATCGTGGCCGATGCGGCGGCGGGGGCGGACTACATCAAGATCCGCACCGATGCGATGTTCAACGAGCGTGACGTGCGGGCGCTGGAGGTCCACGAAGGGCTGGTGCATGTCGGCACCACCCTCAACGGCCTGAACCAACCGATCTGCACCTTCCTGTCCAAGGGGCCGCCCTCATCCACCGTGACCCAGGAAGGCCTGGCGATCCTGATGGAAATCATCACCTTCGCTTCCTACCCCAGTCGCCTGCGCAAACTCACCAACCGCACCCGCGCCATTCATATGGTGGAGGAGGGGGCCGATTTCCTGCAGATCTTCGAGTTCTTCCGCGAGCAGGGCTTTGAAATGGCTGAAAGCTACGGTAACGCCAGCCGGGTGTTCCGTGGCTCGGTGCCGACGGGCCTGCCATTTACCAAAGACTTGTCCTACCTCAAGGGCTTCATCATGGTTTACAACTACATTCAGTTGGCCGTGCGCAAGGGCAAGCTGGAACAGGTGCCGCTGCTGTTCTGCGGCAAGACCACGCTTGAGGACATGCGCACCCTGCGGCAACTGGTGGACGAAGGCCTGGTCGTGCCGCCCAAGTACCTGCCCGAGCAGTTCCGCGACATGAACGCGCTGTCGGCCTGGATGTGTTTCTCCAACTTCCTGAACCACCTGAGCCTGGATCGGATCGAAGCGGATTATTCCAACATCCTTTGAACACAATGCGATGCGGTTAAAGATGTGGGAGCGAGCCTGCTCGCGATAGCGGTGTTCCAGTCAACATTGATGTTGAATGTCCGACCGCTATCGCGAGCAGGCTCGCTCCCACAGGGGGACTGTTTATAACTTCTGATTTTGCGAGGTTTCACCGGATGCGAACCCTCGGCATCATTTGCCTGCTGCTGGCCCTGAGCGGTTGCAGCTCCCTGCTGTTCTACCCCCGAGCGCGGCCTGCCGTTCACCCCGGAGCGGGCCAGGCTAGAGTACCGCGACGTCACCCTGACCACCGCCGACGGTCTCAAGCTGCGTGGTTGGTGGCTGCCGGTCAAACCCGGCGTGGAGGTCAAGGGCACGGTGCTGCATCTGCACGGCAATGGCGGCAACCTGGCCTGGCACCTGGGTGGGAGTTGGTGGTTGCCGGAGCGTGGTTACCAGGTGTTGATGGTCGACTACCGTGGTTACGGCGTGTCCGAAGGCGAGCCGAGCCTGCCGGCGATTTATCAGGACATCGACGCCGCGTTCAAATGGCTCGATCAATCTCCTGATGTCCAAGGCAGGCCACTGGTACTGCTCGGCCAGAGCCTGGGCGGCGCGCTGGCGGTGCATTATCTGGTCGAGCATCCCCAGCGCCAACGGCAGCTCAAGGCCCTGGTGCTCGATGGCGTGCCGGCCAGCTATCGCGACGTCGGGCGTTTCGCCCTGAGCACTTCGTGGCTGACCTGGGCGTTCCAGGTGCCGCTGTCCTGGCTGGTGCCCGACGGTGACAGCGCGATTGCCTCCGTTGCGCAATTGACCGGCGTACCGAAATTGATCTACCACAGCCTGGATGATCCCATCGTGCCTCTTTCCAACGGCATCCGTCTGTATCAAGCTGCGCCGCCGCCGCGGGTCCTGCAACTGACCCGCGGCGGACATGTGCAGACATTCGCCGACCCGGTCTGGCGCACAGTGATGCTGCGTTACCTTGACGACCCCCAGCACTTTGACGGCCTGCGCCGCCTGGGCGAAGTCCCGAATTATCCGAAATCACCCGTTGAATCTTCAGAGAGCCCGCAATGAGCGAAGAACGTAACGCCATCCCCCTGATCATCACCGGTATCTGCAGCATCCTCGGCACCGTCGCGGTGCTCTGGTACTACGGCTACCTGCACTTCGCCAAACCCGAGGACGCGTTGCTGCTCAATGAATTCACCATGCTCAAGACCGTGCCGGGCGAGGACTACAAAGTCGCCCTGGAACCGGCGCCGCAGGTGGCCCAGTGCATCGATGGCGTGCTGGTGTTGTTCGACACCGAACAGAAAGGCCTGACCGGCGTGCTGATCAACGAGAAGAAGCGCGCGGTGCGTTGCATGGGGCAGGAGACGCCACAAAAATTGCAGCCATAAGCAACCCCCCTGTGGGAGCGAGCCTGCTCGCGATGGCGGCAGGTCAGCTGTATAGGTGTTTACTGAACCACCGCTATCGCGAGCAGGCTCGCTCCCACAGGGAATATGGCTGGCTCGAAGAATGTGTGCGGGCATGAAAAAGCCCCGCCTGATTAACTCAGGCGGGGCTTTTTTGTTGCACTCAGCCGATCAGTTGGCGCTCATGGTCGAACGCGGGGCCACTGGCTGGTTGTCGTTGGAAATGGTCACTTCCACCCGACGGTTCATGGCACGGCCCGAGACACTGGTGTTGTCAGCCACCGGGAATTCCTTGCCGTAACCCTGGGTCACGATACGGGCCGGATCGACGCCCATTTTCACCAGCGCGAGTTGCACGGAACTGGCGCGGCGTTCGGACAGCGACTGGTTGTAGGAATCCGAACCGGTGCTGTCGGTGTAACCTTCGATGATCACCTTGCGGTCCGGGTTTTCCTGGAGGAACTGCGCCAGTTTGCTCACATTCGTCATGCCGCTGGCGCGCAGGTCGGACTTGTTGGTGGCGAACAGCACGTCACCGAAGGTCACCAGCGTACCGCGTTCGGTCTGCTTGGCGTTCAGGCTGTCCTGCAATTGCTTGATCTGCGCATTACGCGCATCGAGCAGGGCACGGGCGCGTTCGTCACCGGCGTTTTTCAGCTCGGCTTCGGCGTTGCGCAGGGCGATGGTCTGCTTGGCCACTTCAACGCGTTGGTTGGTCAGGTAGGCCAACTGGTCGACCTTGGCTTCGTCTTCCTTGTCCAGGTAGGCCTTGTCGGCCTTGGCCAGGAAGTCGGCGGCGTCTTTGGTTTCCAATGCGGCCACTTTCGTTGCCGCCGGGTCAGCCTGCAGACCGTTGTAGTTGGTGCGAGCCTGTTCCAGGTTCGCGTTCGGGTCGTGGGAGCAAGCGGCCAGGGCTACGCAGGCAGCGAGCAGGGCGGGCATCATCAAGTGTTTGTGCATCATAGTCTGTCGTCCTTTTATCAATGAGAAGTACGTCGTGGCGTGAACGGTTTACTGAACCTTGTTCATGCCTTCCTGACGCAGTTCCTGAACCCCTTTCTGAGAGTCCTTGAGGGCTTGTTCGGCCTTGGCGGCCTGGGCCTTGCGCTCGGCGACGCGGGCGTCCCACTCGGCCTGTTCGGCCAGACGCTTGGCTTCTGCGTAGTTCTTGTCATGCATGGCGATCTCGGCCTGCTTGAGCTTGTCCTGGGCCGATTTCATTTCCACCGCGGCGAATTCGGTACCGCCGGCGCTGACGGCGCTGTTGACCGCCGATTGGGTCACCGCGTACTGCTCCGAAGGTGGATTGCCAGCACACCCGGCGAGGATGAAGCTGCTACCGATAGCCAGGGCAGCCAACTTCAGGCCGCGCAGGCCAGTGGATGAGGGTTTGGCAGTGCAGGTATTCATAGGCTTCAACTCCATTGGAAAACTCCTGAAAAAACTACAAATCCATGCTGGGACCGAAGCTGTGACGTGTGGGTTGGCGCGGGCGCCAAGGCGCGTTTATTTAAACGACCGTTCCAGTATGGTTACTCGGTGTGACCCGAGGCGTTTTTCAAAAGTTCAGCGAGGATGGCCATTCGCCAAAAGAATTACTGACTGATCGGTCAGCGGCAGAAAAGCTGAACTTTCCAGGCGCGCAGCGGTATTGCGACGCAATGGAAAGAGACACCGCGCCGCAAAATCGCAACCTGAAGGGAAGGAAGTCAGTGTTTGGATTTGTCGTTCTGCGAGGAAAGTTCGTGCAGATGCCGACGGGACAATGCGAGGAACCGTGGCGTCGGGCCCACGTCTTCGTACAGCGGGTCGCCTTCTTCATCGGTGGCGACGACTTGCGAACCCTTGATGTAGGGGAAGCTTGCTTCCAGCTCTTCCAGCGCCGCCCCGATCAGTTCGCCCAGCAGCTCTTCGGGCTGGCGCTTGGGGTACATATCGCAGATCGCCGCCAGCCGTGCGGCGGCTTCCACGTCCAGATGGATCGTGTAGCCGGTCTGGGTCAGGCGGCCCTTGGCGTTTTCTTCCCAATGCTGGGCAAGTTCACGAATTTTCATGATGACCTCAATCAGCCTGCTCGTGGCAGGCGCGGTGAGTGACAAGCCGTTGTGTGGCTTACTCATGAGACTAGCTTCGTTGTGTAAGGTTTAAAGTCCCTTCGTCGCTTGTCATAAGCGACGGGCATCGGCACTCTCTAATGCAAGAGCTGTCCGGACTTTTTTGCTGGAGAAATGCTGATGACCGATATCGATGCCCGCTTGCGCGAGGATGTCCACCTGCTCGGCGAACTGCTGGGCAATACCATCCGCGAACAGTATGGGGACACGTTTCTCGACAAGATCGAGCAGATCCGCAAGGGCGCCAAGGCTGACCGGCGCGGTTCCGTGGATGCCGAGCTCAGCGCCAGCCTCAACCAGTTGAGCGAGGACGAACTGCTGCCGGTGGCGCGGGCGTTCAACCAGTTTCTCAACCTGGCCAACATCGCTGAGCAATATCAACTTATCCATCGTCGCGAAGAGTCACAGCCGCAACCCTTCGAGGCGCGGGTGCTGCCCGAACTGCTTGCAAGGTTGCGAGCCGAGGGCCATGGCGCCGAGGCCCTGGCCCGGCAACTGGGGCGGCTGGAAATCGAACTGGTCCTCACGGCTCACCCGACGGAAGTGGCCCGCCGTACGCTGATCCAGAAGTACGACGCCATCGCTGCGCAATTGGCGGCCCAGGATCACCGCGACCTGACCAGCGCCGAGCGCGCGCAGATCCACGAGCGCCTGCAGCGATTGATCGCCGAAGCCTGGCACACCGAAGAAATCCGCCGTACCCGGCCGACTCCGGTGGATGAAGCCAAGTGGGGGTTCGCGGTGATCGAGCATTCGCTGTGGCAGGCCATTCCCAATTACCTGCGCAAGGCCGACCAGGCCCTGCATGCCGCCACCGGGCTGCGCCTGCCACTGGAGGCGGCGCCGATCCGCTTTGCCTCGTGGATGGGCGGCGACCGCGACGGCAACCCGAATGTCACCGCTGCCGTGACCCGCGAGGTGCTGTTGCTGGCGCGCTGGATGGCAGCGGACCTGTACCTGCGCGACGTCGATCAACTGGCGGCCGAGCTGTCGATGCAACACGCCAGCGAGGCCTTGCGTGCCCAGGCTGGCGACAGCGCCGAGCCTTATCGCGCCGTGCTCAAGCAACTGCGTGAGCGCCTGCGCGCCACCCGCAACTGGGCCCACGCCTCCCTGACCGTTGCCACGCCGCCAGGCGCCGACGTGTTGCAGCACAACCGCGAGCTGCTGGACCCGCTGGAGCTGTGCTACCACTCGTTGCACGAATGCGGCATGGGCGTGATAGCCGATGGGCCACTGCTCGATTGCCTGCGCCGGGCGGTGACGTTCGGCTTGTTCCTGGTGCGCCTCGATGTACGCCAGGACTCGACACGCCATACCGCCGCCATGACGGAAATAACCGACTACCTGGGCCTGGGGCGCTTTGAAGATTGGAACGAGGAGCAGCGCATCAGCTTCTTGCTGGAGGAGCTGAACAACCGGCGTCCGTTGCTGCCGGCCCATTTCAAGCCGTCGGCCGACACCGCGGAAGTGTTGGCGACGTGCCGGGAAGTGGCCGCGGCGCCGGCGGCGTCCCTGGGTTCCTACGTGATCTCCATGGCCGGCGCGGCTTCCGATGTCCTCGCCGTGCAGCTGTTGTTGAAGGAGGCCGGTGTGTTGCGGCCGATGCGGGTAGTGCCGTTGTTCGAGACCCTGGCCGACCTGGATAACGCCGGGCCGGTGATCGAGCGCCTGTTGCGGCTGCCCGGCTATCGCTCGCGGCTGCAAGGCCCTCAGGAAGTGATGATCGGCTATTCCGACTCGGCCAAGGACGCCGGGACCACGGCGGCAGCCTGGGCGCAGTATCGGGCCCAGGAACGACTGGTGGACATCTGCCGCGAGCAGCAAGTCGAACTGCTGTTGTTCCACGGTCGTGGCGGCACCGTGGGCCGTGGTGGTGGTCCGGCGCATGCCGCGATCCTGTCCCAGCCACCGGGTTCGGTGGCCGGGCGTTTCCGCACCACTGAGCAAGGCGAAATGATTCGTTTCAAATTCGGCCTGCCGGACATCGCCGAACAGAACCTCAATCTTTATCTCGCCGCAGTGCTTGAAGCGACGCTGCTGCCACCGCCGCCACCCACGCCCCAATGGCGACACCTGATGGACGAACTGGCGGCCGACGGCGTCAGTGCCTACCGCGCCGTGGTGCGGGAAAATCCGCAATTCGTCGAGTACTTCCGCCAGTCCACGCCGGAGCAGGAACTGGGGCGCCTGCCCCTGGGCAGCCGTCCGGCCAAGCGTCGCGCCGGCGGTATCGAAAGCCTGCGGGCGATCCCGTGGATCTTCGGCTGGACCCAGACCCGCCTGATGCTGCCGGCCTGGCTCGGCTGGGAAACCGCGCTGAGCAAGGCTCTGGAGCGCGGCGAAGGTGAGTTGCTGGGGCAGATGCGCGAACAATGGCCGTTCTTCCGTACCCGCATCGATATGCTGGAGATGGTGCTGGCCAAGGCTGACGCCGACATTGCCCGCTCCTACGACGAGCGTCTGGTGGAGCCGGGGCTCCTATCTTTGGGTGCGCATTTACGCGACCTATTGTCGCAGGCCTGTTCCGTGGTCCTGGGGTTGACCGGTCAGTCGCAACTACTGGCACATAGCCCAGCCACGCTGGAATTCATTCGCCTGCGCAACACCTACCTTGACCCGCTGCACCTGTTGCAAGCCGAACTGTTGGCACGCTCGCGGCAACAGGATGGGGCCCAGGGCAGCCCCGTGGAACAGGCGTTGCTGGTGTCTGTGGCGGGGATTGCCGCCGGTTTGCGCAATACCGGCTAAGGTTAGGCAGCGCACCGAAACGGCTCGCCCGGCGTTCCCGGGCGTTGTCCGGTGGGGGAGGGAGCAGGTCGGCCAGGCGACAGTTTGTTGCCCGGTTGCGACTCTCGCTACCCCCTCCGAAGGTCGTATCGGGCGCGGGTTCCTCCGACTTTCGGCGGCTTGTGTGGGTCGGGCCTGCTGTGTATCTTGATCAGCCTTTGGCCGTTTGGGCGGTCACGATCCTGTTTTCCGCGATTGGCCCCACGAGGCGAATCCGAGCGTTTACATAAAAAAATTGAGGAGCACATCGATGCGCGTCATTCTGCTGGGAGCTCCCGGGGCCGGTAAAGGTACTCAGGCAAAGTTCATCACCGAGAAATTCGGTATCCCGCAAATTTCCACTGGCGACATGCTGCGTGCCGCAGTCAAGGCGGGCACCGAGCTGGGCGTCAAGGCCAAGAGCATCATGGATGCCGGCGGCCTCGTGTCGGATGACCTGATCATTGCCCTGGTCAAGGATCGCATCGCTCAGCCCGACTGCGCCAAGGGGTTCCTGTTCGACGGTTTCCCGCGCACCATTCCCCAGGCCGAAGCCCTGGTGACTGCTGGTGTCGAGCTCGATGCGGTGGTTGAAATCGCCGTCGAAGACGAGGAAATCGTCCAGCGTATCGCCGGTCGACGCGTTCATGAGCCATCCGGTCGTGTTTACCACACCGTCTATAACCCGCCGAAAACCGAAGGCAAGGACGATGTGACGGGTGAAGACCTGGTGCAGCGCAAGGACGACACCGAAGAAACCGTGCGTCATCGCCTGTCGGTCTACCATTCCCAGACCAAGCCGCTGGTGGATTTCTACCAGAAACTGTCGGCTGCCAATGGCAAGCCGAAGTACAGCCATATCGAAGGCGTCGGTTCGGTTGAAGCGATCACTGCCAAGGTGCTTGCAGCCTTGAGCTGAAAAGTCTGATCAGTTGCACTAACTACGGCCCGCTTGCGGGCCGTAGTTGTTTATACTGGCGCACTTTTTTCCACCTGATTTACGGACACATCGATGAGTACCTTGCTGGCCCTGGACACCGCGACTGAAGCTTGCTCCGTTGCCTTGCTGCACGACGGCACGGTCACGAGCCATTACGAGGTGATCCCGCGCCTGCACGCGCAGAAGCTGTTGCCGATGATCCAGCAATTGCTCAGCGATGCCGGGACGACCTTGCAGGCCGTGGACGCGATTGCTTTTGGCCGCGGGCCGGGGGCTTTCACCGGCGTGCGCATCGCCATTGGTGTGGTGCAGGGGCTGGCGTTTGCGTTGGAGCGGCCGGTGTTGCCGGTGTCGAACCTGGCGGTGCTGGCCCAGCGTGCCTTGCGCGAACAGGGAGCGCGCCAAGTCGCGGCGGCCATCGATGCGCGCATGGACGAGGTGTATTGGGGCTGCTATCGCGAAACCGACGGTGAGATGCGCCTGGTCGGTGCTGAGGCAGTACTGCCACCCGAAGCCGCGGCTTTGCCGAGCGGGGCCGACGGTGACTGGTTCGGCGCCGGTACCGGTTGGGGTTATGGCGAGCGGATTGCCGTCAGCCTGACCGGCCAGGACGCCTCGATGCTGCCCCATGCCGAAGACCTGCTAACCCTGGCCCGCTTCGCCTGGGCGCGTGGCGAAGCCATCCGGGCTGACGATGCGCAACCGGTGTACCTGCGGGACAAGGTCGCAACGCCCAAGTCCGAGCGGTAAAAAACCTCACCCCATTTCTCAAGTGAGCACACTGTGGCGAGGGGATTTATCCCCGCTCGAGTGCGTAGCACTCGCCATGTGTGCATGGCACATAGATGTCGGGGGGGCGCTTCGCACCCAGCGGGGATAAATCCCCTCGCCACAAAGGCATTCCCCACCCTCAGCCCCCAAGTCAGTCGCCCTCCAACAAAATCATTCCGCTTAAAAAGTCATTTCCTCACCCAAAAGTCACGCCTGATATTGCCAGTCGTCACTTTTTCAGCCCGTTTTTAAACCTTTTAGGCTTTATGTGTTCTAGTTATCACTTGCGCATTTGCGCGGCTGCGAAAGTGCCGCTAAATTGCCATCATTGATACCGAGCATTCTGTTATGCGTATAGACGGCGTTTCATCCCAGTCCTACCCCATCAAGCGCAAGCCTCGTGCAGGCAAAATCGCTGAGCAGGAGTCCTTCGATGATATCGATGGCGAACTGGAGTTTCCGTCTGAAGAGCAACTGGCCGCCCGTGCCGCCAAAGCCTCCGCGCAACGCCTGAGCAATCTTCCCGCCCGTCAGCAAGACATGCTTTATCACCGTGCGATGAGCCGCAGTGTCGCCACGGCCCTGGCCAGCTACCTGAGCACCGCCGGTTTCGTCGATTGGGATATGGAAGTGCTGGGACTCGATCTCTACATCTGATGGTATTGCCTTACTACCTGGGCTGCCCCTCCTGGAGCGAAAACGCCTGGCGCGATTATCTTTATCCCCAGGACGCCAAAAGCACCGACTTCCTGAATCTCTATTGCCAAGTGTTCAATGCCGTGGAAGGCAATACGACCTTCTACGCCAGCCCGTCTGCGGCCGTCGTGCAGCGGTGGGCAGAAACCATGCCCGAGCACTTTCGCTTCACCGCCAAGTTTCCCGGTGACATCAGCCACAACGGTGATTTGCGTGAGCGCCTGACGGCCACCGAAACCTTCCTGCAACTGCTCAGTCCTTTGGGCGAGCGTGTCTCGCCGTACTGGCTGCAACTGTCCAAGGCCTTTACCCCGAATCGGTTGCCGGAGCTGGCGGGGTTCATCGACGCCTTGCAGCAGCCCTTGGCCGTGGAGGTCCGTCATGATGAGTTCTTCGCCAAGGGCGATGCCGAACGACGTCTCAATCGCCTGTTGCTCGATCGCGGTGTCGAACGCATCTGCCTCGATCCCCGGGCCTTGTTCAGTTGCACTTCGCCCGATCCCGCCGTGCTCCACGCACAATCGAAAAAGCCCCGGGTACCGCCCCGGCCTGCGGCGTTCACCCAATGTCCGCAAGTGCGCTTCATCGGCCATCCGGTGCTGGAGGCCAACGAGCCGTTCCTGACGCCCTGGGTGGAAAAAATCGCCGGGTGGATCGAAGAAGGGCGCACGCCCTATATTTTCCTGCACACCGCCGACAACCTGCTGGCGGCCCGGCTCGCGCAACACTTCCACAGCCGATTGATGCGTCGATTGCCTGGCTTGCCGGCCCTGCCTGAGCTATATAGAGAGCCCGCCGCCGAGCAACTGGGTTTGCTCTGAGGCCACTTCCTCTCTGCTCAGGAGCGAACTCATGGATGCGCAAACCCGTCGAGCCCAGGCGTTCAAGGCCTTGCACGAACGCGAAGGGGCTTTTGTCATTCCCAACCCATGGGATGCCGGTTCGGCCAAAATGCTGGCCAGCCTCGGCTTTGAAGCCCTGGCGACCACCAGTGCCGGCCATGCCTTTTCCTTGGGACGGCCCGATGGTGCACTGGGCCTGGATGACACATTGGCTAACGTGCGAGCGATTGTGGCCGCTACTGATCTGCCGGTGGCCGTCGATCTGGAGAACGGTTTTGCCGATGCGCCCGAGGAGTGTGCGCGTAACTTGCTCCGTGCGGCGAAGGCCGGTGCGGTGGGTGGTTCGATCGAGGATGCCACGGGGCGCGAAGACAGCCCGATCTATTGCTTCGAACATGCCGTGGCGCGGGTCAAGGCCGCTGCCGACGCCGTACGCGGTTTGCCGTATCCCTTCCTGCTGACGGCCCGGGCGGAAAACTTCCTGCACGGCAATCCGGACCTGGATGACACCATTGGCCGCCTGAAGGCCTTCGCGGACGCGGGGGCCGACGTGTTGTACGCCCCGGGGCTGAGCAGCGCCGAACAAGTACTTGCGGTGGTGCGGGCCGTGGCGCCGAAACCGGTGAACGTGCTGATGTCCGGGGCGCTGGACCTGTCCGTCGCGCAGTTGAGCGAATTGGGCGTCAAGCGCATCAGCGTTGGATCGGCGTTGGCCCTGGCCGCGTATGGTGAGTTCTTCCGCGCCGCCGAGGAAATCCAGCAACAGGGCACGTTCACTTTCACCCGCCGCTCGATGCCGTTCAAGCAGGCCAATCAATTATTCAAGGGTTGATGCCCGAGGCATTGTCGTGCGGTTTTGGAAAGCTCTTGCGGTAGTGGCACTGATTGTTGGTTTCGCAGGGCTGGGGGTATGGCGCGGTTGGGTGGCGCTGCCGCCGCAATGGAATCCCTGGGCGCCCCTGGACGTCAATCTCGCGCCCAACCTGCTGACCCGCTTCAAGCTCATGGCCCTGCGCAACGACCCGCAGCTGTGCGATCAGGCCCTCGCCACCTCGGGGCTGCGCACCGCTCGCCAGGCGGACAGCGGCGCCAATTCGACGTGCCCGCTGACCAACGTGCTGAGGGTGCAGGGCGGTGAGGTGGCGCTGAGCAGCAGTTTCCTCGCCAGTTGCCCGTTGGCGGTAGCGTTCGCGCTGTTCGAGCGCCATGGGTTGCAGCCGGCGGCAATGGCGGTCTACGGGCAGAAAGTGACGCGGGTCGATCACCTGGGCAGTTTCGCCTGCCGCAACATGTACGGGCGTGAGAGCGGCGCGCGCAGCCAGCATGCTACCGCCAGTGCGTTGGACATCGCCGGGTTTCGCCTGGCCGATGGCCGCACGGTCAGCGTGCTCAGGGACTGGCCCAAGGACAATGCCGATGCACGGTTTCTACGCCAGGCCCGCGATGGCGCCTGCGATATGTTCAGTGTGGTCTTGAGTCCGGATTACAACGCGGCGCACCGCAACCATTTTCATCTGGATGTGGGTCCATGGTGGATCTGCCGCTAGTGTCCTGAGCGGGTCAGGCGGCGATACGCAGGTTCTGCAGCACGATCGGGCGTGCCCAGCGGATGTCGAAGTCCAGTTGCTTCTGTTGCGCCACCAATTCCTCTTCCGGGAAGGGCGGGAACGGCTTGTCCAGCAGGTCGAGTTCGAACTCGGCAATCGGCAGGTGCAATGGGCGCGGTTGCGGTGCCGGGCCGGGTTCCGGCAGCGGTTGGCCAGCGGCGAGGACGAGTGGGCGAACCCAGTTGCTCTCGAAGGTCTGCTGTTTTTGCTGGGCAGCGATTTCTTCCTCTGGGAAGGGCGGGAAGGGCTTGTCCAGCAGGTCGAGTTCGAATTCGGCGATGGGCAGGAACAACGGCTCAGGCGGCTTGACCGGTGTTTCGGTCACTTCGCAGGTGCGTTGGCTGACGATGTGCTCCAGCAGCTCAGCGCCGAGGGTCGGTTCAACAGCCTCATCGAGGGCCACTGGCTGGTAGCTGCCAGGCGCCGGTGCGTTATCCCCCAGTTGATCGGCCAGGGCCCGGGCAAAAAAGTCCTGCCACAGGTGACTGACGCCGCTCAGCGCTTGGGTGTTACGCAGGCTGTAATCGCCGTAAGGGGAGATAACGCCTATCGATGTGGATTGAATGTCTGACATTTTTCTCGGTCGACGCTCAGCTCTGGCAAAATGCCGTTCACCTTTGTTATCGGCCATTTTTGCCGATCATTAATTTTTTGAGCGTGTTTTTCATGAGTGAGCAACCTGTGGCCTGCCGCATCCATGTCGAAGCCCTGGCCCCGGCCTTCCAGCCGCAGGCCGAGCGTTGGGCGCAGCGGCTTGGCCTGCCTTTGCAGGTGGACGATGGCGAGTTTGCCTTGCAGGTCGGCGAGCAGGGCCTGCAACTGCAGCAACTGGGCCCGGACGCGCCAGGACCGGTGCGGGTGGACTTCGTCGAGGGCGGGGCGGCTCATCGTCGGTTGTACGGCGGTGGCAGTGGTCAGATGATCGCCAAGGCCGTCGGGGTCGCCCAGGGTGTGCGCCCGCGGGTGCTGGATGCCACGGCCGGGTTGGGCAAGGACGCGTTCGTGCTGGCCAGCCTGGGCTGCGAAATGAGCCTGATCGAGCGTCAACCGCTGATCGGGGCCCTGCTGGAGGATGGCCTGGCCCGTGGGGCGGAAGACTTCGACGTGGCGCCGATCGTGGCGCGCATGCGTTTGCTCCAGGGCAACTCCATCGAAGTGATGCGCAACTGGGAAGGCGAACCGCCCCAGGTGATCTACCTGGACCCGATGTTTCCCCATCGTGAGAAAACCGCCCTGGTGAAGAAGGAAATGCGCCTGTTCCGGCCCCTGGTGGGCGATGACCCGGACGCCCCGGCGCTGCTCGCCGCGGCCCTGGCGCTGGCGACTCACCGGGTGGTGGTCAAGCGTCCGCGCAAGGCCCCGTGCATCGAAGGGCCGAAGCCGAGCCATGGGCTCGATGGCAAGTCCAGTCGCTACGACATCTACCCGAAGAAAGCGCTCAAGGCCTGAGACCGCGGCGCCTGCATCGCGAGCAGGCTCGCTCCCACAGGAATCGCTGGTGAACACAGACTCTGTGAGCCTTCTCGATCAAACTGTGGGAGCGAGCCTGCTCGCGATGAGGCCCTTCCAGCTAGCGAAGGGCCATTGGTCGAGCTAAGGCCGATAAGCCCGCATAAACAACCCCACCACTTCCTGTACATGACTCTCGGCCGCTTCAGGCTCCAGTGGCGCGCCGCAGCCATACAATAGGCGAAAGTTCGCCGCGCCCTTGATCAGACAGAAGAAATGCTCGGCGGCATTGCGCGGTTTGTCGATGCTCAGGGCGCCGCTCTGGTTGACCTTGGTCAACAGGCGTTCCATGCCTGAGAGCATCCGCTGCGGGCCGGCTTCGTAGAAAATCGCCGAGAGTTTCGGATCCTGGCTACCCAGGGCCATGATCACCCGATGCAGGTTCACCGATTCCTCGCTGCTGACGAGCTGGTGAAAACCACGGGCAATGTTCAGCAACACGTGTTCGATCAGAACGCCGTCCGGCCATTCGAAAAACAGCGGCGGCACCTGTTCTTCGCACTTGGCGATCACGGCAGCGGAAAACAGCGTTTCCTTATCGGTGAAGTGGCTATAGACGGTCAGCTTCGACACCCCCGCCTCGGTGGCGACGGCGTCCATGCTGGTGCTGGCGTAACCCATGCTCACGAACAGGCGTTTCGCTGCGTCGAGAATGGCCTGGCGCTTGGCCAGATCCTTCGGGCGACCGGGGCCGCTGGGGGGGGAAAGATTGTTCGACATTTCTTCGCTTTAATACTGGACTGGTGAGTTTGCTATTAATAACATACTCGTCAGTATAATTATTCCAAGCACCATTAGCGAAAGGTCACTCGCCATGTTCCGCTATGCCCTGCCCCTCGCCGTGCCAGTCACCCTGGCTTTTTTATTGTCTGCGTGCGGTCATGACGAGCCGGTGCCCGTCGCCGTGCGCCCTGCCATGGTGGTCAAGCCCGAGCCGTCGGCCCAGGCGATGGACAGTTACCCTGGCGAAGTGCGGGCCCGATTCGAGCCCGACCTGGCCTTTCGCATTGGCGGCAAGGTGAGCCGACGGCTGGTCGAAGAGGGGCAGCGGGTCAAGGCCAATCAACCGCTGGCCGAACTCGATCCCGAGGATGTGCGCCTGCAACTGGAAGCGACCCGTGCCCAGGTCGCCGCCGCCGAGGCCAACCTGAACCTGGTCCGCGCCGAGCGTGATCGCTACAAGACCTTGATGGAGCGGCAGATGGTCAGCCGTTCCCAGTACGACAACGCCGAAAACCTTTACCGCTCAGGCACTGCGCGGCTCAAGCAGATCAAGGCCGAGTTCGATGTCGCCAACAACCAGGCCAGTTATTCGGTGCTGCGTGCGCCCCAGGATGGCGTGGTCGCCCGGCGTTCGGTGGAGGTTGGGCAGGTGGTGTCGGCCGGGCAAACCGTCTTCACCCTGGCCACCGATGGCGAGCGTGAAGTGTTGATCAGCCTCCCGGAACAGGGGTTTGGCCGGTTCAAGATCGGCCAGCCGGTTTCGGTCGAACTGTGGAGCCAGCCCAACCAGCGTTTCAGCGGACGCATTCGCGAACTGTCGCCGGCCGCCGACCCCAGGTCCCGTACCTTCGCCGCCCGGGTGGCCTTCACTGCCGGCAGTGTTCCGGCCGAGCTGGGCCAGAGTGCCCGGGTATTTATCCAGACCGCCGACAAGGTGCCGCTGTCGGTGCCGTTGTCGGCCCTGACGGCTGAAAATGGCGCGACCTATGTCTGGGTCGTCAACGCCGACAACACGCTGAAAAAGGTCCCGGTCCGGGTCGGCGCTTTCGGCGAAAAGACCGTTCCGGTGCTTGAAGGCCTCAGCCCCGACGACTGGGTGGTGGCGGCCGGCGTGCATGTGCTCCTCGACGGCCAGCAGGTGCGGCCGGTGGATCGCTCCAACCGCGTGGTCAACCTGACGGCGAAGGAGTAATCCACGATGGGTTTCAATCTTTCCGAATGGGCGCTGCGCAACCGCCAGATCGTACTGTTCCTGATGCTGTTGCTGGCCATCGTTGGCGCGCTTTCCTACACCAAGCTCGGCCAGAGCGAAGACCCGCCATTCACTTTCAAGGCCATGGTGATCCGTACCAACTGGCCGGGCGCCACGGCCGAGGAAGTCTCGCGCCAGGTCACTGAGCGCATCGAAAAGAAGCTGATGGAAACCGGCGATTACGAAAGGATCGTTTCGTTCTCCCGGCCGGGGGAGTCCCAAGTGACTTTCATGGCGCGCGACTCCCTGCATTCGGCGCAGATCCCGGAGCTGTGGTACCAGATCCGCAAGAAGATCAGTGACATCCGCCATACCTTGCCGCCAGGTATCCAGGGGCCATTTTTCAACGATGAGTTCGGGACTACCTTCGGCAATATCTACGCCTTGACCGGCGATGGTTTCGACTACGCCGTGCTCAAGGACTACGCCGATCGCATCCAGATCCAGCTGCAGCGGGTCAAGGACGTGGGCAAGGTCGAACTGATCGGTTTGCAGGACGAGAAGATCTGGATCGAGCTGTCGAACGTGAAGCTGGCGACCCTTGGCCTGCCCTTGGCGGCGGTACAGCAGGCCCTGGAGGAGCAGAATGCGGTATCGACCGCGGGCTTCTTCGAAACCGACAGCGAGCGATTGCAGCTACGGGTTTCGGGGAATTTCCAGAGCGTGGAAGAGATCCGCAACTTCCCGATCCGGGTCGCCGATCGTACGTTCCGTATCAGTGATGTGGCGGATGTGCGCCGGGGTTTCAACGACCCACCGGCGCCACGCATGCGTTTCATGGGCGAAGACGCCATCGGCCTGGCCGTGGCGATGAAGGACGGTGGTGACATCCTGGTCCTGGGCAAGGCCCTTGAGGTCGATTTTGCCCGTATCCAGGATACGCTCCCGGCCGGCATGCAATTGCGCAAGGTGTCGGACCAGCCGGCGGCGGTGAAGACCGGGGTCGGTGAGTTCGTCCAGGTGCTGGTGGAAGCGCTGACGATTGTATTGCTGGTGAGCTTCTTCTCCCTGGGCCTGCGCACCGGGATGGTGGTGGCCCTGGCGATTCCGCTGGTGCTGGCGATGACCTTCGCGGCGATGTATTACCTGGGGATCGGCCTGCACAAGATTTCCCTCGGCGCGCTGGTACTGGCGCTGGGGCTGCTGGTGGACGATGCGATCATCGCGGTGGAGATGATGGCGATCAAGATGGAGCAGGGCTTCGACCGGATCAAGGCCGCCAGTTTTGCGTGGACCAGCACGGCGTTCCCGATGCTCACCGGTACGTTGATCACGGCGGCGGGGTTCTTGCCGATCGCCACCGCGCAATCGGGCACCGGCGAGTACACCCGTTCGATTTTCCAGGTCGTGACCTTGGCATTGCTGGCGTCCTGGGTGGCTGCCGTGGTGTTTGTGCCGTACCTGGGGGAAAAACTCCTGCCGGACCTGGCGAAAATTCACGCGGCCAAACATGGCACGGCTGACGGCCAGACCGACCCTTACGGCACGCCGTTTTATCAGCGTGTCCGGCGGATGGTGGAGTGGTGCGTGCGTCGTCGCAAAACCGTCCTCACCCTGACCGTGCTGTTGTTCGTGGGCTCGGTGGTGTTGTTCCGTTTCGTGCCGCAGCAATTCTTCCCGGCGTCGGGACGGCTGGAGTTGATGGTGGACCTGAAACTGCAGGAAGGTGCCTCCCTGAGCAACACCGCCGAGCAGGTCAAGCGCCTTGAAGCGCTGCTCAAGGACCACGCCGGCATCGACAATTACGTGGCTTATGTCGGCACCGGTTCACCGCGTTTCTACCTGCCGCTGGATCAACAACTGCCAGCGTCCAGCTTCGCCCAGTTCGTGGTGCTGGCCAAGACCATCGAAGATCGCGAGCCGTTGCGCAGTTGGCTGATCACTACCCTGAACGAACAGTTCCCGACCCTGCGCTCGCGGGTCACACGCCTGGAAAACGGCCCGCCGGTCGGCTACCCGGTGCAGTTCCGCGTTACTGGTGAACACATCGAAGTGGTCCGGGCCCTGGCACGCAAAGTGGCGACGAAAGTTCGAGAAAACCCTTACGTGGCCAATGTGCATCTGGACTGGGAAGAGCCGAGCAAGGTGGTGTACCTGAACGTCGACCAGGACCGTGCCCGGGCCCTGGGTGTCAGCACCGCCAATCTGGCGAGTTTCCTGCGCAGCTCCCTCACGGGCTCCAGCGTCAGCCAGTATCGCGAAGACAATGAGCTGATCGAAATCCTGCTGCGCGGCACGGTGCATGAGCGCACCGAATTGTCATTGCTGTCGAGCCTGGCGGTGCCGACCGACAACGGCAGGAGCGTTGCCCTGTCGCAGATCGCGACCTTGGAATACGGTTTCGAAGAGGGGGTGATCTGGCACCGCAACCGTCTGCCGAGCGTGACCGTACGGGCCGATATCTATGGCAAGGAGCAACCGGCGACCCTGGTGCAGCAGATCTTCCCGACCCTGGACCCGATTCGTGCCGAACTGCCGTCCGGTTACTTGCTCGAGGTGGGCGGTACAGTAGAGGATTCGGCTCGCGGCCAGAAATCGGTGAATGCCGGTGTGCCGCTGTTCATCGTGGTGGTGTTGACGTTGCTGATGCTGCAGCTGCGCAGCTTCTCGCGCACGGCCATGGTGTTTCTCACCGCGCCCTTGGGGCTGATCGGCGTCACCCTGTTCCTGCTGGTGTTCCGCCAGCCGTTCGGTTTCGTCGCCATGCTCGGCACTATCGCGCTGTCGGGGATGATCATGCGCAACTCGGTGATCCTGGTGGACCAGATCGAACAGGACATCAAGGCGGGGCTGTCGCCCTGGCAGGCGATCATCGAAGCGACGGTCCGCCGCTTCCGCCCGATCGTACTCACCGCGCTGGCGGCGGTGCTGGCCATGATCCCGCTGTCGCGCAGCCTATTCTTCGGGCCGATGGCCGTGGCAATCATGGGGGGCTTGATCGTGGCGACGGCGTTGACGCTGTTGTTCCTGCCGGCGTTGTATGCGGCGTGGTTCAGGGTCAAGAAGACTTGACGCGATTCGGATAACACTGAAGATCAAATGTGGGAGCGAGCCTGCTCGCGATAGCGATGTAACAGCCAACAGAGATGCTATGGCTGATACCGCAATCGCGAGCAGGCTCGCTCCCACAGGTGTTTTGCGCGCAATCCTAGAGCGTACCGAAAACCTTCTTCGCCAAACTGGTCGCTGCAGCTGCCGGGTTCTGGCGAATGGCGGCTTCCTGCTTGCCGATCATCTCAAACAATCCGTCCAGCGCCTGCTCGGTCACGTAGTTTTCGATGTTGGCGCTTTTGGTGTCGAGCACGCCGAAGGTCGCGGCCTGGCCGGCGAAGGCGTTGTACTTCTGCGCCAGGCCGACCTTGTCGGTGGCTTGCTTGACGATGGGCAGGAACTTGGCGCGGATCTGTTCGCGACTGCTCTTGTTCAGGTATTGCGTCGCCGAGTCGTTACCGCCGCTCAAGATCCCCTTGGCATCGTCCACGCTCATGTTCTTCACGGCATTGACCAGGATCGGCTGGGCCTGGACCACGGCGGCTTCGGCGGCCTGGTTCATGCTGGTTTCCAATTGATCGACCTGGTCTCCCATGCCGAAGGCTTTCATCTTGCTGGCGACTTTGCCCAGCTTGCCTGGCAGTTCGATCTTCACATCCGGGTTGTTGCTGAAGCCGCCGGGTGTACCCAGTTGCTTGACCGCAACCTGTGCGCCTTGGGTCAAGGCATCCTTGAGGCCGCCCGCGGCGTCTTTTTGCGACAGGTCGCCCAGGGACAGGGCCATGGCATTGGCGCAGATCAACAGGCCTGCGCACAGGCCGGTGAAACGGAGGGTAGAGCGAAGCATGATGGCGTCCTTGAAGAAATTTGGAAAAAGCGATCAGCGTGCGGCGTTGACGCGGACCTTCAACGGCTGCGGATCCTTGCCATCGAGTTGTACGGCGTGCTGTTCGGTAGTGATGAACATCAACTGGCCGTCCACTTCGATGCGGGCGCTCACGGCATAACGATGGCCGGGCTTGACCTGGGCGGGATCATAACTGAGGTGGAACGGCAGCGGGACCTGGCCTTTGATCGGGCCGCTCTGCTCATCGAGCACCACGGCGGGGGCATCGGCCAGGGAAACGTCCTGCAGGCTCACGCTCAAGGTAGCGTTGGGCGGCAGGGCGATGCGTTGCAGGTAGAACACTTCGCCATCCAGGGATGCGGTGGTGGAGGGTGGCGTTGCCGATTGGCAAGCGGCCAGTAACGCCATGGATGCAAGCAGAGCTATTTTTTTCATTGGAAGCACCTTGCCCATTGACGCCAGCAACACACAGGCGTCAATGGGCATTTAGCGGGTTTGCGTCCAAGCACCCATTCGCAACGTTGCGGCTCAGGAGCCGAACGCGGGCGCTTGAACAGTTTCAGCCAGCGATGCTGGCGCCAGGCTCAGGGGGATGTCAACGTGTTGATTGCCGCCATCCCAGGTGAAGGCCTGTTCGGCCTCAAGAAAAAGAGCGGTGTCGGCTCGGTACACTCGTGCCTTTACCAGGAGCTCTTCCCCTACACGCGTCGTCTTGGAATCGACAAGAAAGCGATATTGCCAAGGCTGCTGGGCCCCCGGTTCCTTGGGTGCCACGTTGGAGCCCTGGCCGCCGCTGACGCTGATCTGCGCACCGGCTGCATTTAGAACACTGACTTCGGTGCGGCCGGCTTCGGGAAGTTGATGGCCTTCGGGCAGTTGCATGGTTAACGTGATGATATTCATGCTGAATTCCTTTTCAGTACGTCGACATTGACGTGGCCTCATCCTAGAAGCCTGCTCCAAAGTTCTCTGTAGGTCTTTTCTTCGTTTGACGTCGCTTTAGCCGCTGCGCAGCGTCGGAGTAAGTTCCTTGATGCCCCCATCAGCTCACCGAAACCGCTCCATGGTTCTGGGTGAGTGATCGGAAAGTTTCAAACGCCAGGACTGGCGGCGACCTCCGCCGCATCTTCACTGCGATGCAGCGCCACCTGGCGGATCGACAGGCGAATTTCCGCCGGCAGCACCCGCTTGGCCGCGCCTTCGGCCAGTTCGCCCAGCAGCTCGTGGTAGCTGAGTTTGCCGGCTTCGTCGCGGCGCAGCACATCGAGGTCCAGCATCGTCTGGATGAAGTGGCGGAACAGGCTCTTGTCGAAGAACTCCGGCGCGTTCAGGCCATGCAGGATCGACAGGCGCTGGGCCATGACGGTGCAGAGGTCCTCCAGTTCTTCGGCGCTGATGGTGTTCTGGCCGCTGTTGAGCAGTAGCGAGACGGTCATGTAGAAGCGCTGCAAGGTCTGGGCGATGCTTTTGGACAGCAGGGTCAGCAGCACGAAGTGCCGCGAGCTCGGCGCCGGACGCAGGTACAGGTCGTTTTCGAAACGCAGCAGGCCCTGTTCGACGAACGCTTCGAGCCACTGGTCGACCACGCCATCCAGTTCTTCCAGCGACCAGCGAATGAACAACTCCGATTGCAGGTACGGGTACAGCGCATGGGTGTAGCGCAGGATCTGTTCACGGCTCATGCGCGAGCTGCTCTGGAAGAAACTCGCCAGCAACGCCGGCAGGGCGAAGATGTGCAGCACGTTGTTGCGGTAGTAGGTCATCAGTACCGCGTTCTGCTCGTCCAGGTACAGAATCTTGCCCAGGGCATCACTCTGTTCCGACAGCAGGTCCATGCCCTTCACGTGCTCGATCAGCGCCTGGCCATCGCCTTCGGGCAGGGTGGTGTGGGGCGAGTACGGGACTTTTCGCAGCAGCGCCAGGTACAGGTCCAACACCCGGGCCATGGCGCGGTCGTCCAGGGCTAGGCGACTGGTTGACAGCAGCGCCAGGGCGACGAGGTTGACCGGGTTGATGGCCGCGGCCTCGTTCAGATGTCGGGCCACGCGCTCGCCGAGGCGGTGGGTGGTCGCGTTGAGCCAGGCCGGTTTGAATTGCGGGCCCAGTTCCTGTTGGCGCCAATCCGGATGTTCACCGTCGAGGAATTCCGCCAGCTTGATCGGTTCGCCGAAGTTCACCGCCACCTGGCCGAAGCGTTGCTTGAGGGCGCCGATGACCTTGAAGATGTCGAAGATCGATTCCTTTTTCTTGCTGGCCCCGCGCAATTCGCCCAGGTAGGTACGGCCTTCGAGTACACGCTCATAACCGATGTAGACCGGCACGAAGACGATGGGCATGCGCGAAGAGCGCAGGAAGCTGCGCAAGGTGATGGCGAGCATGCCGGTCTTGGGTTGCAGCATGCGCCCGGTGCGCGAGCGACCGCCCTCGACGAAGTACTCCACCGGGAAGCCTTTGGTGAACAGCGTGTGCAGGTATTCGTTGAACACGGCGGTGTAGAGCGGGTTGCCCTTGAAGGTGCGGCGCATGAAGAACGCCCCGCCACGGCGCAGCAGGCCGCCGATCACCGGCATGTTGAGGTTGATGCCGGCGGCGATGTGCGGTGGGGTCAGGCCGTTGCGAAACAGCAGATACGACAGCAGCAGGTAGTCGATGTGACTGCGGTGGCACGGCACGTAGATGACTTCGTGGCCCTGGGCGATGTTCTGCACGCCTTCGATGTGGTTGACCTTGATGCCGTCGTAGATTTTGTTCCAGAACCAGCTCAGCACCACTTCCAGGAACCGGATCGCGGTGTAGGTGTAGTCCGAGGCGATCTCGTTGCCGTAGCGCAGGGCCTGGGCCTTGGCTTTTTCCGCGGAGATTTTTTCCCGCTCGGCTTCCTCGGCAATCGCCTGCTTGACCAGTGGCTGGTTCAGCAGGCCCTTGACCAGGTTGCGGCGGTGGGAAATGTCCGGGCCGATGACCGCTGCTTTCAAATTGCGGAAGTGCACCCGCAGGATCCGCTGGGCCATGCGCACGGTGCGTTCGTGGCCCTTGTCGTGTTCGATCAGTTCGCGCAGATGGATCGGCGCGGAGAACTGCACGCGGGTCTTGCGTCCCAGGATCATGATGCTCAACAGGCGGCGCAGACGCCCGGTGACGGCCCAGCTGTCGGCGAACAACAGCTTCCAGGGGCTCGATTCGCTGTCGGGCGACTGTCCCCAGAACACGCTGACCGGGATGATCTGTGCATCTTCGGCGGCGTTGTGGGTCAGGGCATTGACCAGCCGCGTCAGGGTCGGTGGCGCGCCGCGCTTGTCCTGGCGCCCGATCCAGTCCGGTGCTGGCGTCAGGTAGAAAAACGCCGCCGGTTCCAGCAGGTTACCCACCGAGACTGGCAGCACCGGACGGGGCAGGCCAGCCTTGGTGCATTCGGTGTCGAGCACCGCCAGGTCGGTGAGCGAAGGATCTTGCAGGACGTAGAACACCGGACGACTGCGGTCGAGGTTGAGGGTGAAGGACGACTGGTTGATGGTCTCGGAGCGAACCCAGAGGTACAACAGTCGGCGCAGGGTGCCAAACACAAGACGGCGGAACGGGGAGCGGGTCATACGGCTTCTGCATGAGTGGATAAAACCGAGCGGCTGCTCGGGCTGGCTAGTGTGCCGGATTCATCGAAAATCGGCAAAAAAGCACCGAAGTAAAGTCAGTTGAGAGTTTTTACGTGTGTCATATACTCGGCCAGTGACTGCCACGGCCACCTTTGGACGGCTGGACGGCAGCTAACGTTCGTACGGCTTTCCTTCGAAAAGCCGACTTAAAAAAATAAAAATGGGAGTGAGCATCATGGCAGCACGGGAAACCGGCAGTGTGAAGTGGTTCAACGACGCCAAGGGCTACGGCTTCATCCAGCGTGAAGGCGGCGCGGATGTGTTCGTGCATTACCGCGCCATTCGTGGCGAAGGCCACCGTTCACTGACCGAAGGCCAGCAGGTCGAGTACGCGGTTGTGGAAGGGCAGAAGGGCTTGCAGGCTGAGGATGTGGTGGGGTTGTAACCCGCCCTTGCAGTCACCATGAAGACCACTGTGGGAGCGAGCCTGCTCGCGATAGCGGTGTATCGGGCGATACCTAATCGACTGTCACACCACTATCGCGAGCAGGCTCGCTCTCCCACAGTTGGATCTAGGCTGAGGCTGAGACGGGCGTTACGCCGTCTTCCAGGTAATCTCTTCTTCCCCATCGGCGCTGATGCGAATCCAGCGATCCGCCGATTCTTCACCTTCTTCTTCCACCCACGACCCAGGCGCGCAGCGCACTTCGACATTCAGGGCGGCGAAGGCGGCGCGGGCGCAGGCGATGTCGTCTTCCCACGGGGTCTGGTCACTTTCCAGGTACAGGCTGTTCCATTTGCCCACGGCCTTGGGCAGCCAGGTCACCGGGATGCTGCCGGCCTTGCACTTGTAGGTCTGGCCTTTCTGTACCCATTCGCTGCATGGGCCCAGGGCCTGGCCGAGCCAGGCGGCGATGGCCTTGTGGTCGACGTCGGCGTCCTTGAGGTAAATCTCGATATCGGGTTGGCGCATGGATGTCCTCACTGCGGTCTTGAAAAATCCATTCGCGGATTTAACTGGCCCCGGACGGTTGCCCGGGCCCGGAAACAAAAGGGTTATTGAAGAACGAAATAATCGTAGCGCATCGACACCGTGACTTCGAACGGCTCGGCCTGCTCGATCACGCTGGCACGGCGTTCGGAACTGGCACGCCAGCCGTGGGGCGTCATGGCCAGCAGGTTGGCGCGGTCCTGGCCGCTGTCGAGCGTCAGCTTGAATTCGAGGGTTTCGCTGTGATCGAGCGCCATGCCCGAAGGCACCAGGGCCAGGTGCTTGTCATCGGTGTACTGGCGAACTTCGTCGTACAGGCGTTCGCGCAATTCCATCAGATGGCCGGCGGTGGGGCCGACTTTCATCAGGCCGCCACCGGGACTGAGTAAACGCTTGGCTTCCTGCCAGTCCAGCGGGCTGAACACGCTGGCCAGGAACTGACAGCAGCCGTCCGCCAAGGGCACGCGGGCCATGCTGGCGATCAACCAGGTCAGTTGTGGGTTGCGTTTGCAGGCACGCTTGACCGCCTCTCGGGAGATGTCCAGGGCATAACCATCGGCATTGGGTAACGCTTCAGCGATTTGCGCGGTGTAGTAGCCCTCGCCACAGCCGATGTCCAGCCAGCGTCCGGGCGCACGTTCGGCGGCCAGTTCCGCCAGACGCCGGGCGACGGGGGCGTAATGCCCTGCGTTGAGAAAATCGCGACGGGCTTCGACCATCGCCTGGTTGTCGCCGGGGTCGCGGCTGTTCTTGTGCTGCACCGGCAGCAGGTTCAGGTAACCCTGCCGCGCGCGGTCGAAGCGGTGGCCGGCCGGGCACACCACACCGTTGTCCACCGCGTTCAGCGGCTCACTGCAGATCGGGCAGGCGAGCATCAGGCGAGCAACTTGATCAGCGTCTTGTAGTAGATCTCGGTCAGCACCTCGAGATCGGCTGCCAGCACTCGTTCATTGACCTGGTGGATGGTCGCGTTGACCGGCCCCAGCTCTACCACTTGCGTGCCCATGGTGGCGATGAAGCGACCGTCGGACGTGCCGCCGCTGGTAGACGCCTGGGTCTCGCGACCGGTGACGTCCTTGATGCTCGACGACACCGCGTCGAGCAATGCACCCGGTTCGGTGAGGAACGGCAGGCCGGACAACGCCCAGTCGATGTGCCAGTCCAGTTGATGTTTGTCGAGAATGTCGGCGACGCGCTGTTGCAGGCCTTCGACGGTGGACTCGGTGGAAAAACGGAAGTTGAACACCGCCACCAGGTCACCGGGGATCACGTTGGTCGCGCCGGTGCCAGCGTTGAGGTTGGAGATCTGGAAACTGGTCGGCGGGAAGAAGTCGTTGCCGTGGTCCCAATGCTCGGCGGCCAATTCAGCCAGCGCCGGGGCAGCCAGGTGAATCGGGTTCTTCGCCAGGTGTGGATAGGCCACGTGGCCTTGCTTGCCACGCACGGTCAGCTTCGCGCCGAGGGAACCGCGCCGGCCGTTCTTGACCACATCGCCCACCAAGGTGGTGCTCGATGGCTCGCCGACGATGCACCAGTCCAGCCGCTCCTGACGGGCCTTGAGACGTTCGACCACGGCCTTGGTGCCGTGGTGGGCCGGGCCTTCTTCATCGCTGGTGATCAGGAAGGTGACCGAGCCCTTGTGGTCCGGATAGTCGGCGACGAACCGTTCGGCCGCCACCACCATCGCCGCCAGACTGCCCTTCATGTCCGCTGCGCCACGGCCACAAAGCATGCCGTGCTCATCGATGACCGCGTCGAACGGGTCGAGCTGCCAGGCCTGCACCGGGCCGGTCGGCACCACGTCGGTGTGCCCGGCGAAGCACAGCACCGGACCGTCATGCTTGCCATGGCTGGCCCAGAAGTTATCCACATCCTCGATGCGCATCGGCTCGAGCGCAAAACCCGCATTACCCAGGCGCTGCATCATCAGTTTCTGGCAATCAGCATCCACCGGCGTCACGGACGGACGGCGGATCAGGTCGCAGGCGAGTTGCAGGGTCGGCGAGAGGTCGGCGTGGGCCGTCATGGAAACTCCGGGAATATTTAGTATGAACGCAAGGCTTGTGTGGGGGGCTGGCTGACACCCACAAAATGGCGGTTATCTTATAGCAAAACGACCGGCATGGGCCCCTGGTGCTGGTCAGTTGAAGCACAAAACCTGTGGGAGCGAGCCTGCTCGCGATGGCGGTGTGTCAGTCAACATCACTGCCACTGATCCACCGCCATCGCGAGCAGGCTCGCTCCCACAGAGGTTTTGCTCAATTTGCCGCAGCAAAGCCCTATAATGCGCGCCGGTTTTTTGGGGTAATGGTCATGAGTACAGAAGATCCACGGTTTGCCGGTATCGCCCGTTTGTATGGCATCGAAGGCCTGGAGCGCCTGCGGGCGGCCCATGTGGCGATCGTCGGCGTGGGTGGGGTCGGTTCCTGGGCGGCGGAAGCCATTGCCCGTTGCGGCGTGGGTGAGATTTCGCTGTTTGACCTGGACGATGTCTGCGTCAGCAACGCCAACCGCCAGTTGCACGCCCTGGACAGCACCGTCGGCAAGCCCAAGGTCGACGTGATGGCCGAGCGGCTGCGGGGGGATCAACCCCGACTGCAGGGTGCACGCGGTGGCGGACTTCGTCACCCGCGAGACCATGGCCGAATACATCACGCCGAACATCGACTGCGTGATCGACTGCATCGACAGCGTCAACGCCAAGGCTGCGCTGATCGCCTGGTGCAAGCGCCGCAAGATCCAGATCATCACCACGGGCGGGGCGGGTGGGCAGATCGATCCGACGCTGATCCAGGTCTGCGACTTGAACCGCACGTTCAACGATCCCCTGGCCTCGAAAGTGCGCTCCACCTTGCGCCGCGACTATGGTTTTTTTCCCGCACCGTGACCCGCCACTACAGCGTGCCCTGCGTGTTCTCTACCGAACAACTGCGCTACCCCAAACCGGATGGCAGCATTTGCCTGCAGAAGAGTTTTGTCGGCGACGGCGTCAAGCTCGACTGCGCCGGTGGGTTTGGCGCGGTGATGATGGTCACGGCGACGTTCGGCATGGTCGCGGCGACCAAGGCTGTGGATAAGATCGTGGCGGGTGTGCGGCGGCCGGCGGATCGGCTCAAGGGCGGGCAGTAACGGCCGTTGTGGCGAGGGAGCTTGCTCCCGCTGGGTCGCGAAGCGGCCCTGAAACCGGGCAACGCGGTATGTCAGACAGATTGAGTTGACTGCTTTTGGGACTGCTGCGCAGTCCAGCGGGAGCAAGCTCCCCTCGCCACAATCATTGCGTCAATTCGCGCATCCGCTGCAATACAGCATTCAAGCCATTGCTACGCGACGGCGACAACTGTCGCGACAATCCCAGCTGATTGAACCAATCCGGCAAATCCACCTGCTGCAACTCGTCAGCGGACAATCCATTGACCCGCGCCAGCAGCAACGCCACCAGCCCACGAATCAACCGCGCATCGCTGCTGGCGGCAAACTGCCAATGTCCGTCGTGCAACTGGCCCACCAACCACACCTGGCTCTCACAGCCATGAACGAGGTTGGCGTCGCATTTGTCTGCGTCGCTCAGGGGCGGCAGGCGCTCGCCCCATTGCATCAGCAGCCGGGCGCGTTGTTCCCAGCCCGAGGCGTCCTGGAAAATCTGCAACGCTGCGGCGGCATCGGCGGGTAGATTCATCGAAGCATCTCCAAGGCCTGATCCAGCGCTTCGAAGAAGCGTTCGATATCGGCGGAGTCGTTGTACAGCGCCAGTGACACCCGAATCGCCCCGGACAGCTTCAAATGCTTGAACAGCGGCATGGCGCAGTGATGCCCGGCGCGCACGGCGATGCCTTGTTCGGTCAGCAGATGGGCCAGGTCGGCGTTGTGCACGCCTTCAACCACGAAGCTGGCCAGGGCCAGCCGTGGGTTGCCTACCAGGCGCACGCCGTTGCGAGCCAACAAACCATGGAGCAGGTAGTCATGCAGCGCCGCCTCATGGTCAATGACCGCTTGCGGATCAAGAGTGGACAGGTAGTCCAGGGTCGCGCCCAACCCGATCACGCTGGCAATCGGCGGCGTGCCGGCCTCGAAGCCCAGCGGCGCCGGGCGGAACGTGGCGTTGTGGTAATCGGCCTGTTGCACCATTTCGCCACCGAACTGCCAATGGCGCAGGTTGCCAAGGGCCT
Organism: Pseudomonas bijieensis; assembly: GCF_013347965.1. Classification (NCBI taxonomy): domain Bacteria; kingdom Pseudomonadati; phylum Pseudomonadota; class Gammaproteobacteria; order Pseudomonadales; family Pseudomonadaceae; genus Pseudomonas; species Pseudomonas bijieensis. Next base: position 2,911,960 of record NZ_CP048810.1, on the reverse strand, counting down.
CGGTACGACCAAACAGCACGCCCAGCCCGTCGGGGCCGTAGAGTTTGTGGCTGGAAAACACATAAAAGTCGCAGCCCAGTGCCTGAACGTCGTGGCGACCATGGACCACGCCTTGGGCGCCGTCGATCACTGTCAGTGCGCCCTGGGCCTTGGCCAGCGCCAGCAGTGTAGGCACTGGCTGCCAGGCTCCCAGCACATTGGACAACTGGCTCACCGCCAGCAAGCGGGTACGCGGGCCGATCAGTTCGGCGGCGGCGCCAGGATCGATCACCCCGTCAGCGTCTAGCGGCAACACCACCAGCGTCAACGAACGGCGCTCGGCCAGTTGCTGCCACGGCAACAGGTTGGCGTGGTGTTCCAGGGCGCTGATGACGATTTCATCGCCCGGGTTGAACAGATGTTCCAGCCCGTAGGCCAGCAGGTTCAGCGCCGAAGTGGCGCCATGGGTGAAGACGATCTGCCCGCAATCCCCGGCGTTGAGCCATTGCGCCACCTTGAGGCGGCTGTCTTCGAACGCCTGGGTGGCGTGGGCGCCCGGTAGGTGTTGTGCACGGTGCACATTGGCGGCGCCATTGGCGTAGTAATGCGTCAGGGCATCGAGCAGGGCTTGGGGTTTTTGCGTGGTGGCGGCGCTGTCCAGGTAGGTCTGGCCTTGCCGTTGCAGGGCGGCGATGGCCGGGAAGTCGGCGCGCCAAGGGGATGGAATCAACATGCTTTCGGGCCCTGCTGGAGTTACGCCGGACCCTGTGGGAGCAAACTCGCTCCCACAGGTGAGGGGGTGAAGCGACTTAGTTGTGGGCGTGCAGCGCTTCGTTCAGCTCGATGGCCGATTTATGGGTCTTGCATTCCACCGCGCCAGTCTCGGAGTTGCGGCGGAACAACAGGTCGGGTTGGCCAGCCAGTTCACGGGCCTTGACCACCTTGACCAGTTGGTTGTTCTCGTCCAGCAGCGCGACCTTGGTGCCGGCGGTCACGTACAGGCCCGACTCCACGGTGTTGCGGTCGCCCAGCGGGATACCGATGCCGGCGTTGGCGCCGATCAGGCAGCCTTCGCCAACCTTGATCACGATGTTGCCGCCGCCCGACAGGGTGCCCATGGTCGAGCAACCGCCGCCCAGGTCCGAACCCTTGCCGACGAACACGCCAGCCGACACGCGGCCTTCGATCATGCCCGGGCCTTCGGTGCCGGCGTTGAAGTTGACGAAACCTTCGTGCATCACGGTGGTGCCTTCGCCCACGTAGGCGCCCAGGCGGATCCGCGCGGCATCGGCGATCCGTACGCCAGCCGGCACCACGTAGTCGGTCATTTTCGGGAACTTGTCCACCGAGAACACTTCCAGCAACTCGCCACGCAGGCGGGCTTCGAGCTGGTGCTCGGCCAGTTCGCTCAGGTCGATCGCGCCCTGGCTGGTCCAGGCCACGTTCGGCAGCAGCGGGAAGATGCCAGCCAGGTTCAGGCCATGGGGCTTGACCAGGCGATGGGACAGCAGGTGCAGCTTGAGGTAAGCCTCAGGCGTGGAGCTCAGTTGGGCATCTTCGGCCAGCAGCGTGGCGACCAGCGGTTTGTGGCTTTCGGCCAGGCGGGTCAGCAGCGCGGCTTGCGCGGCATCGACACCCTTGAGCGCTTCAGCCAGTTGCGAGGCCTGGGCGGTGGTGAAGGTGATGGCCTGGTTGCCTTCGCTGTAGCCAAGGATCGGCGCGATGGCTTTGACGATGTCAGCCGACGGGTTGAGCAGCGGCTGTGCGTAGAACACTTCCAGCCAGGCGCCTTGACGGTTTTGAGTGCCGACACCGAAGGCCAGGCTGAACAGGGTAGTGGACATGAAATTACCTCTACAGAATGGACTGGGCAGGTTTACTTGATCTCTGCCGTATAAATATCTGGCTTGAAGCCAATCAGGGTTCGGTCACCGAGATCGAGCACCGGGCGCTTGATCATCGAGGGTTGGGCGAGCATCAGTTCGATGGCTTTCGTCTGGTCGAGATCGGCTTTGCGTTCGTCGTCGAGTTTGCGAAAGGTCGTACCGGCACGGTTCAACACCACTTGCCAGCCATGTTCGTTGCACCATTGGGTCAGGTGCTCACGGTCGATGCCGGCAGTTTTGTAATCGTGAAAGTCATAGCGCACCGCGTGCTCATCGAGCCAGGTACGCGCTTTTTTCATCGTATCGCAGGCTTTGATGCCGAAAAGCTGTAAATGCTTGTTTTCCCTGGGCATGAATGCTCCTCCAAAACGTTCCCGGTATCGTCCTGAAAATCAGCGGACGATTATGCCACGTCGTTCCTTTCAGTGCCTTGACTGTCGCGACGGATCGGACAAGGCGGAACCGATAGAAAAGAGGCGACCACACAGCACAGGTAAACCCAACACTTTTGCGCACGAGAGAGCAGCCCATGGATCCTATTTCCCTGACCCCCCCGCTCCATTCAACGACATCGACCACCGGGACCGCCGCAGCCGTCCCGATCGGTCCTGTCACGGCTGAACAGGACCTGGCAAATCGCACTGGTGCAATCAAGGCCCAGCTCACCCGGGTATTCGAGCCGCATATAAACGGTGCCAATCGCGAGGCCTTCGAAGCACTGATCGACGATCGTTCGCGCACCTTGGCCAATGACGGGGAAACCGCGGAAAGCGTCGATGCCGTACTGACCAAAGGCTCTCGGCTGGATCGCGCGGCCCATGACACTGTTGGATTCGTTCGTTCGGTTCCCTTCGGCGTGGCGTCCATTGCGCTGGACTTCGTCCCGGCGGTGACCGGCAATGGCTCGATTACCGCGCCGTTGGCGCTGTCGGCGATTGCCGGCCTGGTCAGCAGCGCCGCCGACACGGTCGGCAATGGCCTGATCCAGCGCGCCACCAGCGACACCCAGTGGCTGGTGGCCGAAGATGCCGATCTGGAACCGGTCATGCGGGAATCCGCCCAGGCGGCGAAGCCGAGCCTGACGACCCGGGCTATCGAAGGCAGCCTGACTTTCCAGACCTTCAGCGCGCGAAACGCGTTGCGCACGGTCGTCCAACCCGTCGTGACGCATCTCGTCGATGCGCAAACGGGCAGCAGGGTGGACTCTGTGATAGCTGCCGTCGGTTCTCCGCTTTCAGGCATGGCCGCCTATGACCTGCAACATTCCATCGATAAATCGAAACACCGGATTGGCCCGCAATACCTGTTGGGGCGTCAAGACTGGCACCAGCGTTACAAGGACCTCAAGAATTATGGCGTAGGAAGTGCTGCGATGGGCATTGCGAAGCGGGTCGGCAGCCTGCCGCTGGACGCGATGCGCGATGGCAGCAAATCGCTGCAAGCCCTGGTTACGCCGACCGGCTTGACCAGTGGTCTTGGAGCGTTGGCCGGCGGGATTACTGCGATCGGTATGGCCCAGACCGCCGCTGTCAATGCAGCCAGGAACGCCGGGATTTCGCCTGCGGGTGTTGCGGCGGCTGGCAAGGCGACGGTTACGGCCACGATGGCCCCGGTGCTCGCCGCCTGGGTGACGACGGGAGTGATGACCCAGCCGTTGGCGGACGAGGCCTCCGCCGCGTTGGACAGGCTATCTGCCGGTCCCGCTCATCCGGATGAGCTGCAGGGAATGTTGCCCTTGGTCGAAATGTCGGCGGCCGAACAGATCGGGGAAGACAGCGACAATGAGGGTGACGGCGTCGATGTTGTCTCGGGCCGCCCGACCCTCAATGCCGCTGAGCGAGCTGTTTAGCTTCGGATAGTCGCCGGTCGCTCCTGCCGCGTGGAGGTTGGGAGCGACCAAGGGGCGACTGCGCACTGACGCCGCTCAGGTGCGACCAATGTGCAACGGCAGCGGTTCACCTTGGCAGTTAATATGGCACTTCACCGGCCAGCTGTTGCCGCAGATGTGTATGGCTGTCATTGGAAGTCCGTTATGCAAAGCGCCTATACCGTCCTGATCCTGTTGATGCTGGTGGGCGTGTCGCGCCTGATCGGACGGTTGATTCCGCTGCCGTTGCCCCTGGTGCAGATCGGCGCCGGCGCCGTGCTGGCCTGGCCCTCGCTGGGGCTGCATGTGGCGCTTGATCCCGAGTTGTTTCTGTTTCTGTTCCTGCCGCCGCTGCTGTTCTCCGATGGTTGGCGCATGCCCAAGCGCGAATTCTGGCGCCTGCGCGGGCCGATCCTGACGCTGGCGGTAGGGTTGGTGCTGTTTACGGTAGTTGGGGCGGGGTATTTCATTCATTGGCTGCTGCCCGGTATCCCGTTGCCGGTGGCCTTCGCCCTGGCGGCTGTCCTGTCACCGACCGACGCCGTGGCGGTCTCGGCGATTGCCCGGGACCGCTTGCCCGCGCCATTGATGCACATGCTCCAGGGCGAAGCGTTGATGAACGATGCGTCGGGCCTGGTGACCTTCAAGTTCGCCCTGGCGGCGGCGATCACTGGCGTGTTTTCCCTGGCGGGGGCGAGCCTGGCCTTTGTCTTGGTGGCGGTCGGTGGCCTGTTGGTGGGCGTGGTGTTGAGTTGGCTGGTGGGCCGCTTGCGGGCCTGGATGATTGCCCGGAGCTGGGACGATCCGGCCACCCACGTGGTGTTCATGTTGCTACTGCCATTCGCAGCCTATGTGCTGGCTGAACGCTTGGGCGCCTCGGGGATTCTCTCGGCGGTGGCGGCAGGCATGATGCAGAGCTGGCTCGACCTGCTGCCGCGCCAGACCGGCACGCGATTGCTCAATCGCAGTGTCTGGTCGCTGTTGGAATTCGCCTTCAACGGCTTGATCTTCCTGCTGCTGGGCTTGCAATTGCCGGACATCATCAAGGCCGTGACCAGCCATGAGCCGACGTTGTGGCCTACGTTGTTCTATCGCTGCCTGGACGTGGTGGCGATTTTCCTGGTGTTGTTGGTGCTGCGGTTTGTCTGGGTGCAAAGCATCTGGCGCGTGTCCGGGCTGTTGCGCCGCTGGCGCGGCAAGGGCGAGTTGACCCTGGTGCCGACGGCGCGTTCCTGCTGGTTGCTGACCTTCGGCGGTGTGCGCGGGGCGGTGACGTTGGCAGGTGTGTTGTCGGTGCCGTTGTTGCTGGGGGCGGGGGAGGCATTTCCCGAGCGGGACTTGCTGATCTTCATTGCCGCCGGGGTGATTCTGCTGTCGCTGATTGCGGCCTGCATCGCCCTGCCACTGCTGCTGCGGGGTATCGAGAAGAGCCCCGACGACAAGCGTCGCAACGAAGTTCGCGAGGCTTGGCGCAAAACCGCTGAAGCGGCGATCCATGCGCTGGAAGTGGAGGAGCCGACCGAAGCGACCAGTACGCCGGATGCGGCCCAGGCGGCGTTGGCGACCGAGGTCAAGGCGCGGTTGATGTCTGAATATCGCCATCAGTTGGAGGTGTTCAACGACTCCGCCGAAGCCCAGGCGTTGGCGTTCGAGATGGACCTGCTGGAACGCCGGCTGCGCTTGAAGGCTTTTCGGGCGCAGCGGCTGGAGCTGTATCGCCTCAGCCGTCATCACCAGATTGGGGATGACGTGTTGCGTGAGGTGCTGGGGGAGTTGGATCTGGCGGAGGCGAATTTGGGGTTGGGTAAATAACGGTTGGGGTTAGAGCGGAAGGTAGGCCTTCACACCGGCGATCACGCCTTGCATGTCTTCAGAGCCCAGGCGAGGAACGAAGTACTCTCGGCCCTTGGATCGAGTCTTTCTGTGCAGCTTGTCCAGACGTTCAAAACTCACGGTATAAATCATGTCGCACTTCACCCAAAGCTCTTTGTAGCCATCGGACTGGAGGGGGTTGGTGCGGAGCAGGTGGTGCCAGTCCTGCTGAGTTTGTGGAGTTGTGGAGGAAATCGGCACTACGGTACAGAGCTTGCGACTGTGTGTGGCGGTAGGGGAGATCACTACCACCTTGCGGATCTTCAGCATTTCAGGTGCAACAAAGCCCCGCGTGAAGTCGCAAAGAAGAACATCGCCTTGCTTGGAATGGTAATAGAGAGGCATTCCTTATCCTCATAAAAAGCAAAGCCGCCCGAAGGCGGCTTCAATCGACACGCAGTTGAGCTTGCTTCGCCCTTTCTGCGCCGCTGGGTCAACCTCGAGAGGGACCCAGACTCCTGCCAGCTTTCGCTGGTGACGGGGAGGATTATGGCTACAGGGGATAGCGAATTCAAGCCAGCTTGAACCCTCGCAACAGGGTTGAATGAGATCTTTCGGTGTACAAAGTAAGCGAAATCAACGGCTTGGCGTTCGCGGTACGTTTTATGTCTTTTCTTGTCTGAGCAGACAGACCGTGGTCTGTCAGACGCGCCGAAGTTTCCGACAAGTTTTTAAGGTTGTCCGTCGGAAGCGAGGGCTCTAGCCTCTGGGTGTCGCTGCCCAAGGCTTTGGATCGGGTAGAGCTTCGGACTTGATGCAATAAATGCCGGCCTCATCGCGAGCAAGCTTTGCTCCCACAGGATCCGGTATCGATCACAGGTTGTGAGAGCCACACAAGTCCACTGTGGGAGCAAAGCTTGCTCGCGATAAATCGAAAGGCAAACACAAAAATACCTGTGAAGCACTGGACCTGTGGCGAGGGGGATTTATCCCCGCTGGGCTGCGCAGCAGCCCTAAAGCAGTGAACTCAATCTTCCTGGCACACCGAGTTGGCTGGCTTGGGGGCCGCTTCGCAGCCCAGCGGGGATAAATCCCCCTCGCCACAACAGCCCCGATACAGTCATTAACCCCGACGCTGAATGAACGCGCGAATCCGCTCGGCCGCTTCCACACATTCAGCCAATGGCGCGACCAAGGCCATGCGCACACGCCCGGCGCCTGGGTTGACGCCATCCACATCGCGAGACAGGTACGAGCCCGGCACCACGGTCACGTGTTCCTGTTCGAACAGGTCACGGCAGAAGGCTGCATCATCGCCCGCCACATTCGGCCACAAGTAGAAGCTGCCATCGGGACGCTGTACATCCAGTACCGGGCTGAGGATTTCCAGCACAGCGTCGAACTTTTCCCGGTACAGCGCGCGGTTGGCGCGCACGTGCACTTCGTCGTTCCACGCCGCGATGCTTGCCAGTTGGGTCTGAACCGGCATCGCACAGCCGTGGTAGGTGCGGTACAGCAGGAAACCCTTGAGGATGTCCGCGTCGCCAGCGACGAAACCGGAGCGCAGGCCGGGCAGGTTGGAGCGTTTGGACAGGCTGTGGAAAACCACGCAGCGTTTGAAATCCTTGCGGCCCAGTTCGACGCAGGCGCTGAGCAGCCCTGGCGGCGGGGTCTGCTCGTCGAAGTACAGTTCGCTGTAGCACTCGTCCGCGGCGATGACGAAGTCATATTCGTCAGCCAGGGCGATGAGTTTCTTCAGCACATCCACCGGGATCAGCGCGCCGGTCGGGTTGCCAGGTGAGCACAGGAACAGGATCTGGCAGCGTTTCCAGATGTCCGGCGAAACCGCGTCGAAATCCGGGTTGAAGCCATTCGCGTCCAGGCACGGCAGGTAGTGCGGCTTGGCCCCGGCCAGGAACGCCGCGCCTTCGTAGATCTGATAGAACGGGTTGGGGCTGACCACCAGGGCATCGTCGCCACGGTTGACCACGGTCTGGGTGAAGGCGAACAAGGCCTCACGGGTGCCGTTGACCGGCAGCACATGGCGCGCCGGGTCCAGCCAGCCGTTCGGCACGTTGAAACGGCGCTCGCACCAGCCGGTGATGGCTTCACGTAACTCCGGGATACCGAGGGTGGTCGGGTACACGGCCATCTTTTCCAGATTGCTGGCCAGGGCCTCGGCCACGAAGCTCGGCGAACGGTGCTTGGGTTCGCCGATGGACAACGCGATCGGGCGCTTGTCGGGGTTGGGCGTGACGCTGCCGAGCAGGGCGCGGAGCTTCTCGAACGGATAGGGCTGCAGCTGGTTCAGGGCGTTGTTCATCGGGGGCCTCGTTCAATGTGGGAGCGAGCCTGCTCGCGATAGCGGTATGGCAGGAAACATCTGTGCTGGATGTTCCGCCGTTATCGCGAGCAAGCCCGCTCCCACAGGGGGAAATTTGTTCGTTCAGATGCTGATGCGTGTCAGGTGGGCATCGGGTTCCTGGTTGACGCTCAAATGCCGCACGATCGCTTCCTGCAGGCGGCTGCACAGCTGTGGATCGGACAGCGGTTGGCCATGGGCGTCGGTGATGAAGAACACGTCTTCCACTCGCTCGCCGAGGGTGGCGATCTTGGCGTTCTGCAGCGACAGGTCGAACTCCAGGAAGATATGCCCGATCCGCGCCAGCAGGCCGGGACGATCCGGGGCGCTGAGTTCCAGCACTGTGATCTGACGCTGGGCATCGTTGTGGATCGTCACCTGGGGCGCAAAGGCGAAATGCTTGAGCTGGCGTGGCACCCGGCGCTGGATGATGGTCGGGTAGTCCGCCGGGTTGCGCAGGGCCTCGGTGAGGCCGTCGCGGATCTGCTTGACCCGTGCCGGGTTATCGCCAATCGAATCGCCGTCGGTGTCGAGCACGATATAGGTGTCGAGGGTGAACTGGCTGCTGGAGGTGATAATCCGCGCATCATGGATGTTGAGGTTGAGCTGGTCCATCGCCGCCACGGTCACGGCGAAGAAGTCGTGCTGGTCCGGGGCGTAGATGAAGATCTGCGTGCCGCCTTCGAACTCGCGTTGGGTGGTTTCCTTGATCAGCACCAGCGGCCCGCCGTCGGCCGGTTGCTGGAGGATCGCGTCGCTGTGCCAGGCCACGTCGCCGGCGGTATGGCGCAGGAAATAGTCGTCGCCCAGTTGTGACCAGAGTTGCTCGACATCGTCCGGGTCGGTACCGCCGCGCACCAGGATGTCCAGGGCTGCGCTCTGGGTCCGACGGATCTGTTCTTCGCGGTCCACCGGGTTTTCCAGGCCACGGCGCAAGGCCCGCTTGGTCTCGGTGTAGAGCTGGCGCAACAGGCTGGCGCGCCAGGAGTTCCACAGGCTCGGGTTGGTGGCGTTGATGTCGGCCACGGTCAGCACGTAGAGGTAATCCAGGCGCGTTTCATCGCCGACGATCTGGGCGAAGTCGTGGATCACCTGCGGGTCGGACAAGTCCTTGCGCTGGGCGGTGGTGGACATCACCAAGTGGTTCTGCACCAGCCAGACGATCAGCCGGCTGTCCCACACGGGCAGTTGATGGCGCTGGCAGAAAGCTTCGGCATCCACCGCGCCGATCTCGGAGTGATCGCCCTGGCGACCCTTGCCGATGTCGTGGTACAGCCCCGCCATGTAGATCAGCTCGGGCTTGGGCAGTTTGCCCATGAGCTTGCTGGCCAGCGGAAATTTCTCCGAGACCTGGGTGTACTGGAGTTTACGCAGGTGTTTGATCAGGTTCAGGGTGTGGGCATCGACCGTGTAGATATGGAACAGGTCGTGCTGCATCTGTCCGACGATGAAGCCGAACTCCGGCAGATAGCGCCCGAGGATCCCGTAGCGGTTCATGCGCCGCAGGTTGCGGTGCACGCCGATCTTGCACTTGAACAGCTCGATGAACAGGCTGGTGTTACGGATGTCGTGGCGGAAATCCTCGTCGATCAGATGACGGTTTTCCCGCAGCAGGCGAATGGTATCGGCGCGCACGCCCTTGATTTCCGGCTGCTGGGCCATGAGCACGAAGATTTCCAGCATGGCGAACGGCGTGCGGCGGAACACATTGGCGTTGCGAGCTTCGATGTAACCGTCGTGCAGTTGGAAACGTGAGTTGATCGGCTGCGGCGGCTCTTCGTCTTCTGGGGCGAGGATGACCTCCTCGAAGTGCTGGATGATCAGTTCGCTGAGCTGGGCGATGCTCATCACCACCCGGTAATACTGCTGCATGAAGTTTTCGATGGACTGCTTGGCGTCCTGGCCCTCGAAGCCCAGCAGGCCGGCGATGGAGCGCTGGTGATCGAACAGCAGGCGGTCTTCGGCACGCCCGGCCAGCATGTGCAGGGCGTAGCGAACCTTCCACAGGAATTCCTGGGACGAGGCCAGCAAGGCGTTTTCGCTTTCCACCAGGAACCCTTCGCCAGCCAGGGCCCGCAGGTTCAGCGTGCCGTACTGGCGGCGGGCAACCCAGAGGATCGTCTGGATGTCCCGCAGCCCACCGGGCGAGCCCTTGACGTTGGGCTCCAGGTTGTACTCGGTGTCGTTGTACTTGTGGTGACGGGCCTTCTGCTCGGCGTGCTTGGCCAGGAAGAAGTCCTTGCTCGGCCACATGTGCTCCGTGCTGGTGACATCGAGCATGCGCTGGCGCAGGCGTTCGGGGCCGGCGATGGTGCGGCTTTCCATCAGATTGGTGATCACCGTCAGGTCGGCGCGGGCTTCGTCGGCACATTCCTGCACCGAGCGCACGCTCTGGCCGACTTCCAGGCCGATGTCCCACAGCAGCGTCAGGAACCGCTCGATGGAGTCGCGGAAAACCTCATGATCGGCGCTGTCCAGCAGGATCAGCAGATCGATGTCGGAGTAGGGGTGCAGCTCACCGCGCCCATAGCCGCCGACCGCCACCAGGGCGATGTCGGCGTCTTCGCTCCAGTCGAACTGCTCCCAGGCCTTTTGCAGGATGTTATCGACGAACCAGGCGCGGTCCTCGATCAGCCGACGAATGTCCCGGCCATTGCGAAAGCGCTGGTCGAGCACTTCGTGGGCCTGGCGGATCGCCTTCTTGAACGCCGAGATGGGGCTTGCCTTCAGGGCCAGTTCAGCCTGGAACTGGCCGCGGTCGAAGAGTTCGGGGTCCACCTGCGGCATTGAATGGCTTTCCTTTCTATCTATAGCTATAGGCTGGGTTCGGATCAGGCGGAAACGCGCGGGATGGTGTCATCGCTGCGCAGGGTGAAGATCTCGTAGCCGGTCTCGGTGACCAGCAAGGTGTGCTCCCACTGGGCCGACAGCTTGCGGTCCTTGGTGATGGCGGTCCAGCCGTCGCCCAGCACCTTGGTGTCGGCGCGGCCCTGGTTGATCATCGGCTCGATGGTGAAGGTCATGCCCGCTTGCAGCTCCATGCCGGTGCCGGCACGGCCGTAGTGCAGGATTTGTGGCTCTTCGTGGAACACCTTGCCGATACCGTGGCCGCAGAACTCACGCACCACCGAAAAGCCGTTCTTCTGTGCGTGCTTCTGGATCACTTCGCCGATGTCACCCAGGCGGCAGCCCGGTTTCACCAGTTCGATGGCCATGTACATGCATTCCTGGGTGACTTTCGACAGGCGCTCGGCCCACTCCGGCACGTTGCCGACATGGAACATGCGGCTGGTGTCGCCGTGGTAACCGTCCTTGATGACGGTGACGTCGATGTTCAGGGTGTCGCCATCCTTCAACGGTTTTTCGTTGGGGATGCCGTGGCAGACCACGTGGTTGATCGAGGTGCAGATCGACTTCGGGAAACCTTTGTAGTTGAGCGGGGCAGGGATGGCCTTCTGCTCGTTGACGATATAGTCGTGGCAGATGCGGTCCAGCTCTTCGGTGGTCACGCCAGGCTTGACGTAGTCGGCGATCATCTCCAGCACTTCGGCGGCAAGTTTGCCGGCGACACGCATTTTGGCGATGTCCTCGGGGGTCTTGAGGGTAACGGTCATACAGGCTCTCTCTGCGCCCGACGGCGCTGTTCAAAGCGAAATGGGCGGCGGATGATGATTCACGTGGCCCTGAAAGAGGCGATTCTAACAGACGATCAGCGCAAATCCGCGTCCACATGCATCGCTTCTCTCTATAAGGGTGTGCATTCATTGCCCATGAAAGGGCTGTGGAAGGGGGGCTTCACCAGGATTTCAGAATCCGTGTTCCGTTTTCGCCCTTGCTGTGGTATAAAATGCGCCGCTTTCCGGGGATGACCCCGTAAGCTTAAATCCACACACGTGTCGACACGATGACCTGGGTGCCTCGGCTTATATAAGCCGCTGGTTGGTCATTGGGATACGTGGAGGCCAAACCCGACTTATCAAGGAACTATCATGTCCCAAGTCAACATGCGCGATATGCTGAAGGCCGGTGTGCACTTCGGTCACCAGACCCGTTACTGGAACCCGAAAATGGGTAAATACATTTTCGGCGCGCGTAACAAGATCCACATCATCAACCTTGAAAAAACCCTGCCGATGTTCAACGAAGCACTGACCTTCGTAGAGCGCCTGGCCCAGGGCAAAAACAAGATTCTGTTCGTCGGCACCAAGCGTTCCGCTGGCAAGATCGTTGCTGAAGAAGCAGCACGTTGCGGTTCGCCGTACGTCGATCACCGCTGGTTGGGCGGCATGCTGACCAACTTCAAGACCATTCGCGCTTCCATCAAGCGTCTGCGTGACCTTGAAGTCCAGTCCGAAGACGGTACTTTCGCCAAGCTGACCAAGAAAGAAGCGCTGATGCGCACTCGCGATCTTGAGAAGCTGGACCGCTCCCTGGGCGGTATCAAGGACATGGGCGGTCTGCCTGACGCACTGTTCGTGATCGACGTTGACCACGAGCGCATCGCGATCACCGAAGCCAACAAGCTGGGTATCCCGGTCATCGGCGTTGTCGATACCAACAGCAGCCCGGAAGGCGTTGACTACATCATCCCAGGCAACGATGACGCCATCCGCGCCATCCAGCTGTACATGGGTTCGATGGCAGACGCTGTTATCCGTGGTCGCAACAACGTGAACGGCGGCACCGAAGTCTTCGCTGAAGAAGCTCCGGCAGCAGCCGCTGAGTAATCGACGCCCCCTGGCGTTGACTCAGTAAGCAAAAAGGGGGCTTGGCCCCCTTTTTGCCACCTCGAAAACCATTTGCCGCCAGCGCAGTGACCTGTTTGTAACCTGCCGCGGCCTATAAGCAGTGGTTTTCCAGGAAGAATTGATCGCCCGTTCGATCGGGTGGAATGGTTGAAAACCTATCCAAGAGGATTTTGAAATGGCAGAGATTACTGCAGCGTTGGTCAAAGAACTGCGCGAGCGTACCGGCGAAGGCATGATGGACTGCAAGAAGGCCTTGACCAAGGCTGGCGGCGACATCGAGAAAGCCATTGATGACATGCGTGCTTCGGGCGCCATCAAGGCTGCCAAGAAAGCGGGCAACGTTGCCGCTGAAGGCGCCATCGCCATCAAGGACGACGGCAAGGCAGCCGTGCTGCTGGAAGTCAACTCCCAGACCGACTTCCTGGCTTTGCAGGATGACTTCAAGGCATTCGTCGCTGCCAGCGTCGAAAAAGCCTTCGCTGACAAACTGACCGACGCAGCTCCGCTGATCGAGTCTCAGGAAGAAGCGCGCCTGGTCCTGGTTGGCAAGACCGGCGAGAACGTCAACATCCGTCGTCTGGTTCGCGTTGAAGGTGACGTGGTCGGTACCTACCTGCACGGCAACAAGATCGGTGTTGCGGTTGTCCTCAAGGGCGGCGATACCGAGCTGGCAAAAGACATCGCCATGCACGTTGCAGCGACCAACCCTGAGTTCCTGCTGCCTTCGGACGTTTCGGCTGAAGCGATCGAGCGCGAGAAGAGCGTCTTCCTGCAGCTGAACGAAGAGAAGCTCAAAGGCAAGCCTGCTGAAATTGCAGAAAAAATGGTCAGCGGTCGTATCTCCAAGTTCCTGGCCGAAGCCAGCCTGGTTGAGCAGGCTTTCGTCAAGAACCCGGAAATCAAGGTCGGCGACCTGGCGAAGAAAGCCGGTGCTGAAATCGTTTCTTTCACCTACTTCAAGGTAGGCGAAGGCATCGAGAAGCCGGTCGACAACTTCGCTGAAGAAGTTGCTGCCCAATTGGCTGCTGCCAAGCAATAAGACGGTTCTTACAACTGTCGCCCTGAAGAGGCTGCCCGCTTAACGCGCGCAGCCTCTTTTTGGATGGGGATGCCGATTTTTATTGGTTTCCTGTCGGAACTGGCTTACAAAGCCGTGTTCCGATGGCGCTGTGTCAGCGTCAAACCAGGCTTTGAACGAAAAGTCGCGCAGGCATTTTTCGTTCAAAGCCTAGAGTAGATGCAGGCTGCAAACAGCCTGCAAAAATTTTCGAAAATACGCCGCAGGAGAGATTCGCAATGGCTCAGCAGGGCAGTGGTTATCAGGCTCGCTATAAACGCATTCTACTCAAGCTTAGCGGCGAGGCCCTGATGGGCTCGGAAGAGTTCGGGATCGATCCGAAAGTGCTGGATCGCATGGCCCTGGAAGTTGGTCAGTTGGTCGGGATCGGCGTGCAGGTCGGCCTGGTCATCGGCGGCGGCAACCTGTTCCGCGGCGCAGCGCTGAGCGCGGCCGGCATGGATCGGGTCACAGGCGACCACATGGGCATGCTGGCCACTGTGATGAACGCCCTGGCTATGCGTGACGCGCTGGAGCGTGCCAATATCTCGGCCATCGTGATGTCGGCCATTTCCATGGTTGGCGTGACCGATCACTACGACCGCCGCAAAGCCATGCGCCACCTCAACTCCAAGGAAGTGGTGATTTTTGCCGCCGGTACCGGTAATCCGTTCTTCACCACGGATTCGGCCGCCTGCCTGCGAGCGATCGAGATCGATGCCGATGTCGTGCTCAAGGCAACCAAGGTCGATGGCGTCTATACCGCTGACCCGTTCAAGGACCCGCATGCCGAGAAGTTCGATCATCTGACCTACGATGAAGTGCTGGATCGCAAGCTGGGTGTAATGGATCTGACGGCTATCTGCCTGTGCCGCGACCACAAGATGCCGTTGCGCGTCTTTAACATGAACAAGCCCGGTGCCCTGCTGAATATCGTCCATGGTGGCGCCGAAGGAACACTGATCGAGGAAGTTCAACAATGATCAACGAAATCAAGAAAGACGCTGAACAGCGCATGCAGAAATCCCTGGAGTCCCTGGCGCACAACTTCGGTCGCATCCGCACCGGCCAGGCACACCCGAGCATCCTTGAAGGCGTGATGGTGCCGTACTACGGCGCTGACACCCCGATCAAGCAGGTGGCCAACATCACCGTCAAGGACGCTCGTACCCTGCAGGTCGTAGCCTTTGAACGCAATATGCTGGGCGCGGTCGACAAGGCCATTGGCAGTGCCGGCCTGAACCTGAACCCGACCAACCTGGGTGAACTGCTGCTGATCTCCATGCCGGCCCTGACCGAGGAAACCCGCAGGGGCTTCACCAAGCAGGCACGTGATGTGGCTGAAGATGCCCGTGTTGCCGTACGCAACATCCGTCGCGATGCCAACAGCCAGCTCAAGGACCTGGTCAAGGAAAAGGAAATCAGCGAAGACGAAGAGCGCCGCGCCACAGGTGAGATTGACGACCTGACCAAGAAATACGTGGCTAAGATCGACGCGGATTTGGCGCAGAAAGAAAAAGACCTGATGGCCGTATAAGGGTCTCGTTTTCATGGAAAAGACCAAGCAGGCCGTGCCGTTCGCGGTGCCGCGCCACGTGGCGATCATCATGGACGGCAACAACCGCTGGGCCAAGAAGCGCTTTATGCCTGGCGTTGCCGGGCACAAGGCGGGGGTCGATGCGGTTCGTGCGGTCATCGAGGTGTGCGCCGAGGCAGGGGTCGAGGTGCTGACCCTGTTCGCCTTCTCCAGCGAGAACTGGCAGCGGCCGGCCGATGAAGTCAGCGCCTTGATGGACCTGTTCCTCAAGGCCCTGCGTCGTGAGGCCAAACGCCTCAACGACAACAAGATCAGCTTGCGCATCATCGGCGATCGTTCGCGTTTCCATCCCGAGTTGCAGGCTGCGATGCGTGAAGCCGAGGCCGCGACAGCAGGTGCCGATCGCTTTGTCCTGCAGATCGCCGCCAACTATGGCGGTCAGTGGGACATTGCCCAGGCTGCCCAGCGGTTGGCGCGGGAAGTCCAGGCTGGGCACCTGCGTCCGGAAGACATCACGCCGCAACTGCTGCAGACCTGCCTGGCGACCGGTGACCTGCCGTTGCCGGACCTGTGCATCCGTACCGGTGGCGAGCATCGCATCAGCAACTTCCTGCTCTGGCAGCTGGCTTATGCCGAGCTGTACTTCTCCGACCTGTTCTGGCCGGACTTCAAACACGAAGCCATGCGCACCGCGCTGGCCGATTTCGCTTCCCGTCAGCGTCGCTTCGGTAAAACGAGCGAGCAGATCGAAGCTGGAGCCCGGGTTTAATGCTCAAACAACGAATCATCACTGCCCTGATCCTGTTGCCCATTGCCCTGGGTGGTTTTTTCCTGCTCGAAGGCGCCAGTTTTGCGCTGTTCATCGGCTTGGTCGTGACCTTGGGGGCGTGGGAGTGGGCGCGGTTGGCGGGTTTTCCTGCGCAGTCGGCCCGCGTGGCTTACGCCGTGGCCGTGGCGGCCATGCTGTTCATCATGTACGTGGTGCCCGGCCTCGCGCCTTGGGTGCTGGGCGCTGCGGTGCTGTGGTGGGCGACAGCGACCTTCCTGGTCCTGACTTATCCGCGCACGACCCATCATTGGGCCAACGCAGCGACCAAGCTGGTGATCGGCCTGTTGATCCTGCTGCCGGCCTGGCAAGGGCTTATCTGGATCAAGCAAGGCCCGCTGGGTAACTGGCAGATCATGGCCGTGATGGTGCTGGTCTGGGGGGCCGATGTTGGCGCCTATTTCTCCGGCAAGGCCTTCGGCAAGCGCAAGCTGGCGCCGAAAGTCAGTCCCGGCAAGAGTTGGGAGGGCGTCTATGGTGGCCTGGCCTTGAGTCTGGTGATCACCACCGTGGTCGGCTTCGTGCGGGACTGGACGGTGGCGCAACTGCTGATGGGGCTCATTGGTGCAGCCCTGATCGTATTTGTGTCCGTGGTCGGCGACCTGACCGAAAGCATGTTCAAGCGCCAATCCGGGATCAAGGACAGCAGTAACCTGTTGCCCGGTCACGGTGGCGTGCTGGACCGTATCGACAGTCTTACCGCCGCGATCCCGATCTTTGCCGTGCTGTTGTGGATGGCGGCATCGTGAGTCGCCCCCAGCAGATCACCGTCCTTGGTGCGACCGGTTCGATCGGCCTGAGTACGCTTGACGTCATCGGCCGGCATCCGGAGCGTTACCAGGTGTTCGCCCTCAGCGGCTTCACGCGCTTGAGTGAATTGCTGGCATTGTGCATACGCCACACGCCACGGTTTGCCGTAGTGCCTGAGGCCGGCGTGGCGCGGGCGTTGCAGGACGATCTGCGCGCAGCCGGTTTGCACACTCGCGTGCTGGTGGGGGAGGAAGGGCTCTGCCAAGTGGCCTCAGATCCTGAAGTCGATGCCGTGATGGCGGCAATCGTCGGTGCGGCGGGCTTGCGTCCGACGCTGGCGGCGGTGGAGGCCGGCAAGAAGATCCTGCTGGCCAACAAAGAGGCGCTGGTGATGTCCGGCGCACTGTTCATGCAGGCCGTGCGCAAAAGCGGTTCGGTGTTGCTGCCCATCGACAGCGAGCACAATGCGATTTTCCAGTGCATGCCGCAGGACTTTTCCCGTGGCCTCGGTGCGGTGGGGGTCCGGCGGATTTTGCTGACAGCCTCCGGTGGTCCGTTCCGGCAGACGCCGCTGGAAGAATTGATGCATGTTTCACCCGAGCAGGCCTGTGCGCACCCGAACTGGTCCATGGGGCGCAAGATTTCCGTGGATTCGGCCAGCATGATGAACAAAGGCCTGGAGCTGATCGAGGCCTGCTGGCTATTCGATGCCAAGCCGTCCCAGGTCGAGGTGGTGATTCATCCCCAGAGCGTGATTCACTCCCTGGTGGACTACGTCGACGGTTCGGTACTGGCCCAGTTGGGCAACCCGGATATGCGCACCCCGATCGCCAATGCCCTGGCCTGGCCAGAGCGCATCGATTCGGGCGTTGCGCCGCTGGACCTGTTCGCCATCGCCCGCCTGGATTTCCAGGCCCCCGATGAGCAGCGTTTCCCTTGCCTGCGTCTGGCGCGCCAGGCGGCCGAGGCGGGCGACAGTGCCCCGGCCATGCTTAACGCCGCCAATGAAGTGGCGGTTGCAGCGTTTCTCGATGGACGTGTCCGTTACCTCGAGATCGCGAGTATCATCGAGGAAGTCTTGAATCTCGAGGCCGTGGTTTCGGTCGATGACCTCGATACAGTGTTTACGGCGGATGCCAGGGCTCGTGAGTTGGCGGGCCAATGGCTGCAGCGCCACGGGCGTTGAAGCTGCGATACGTTAGCCAGGGCTACCCTGGACAGGATTGCGGAGAAAACAGATGAGCGCGCTCTATATGATTGTCGGCACCCTGGTTGCCTTGGGGGTGTTGGTCACATTTCACGAATTCGGTCATTTCTGGGTCGCACGTCGTTGTGGCGTCAAGGTCCTGCGTTTTTCCGTGGGCTTCGGCATGCCCTTGCTGCGCTGGCACGACAAGAAAGGCACCGAGTTCGTCGTGGCGGCCATCCCGCTGGGCGGCTACGTGAAAATGCTCGACGAGCGTGAAGGCGAAGTGCCTGCTGATCAGCTCGACCAATCCTTCAATCGCAAGACCGTCCGTCAGCGCATTGCCATCGTCGCGGCGGGGCCGATTGCCAACTTCCTGCTGGCCATGGTGTTTTTCTGGGCCCTGGCCATGCTGGGCAGCGAACAAGTACGTCCGGTCATCGGTGCGGTGGAGGCTGGCAGCGTTGCCGCCCGCGCCGGGTTGGGTGCCGGGCAGGAAATCGTCGCTATCGACGGCGAGCCGACGTCGGGCTGGGCTGCTGTCAATCTGCAACTGGTGCGGCGCCTGGGTGAGAGCGGTTCGTTGCAATTGATGGTGCGCGAGCAGGGCTCCACGGTGGATTCACCTCGCGAACTGGCATTGGATAACTGGCTCAAAGGTGCCGACGAGCCCGATCCGATCCGATCCCTGGGGATTCGGCCATGGCGGCCAGCGTTGCCACCGATACTCGCAGAACTCGACCCGAAAGGCCCGGCCCAGGCTGCTGGCCTGAAAACCGGCGATCGGTTGCTGGCACTCGATGGCCTGCCGGTCAGCGATTGGCAGCAGGTGGTCGATTCGGTTCGCGTACGTCCTGATACCAAAATTGTGCTGCGCATCGAGCGCGACGGTGCTCCAATCGACGTCCCGGTGACCCTGGCCGCCCGTGGCGAAAGCAAGGCGCCGACCGGTTACCTGGGGGCGGGTGTCAAGGCGGTCGACTGGCCGCCGGAAATGATCCGCGAGGTCAGTTTCGGCCCTGTGGCGGCGATTGGCGAGGGTGCGCGTCGTACCTGGACCATGAGCGTCCTGACGCTGGACTCGCTCAAGAAAATGTTGTTCGGCGAGCTCTCGGTAAAAAACTTGAGTGGACCGATAACCATTGCTAAAGTGGCGGGCGCTTCTGCCCAGTCGGGCGTCGCTGATTTCCTGAATTTCCTTGCTTATCTGAGCATTAGCCTGGGGGTTCTGAATTTGCTGCCTATCCCGGTACTGGATGGGGGGCATCTGCTGTTTTATCTGATCGAGTGGGCGCGTGGTCGTCCCTTGTCGGATCGGGTGCAAGGTTGGGGGATACAGATCGGCATCAGCTTGGTGGTCGGGGTCATGTTGCTTGCCCTCGTCAACGATCTGGGTCGTCTGTAACGCTTCGCTGAATTGCGAATCTGCCGCATTTTGCGGCAGTTTGTTTATTGCCAGTTGGAATAAGAAAGGACTTCATGAAACGTCTGCTGCTAACTGCGGTTCTCACCGTATTGATGATCGCCGAAGTTCACGCCGAGTCCTTCACTATCTCTGATATTCGCGTCAATGGCCTCCAGCGGGTCTCCGCGGGTAGCGTCTTTGGTGCCTTGCCGTTGAACGTCGGCGAGCAGGCGGATGATCGGCGCCTGGTGGAATCCACTCGTGCGCTGTTCAAGACCGGCTTCTTTCAAGATATCCAACTGGGCCGTGACGGCAATGTCCTGGTCATCACCGTTGTCGAGCGTCCGTCGGTCGCCAGTATCGAGATCGAAGGCAACAAGGCGATCTCCACTGAAGACCTGATGAAGGGCCTCAAGCAGTCCGGCCTGGCCGAAGGCGAGATCTTCCAGCGCGCCACCCTCGAAGGTGTGCGTAACGAGCTGCAACGCCAGTACGTTGCCCAGGGCCGCTACTCGGCCACTGTCGACACCGAAGTGGTGCCGCAGCCGCGCAACCGCGTCGGCCTGAAGGTCAACATCAACGAAGGCACCGTGGCGGCCATCCAGCACATCAACGTGGTGGGCAACACGGTTTTCCCGGATGAAGACCTGATCGACCTGTTCGAACTCAAGACCACCAACTGGCTGTCGTTCTTCAAGAACGACGACAAGTACGCCCGTGAAAAGCTCTCCGGTGACCTGGAGCGCCTGCGTTCCTACTACCTGGACCGTGGCTACATCAACATGGACATCGCTTCGACCCAGGTGTCCATCACCCCGGACAAGAAGCACGTCTACATCACCGTCAACGTCAACGAAGGCGAAAAATACACCGTTCGTGACGTCAAGCTCAGCGGTGACCTGAAGGTCCCCGAAGACCAGGTCAAGTCGCTGTTGCTGGTGCAGAAGGGCCAGGTGTTCTCGCGCAAGCTGATGACCACCACGTCCGAGCTGATCACCCGCCGCCTGGGTAACGAGGGCTACACCTTCGCCAACGTCAACGGCGTGCCACAGCCCCACGATGAAGACCATACCGTCGACATCACCTTCGCCGTGGACCCGGGCAAGCGTGCCTACGTCAACCGCATCAACTTCCGTGGCAACACCAAGTCCGAGGACGAAGTGCTGCGCCGTGAAATGCGCCAGATGGAAGGTGGCTGGGCCTCGACCTACCTGATCGACCAGTCCAAGACCCGCCTCGAGCGCCTGGGCTTCTTCAAGGAAGTCAACGTCGAGACGCCGGCCGTACCGGGCGTCGATGACCAGGTCGACGTGAACTACAGCGTCGAGGAGCAGGCTTCCGGCTCGATCACCGCCAGTGTCGGTTTCGCCCAGAGCGCCGGCTTGATCCTCGGTGGCTCGATCACCCAGAACAACTTCCTGGGTACTGGTAACAAGGTCAGCATCGGCTTGACCCGCAGTGAGTACCAGACCCGCTACAACTTCGGCTTCGTGGACCCCTACTGGACTGCCGACGGTGTGAGCCTGGGCTACAACGCCTTCTATCGCACCACCGACTATGACGAGCTCGATTCCGATATCTCCAGCTACGCGGTGGACAGCTACGGTGTCGGCGCCAACGTGGGCTACCCGATCAGCGAGACTTCGCGCCTGACGTTCGGTCTGACTGCCCAGCAGGACAAGATCAACACCGGTCGCTACACCGTCGACGAGATCTTCGATTTCGTTAACAAGGAAGGCGACAGCTACCTGAACTTCAAGGCGTCCGCCGGCTGGTCCGAGTCGACCCTGAACAAAGGTGTGTTGGCGACCCGTGGCCATTCCCAGAGCCTGGTGTTCGAAACCACCACTCCTGGCAGCGACCTGTCGTTCTTCAAGCTCGACTACCGTGGCCAGTTGTTCCAGCCGCTGTCTGATAACTACACCATGCGCCTGCACACTGAACTGGGCTATGGTGACGGCTACGGTTCGACCGATGGCCTGCCGTTCTACGAGAACTACTACGCCGGCGGTTTCAACTCGGTACGTGGCTTCAAGGACAGTACCCTGGGCCCGCGCAGTACGCCGAGCCGAGGCAATAACCCAGGCACAATTGCCGACCCGGACCAGGATCCACTACCGTTCGGCGGCAACGTACTGATCCAGGGTGGCCTCGAGGTCTTGTTCCCGATGCCGTTCGTCAAGGATCAACGCTCCCTGCGTACCTCGGTATTCTGGGACGTGGGTAACGTATTCGACTCCAAGTGCAGCGACACCACTAACGCCAACGGCACCAGGTCCAACACACAGTGCAACGACATCAGCCTGAGCAACATGGCCAGTTCCGTTGGTGTGGGCGTGACCTGGGTCACCGCGCTGGGTCCATTGAGTTTCGCGCTGGCAATGCCGATCAAGAAACCGGATGACGCTGAAACCCAAGTGTTCCAATTCTCCCTCGGCCAGACGTTCTAAGTATCTGGCCCAAGATAACGACAATGGATTTTGTAGGAGTACATCGTGCGTAAGTTGACTCAATTGGTTCTCCTGGCGACCGTACTGGTCGCAGGTCCGGCTTTTGCCGACATGAAGATCGCCGTGCTGAATTATCAGATGGCCTTGCTGGAGTCCGACGCGGCGAAGAAATACGCCGTGGATGCGGAGAAAAAGTTCGGCCCGCAACTGACCAAGCTCAAGGGCCTGGAAAGCAGCGCCAAGGGCATCCAGGATCGTCTGGTAGCCGGTGGCGACAAGATGGCCCAGGGCGAGCGCGAGCGTCTGGAGCTTGAATTCAAGCAAAAGGCCCGTGACTTCCAGTTCCAGTCCAAGGAGCTGAACGAAGCGAAAGCCGTTGCTGACCGCGAAATGCTCAAGCAACTCAAGCCGAAACTCGACAGCGCCGTGGAAGAAGTCATCAAGAAAGGTGGTTTTGACCTGGTGTTCGAGCGTGGCGCAGTGATCGATGTCAAGCCTCAATACGACATCACGCGCCAGGTGATCGAGCGCATGAATCAGCTGAAGTAATCCATGACAGCGACTATCAAGCTCGGCCAATTGGCCGAGTTCCTCGGCGCCACCCTGCGTGGCGACCCGGAGAAGGCAATTACTGGGCTAGCCACTTTGCAAGAGGCTGGCCCAGCTCAGTTGAGCTTTCTGGCAAATCCCCAATACCGCAAGTACCTGGCCGACAGCCGGGCTGCCGCGCTGTTGCTCAAGGCCGCTGATGCCGATGGGTTTGCCGGCGATGCCCTGATCGTGCCTGATCCGTACCTGGCGTATGCACGAATCTCCCACCTGTTCGACCCCAAGCCCAAGTCGGCTGCTGGTATTCATCCCAGCGCAGTGATTGCGGCGGATGCCGTGGTCGATCCCACGGCCAGCGTCGGTCCGTTCGTGGTCATCGAAAGCGCGGCCCGAATCGGTGCCGGCGTTACGCTGGGCGCCCATTGTGTCATCGGCGCGCGCAGCGAGATCGGCGAAGGCGGCTGGCTGGCGCCACGCGTCACCCTGTACCACGATGTGCGCATCGGCAAGCGGGTCGTGATTCAGTCCGGCGCAGTGCTGGGCGGTGAAGGGTTCGGTTTCGCCAACGAAAAAGGCATCTGGCAAAAGATCGCCCAGATTGGTGGCGTCACCGTTGGCGATGATGTGGAGATCGGCGTCAACACCGCGATCGACCGTGGTGCCCTGGCCGACACGGTCATCGGCAATGGCGTCAAGCTCGACAACCAGATCCAGATCGCCCACAACGTCCAGGTCGGTGATCACACCGCCATGGCGGCCTGCGTGGGCATCTCCGGCAGCACCAGGATCGGCAAGCACTGCATGCTCGCCGGTGGCGTGGGGTTGGTGGGGCATATCGATATCTGTGACAACGTGTTCCTGACCGGGATGACCATGGTGACCCACTCGATTACCGAGCCGGGTGCCTATTCTTCCGGTACGGCCATGCAACCTGCAGCCGAATGGCGCAAGAGCGCGGCCCGTATCCGCCAGCTCGATGACATCGCGCGGCGCCTCAAGCAGGTGGAAAAGCGTGTAGGGGACGTGACCCCTGGCGGTAATGCTTCATCAGATGGCTGATACCATTTCCATATCAAGTGTGCACAGCCGTTAGGGCTTCTTGATTTGCTAGCGGAGTGCGCGTCACTCGTGCGCTCCCAATCTTTACATAGGCTTCCCCCCGAAATGATGGACATCAACGAGATTCGCGAATACCTGCCTCACCGTTACCCGTTCCTGCTGGTGGATCGGGTGGTGGACCTGGACGTTGAAGGCAAGCGCATTCGCGCCTACAAGAATGTCAGCATCAACGAGCCGTTCTTCAATGGCCACTTCCCCGCGCATCCGATCATGCCGGGCGTGCTGATCATCGAGGCAATGGCTCAGGCTGCCGGGATCCTTGGTTTCAAAATGCTCGACGTAAAGCCTGCCGACGGCACGCTCTATTACTTCGTCGGCTCCGACAAGCTGCGTTTCCGCCAGCCGGTCACCCCGGGCGATCAGTTGATCCTCGAAGCCAAGTTCATCAGTTGCAAGCGCCAGATCTGGAAATTCGAATGCCAGGCTTCGGTCGACGGCAAGCCAGTCTGCTCCGCTGAAATCATCTGTGCGGAACGCAAGCTATGAGTTTGATTGACCCTCGCGCAATCATCGATCCGACGGCCGTCCTGGCCGCCGATGTCGAGGTCGGCCCGTGGTCGATTGTCGGCGCAGGTGTGGAAATCGGCGAGGGTACGGTGATCGGTCCCCACGTAGTGCTCAAGGGCCCGACCCGGATTGGTCGTCACAATCGCATCTACCAGTTTTCTTCGGTAGGCGAGGATACGCCCGATCTCAAATACAAAGGTGAAGAGACCCGTCTGGTCATCGGCGATCACAACGTGATCCGTGAAGGCGTGACGATTCACCGTGGCACCGTTCAGGATCGTTCCGAAACGACCCTGGGCGACCACAACCTGATCATGGCCTATGCGCACATCGGCCATGACAGCGTGATCGGCAACCATTGCATCCTGGTCAACAACACCGCGCTGGCCGGCCATGTGCACGTGGATGATTGGGCGATCCTGTCCGGGTTCACCCTGGTGCACCAGTATTGCCATATCGGCGCCCATAGCTTCTCTGGCATGGGCACGGCCATTGGCAAGGACGTCCCGGCCTATGTCACGGTGTTCGGTAACCCGGCCGAAGCCCGAAGCATGAACTTCGAAGGCATGCGTCGTCGTGGTTTCAGCGAAGAGGCGATTACGGCGCTGCGTCGTGCCTACAAGGTCGTGTATCGCCAGGGCCTGACGGTCGAGCAGGCGCTCGCCGAACTGGCCGAGGCCTCGACGCAGTACCCGGAAGTCGCGATCTTCCGCGACTCCATCCAGTCTTCGACCCGCGGCATCACTCGCTGACCATGGCTAACTTGCGTGTTGCACTGGTGGCGGGAGAGGCTTCCGGTGACATTCTGGGCGCCGGTCTGATGCGGGCGCTCAAGGCGCAGCATCCGGCGGTCGAATTCATCGGTGTCGGCGGGCCGTTGATGGAGGCCGAGGGGCTGACGTCCTATTTTCCGATGGAGCGTTTGTCGGTCATGGGGCTGGTGGAAGTGCTCGGTCGCCTGCGCGAGCTGCTGGCCCGACGCAAGAAGCTGATCCAGACCCTGATCGATGAAAAGCCGGATGTGTTCATCGGCATCGATGCCCCGGATTTCACCCTCAATATCGAACTCAAGTTGCGTCAGGCCGGGATCAAGACCGTGCACTACGTCAGCCCGTCGGTCTGGGCCTGGCGGCAGAAGCGGGTGCTGAAGATTCGCGAAGGCTGCGACCTGATGTTGACGTTGCTGCCGTTCGAAGCCCGGTTCTACGAAGAGAAGGGCGTACCGGTGCGGTTCGTCGGGCACACCCTGGCCGATACCATTCCCTTGGAAGCCGACCGCGATGCGGCTCGCCAGGCGTTGGGCCTGCCCGAAGGGCCTCTGGTGGCTTTGATGCCCGGCAGTCGGGGCGGCGAGGTGAGTCGCCTGGGTGGCTTGTTCTTTGACGCCGCCGAACGCCTTCGGGCGCTGCGCCCAGGTGTGCGTTTTGTCTTGCCGTGTGCCAGTGCACAGCGCCGGGCTCAGTTGGAAGCGCTGCTGGTCGGCCGCGATTTGCCGGTGACGTTGCTCGACGGCCGTTCCCATGAAGCGCTGGCGGCTTGCGATGCGGTGTTGATTGCCTCCGGTACTGCTACCCTTGAGGCATTGTTGTATAAACGCCCGATGGTGGTCGCCTATCGCCTGGCACCGCTGACGTTCTGGATTCTCAAGCGCATGGTCAAGAGTCCCTACGTTTCCTTGCCGAACCTGTTGGCCCAGCGCCTGTTGGTGCCGGAGCTGCTGCAGGACGAAGCGACCGCCGAGGCGTTGGCCAACACGCTGTCGCCCTTGCTCGACGGCGGTGAGGAGCAGACCCGGGGCTTTGACGAAATCCACCGTACCCTGCGTCGCGATGCCTCCAACCAGGCCGCAGACGCAGTACTGACCCTGATCGGCGCAAAACCATGAGTAACTCGAAGCTACAGATGGGCCTGGACTTCAACCTGGTTGCCGAAGTGGAAGAGCTGGTGGCCGGTGTCGATGAGGTGGGGCGTGGCCCATTGTGCGGCGCAGTGGTGACGGCGGCGGTGATTCTCGACCCGAAGCGGCCGATCCTTGGCCTCAACGATTCGAAGAAACTCACTGAGGCTCGTCGGGAAAAACTCTACGACGAGATCTGCGAGAAAGCCCTGAGCTGGTGCATCGCCCGGGCCGAAGTCGAAGAAATCGATGAACTCAATATCCTGCACGCCACCATGCTCGCCATGCAGCGTGCCGTGCAGGGGCTGCATATCACGCCGAAGCTGGCGATGATCGATGGCAATCGCTGCCCGAAACTGTCGATGCGCGCCGAAGCGGTCATCCAGGGCGACGGCAAGGTACCGGCCATCGCGGCGGCCTCGATCCTGGCAAAGGTCAGCCGCGATCGGGAAATGAGCGCCTTCGAGCTGATCTACCCGGGCTACGGCATCGGTAGCCACAAGGGCTATCCAACCCCCGTTCATCTGGAAGCCCTGGCGCGCCTGGGGCCAACGCCGATCCACCGGCGTTCGTTCGCGCCGGTGCGGCTGGCTTATGAAGCGCGTGAAGGTCTGATCGTCAGCAGCCAGTGCCCTGTGTCTTAAGGGCAACACCGCTTTTGTGGCGAGGGAGCTTGCTCCCGCTGGGCTGCGCCGCAGCCCCCTGGGTGAAATTGCAATTGCAGGTGTGGGTGCTACGCACCCAAACGGGAGCAAGCTCCCTCGCCACAAGCAAGCTCCCCTCGCCACGGATTCAATCTCTCAAGTGAACAACATGGGTTGCAGGCTGATGTTTTACCCAAGGCCCGGTACAATCCGGGCCTTGTTGTTTTCATGACTTAACGCAGGATCACTATGCCGGCTTCATTCGTTCATCTACGCCTGCACACTGAATACTCCCTGGTCGACGGTCTGGTGCGGATCAAGCCCCTGGTCAAGACCCTGGTGGGCATGAGCATGCCTGCCGTGGCGGTCACCGACCAGAACAACATGTGTTCGCTGGTCAAGTTCTACAAGGCCTCCATGGGTGCCGGGATCAAGCCGATCTGTGGGGCCGACCTGTGGCTGTCGAACAAGGACCCGGATGCCCCGCTGAGCCGTATCAGCCTGCTGGTGATGAACGCCGTGGGTTATCGCAACCTCACCGAACTGATCTCCCGTGGCTTTATCGACGGCCAGCGCAATGGTTCGATCATCATCGAGCGCGAGTGGGTGGCCGAGGCCAGCGAAGGGCTGATCATGCTGTCGGCGGCCAAGGAAGGTGAAATCGGCCTGGCCCTGCTCAGTGGCAACCCCGAGGAAGCCGAGACCCTGGCCCGTGACTGGATGTCGGTGTTCCCGGACCGCTTCTACATCGAGGTGCAGCGCACCAATCGTCCCAACGACGAAGAGCACCTGCATGCCGCCGTGGCCCTGGCCGACAAGATCGGCGCGCCGCTGGTGGCGACCAACGACGTGCGCTTCATCAAGCAGGAAGACTTCGAGGCCCACGAAACCCGTGTCTGCATCGGTGAAGGTCGCGCCCTCGATGACCCGCGACGTCCAAAGAACTACAGCGACCAGCAATACCTCAAGAGCGCCGAGGAAATGGCCGAGTTGTTCAGCGACCTGCCCGAGGCGCTGGAAAACACCGTCGAGATCGCCAAGCGCTGCAACATCGAAGTGAAGCTGGGCAAGCACTTCCTGCCCAACTTCCCGATTCCCGATGGCATGACCATCGACGAGTATTTCCGCAAAGTGTCCTTCGACG
Source organism: Pseudomonas bijieensis (assembly GCF_013347965.1). Lineage (NCBI taxonomy): Bacteria > Pseudomonadati > Pseudomonadota > Gammaproteobacteria > Pseudomonadales > Pseudomonadaceae > Pseudomonas > Pseudomonas bijieensis. Next base: position 2,884,235 of record NZ_CP048810.1, on the reverse strand, counting down.
GCCTGGAGGAACGCCTCAGCGTCCTGCTGCCCAAGGACACCACTGAAGATTATGAAGCCAAGCGCCAGGTCTATGTCGACCGCTTGAATTTCGAGCTGGATATCATCATCCAGATGGGCTTCCCCGGCTACTTCCTGATCGTGATGGACTTCATCCAGTGGGCCAAGAACAACGGCGTGCCGGTGGGCCCTGGCCGTGGGTCGGGCGCCGGGTCGCTGGTGGCCTACGTACAGAAGATCACCGACCTCGATCCGCTGGAATATGACCTGCTGTTCGAACGTTTCCTCAACCCGGAACGGGTGTCCATGCCCGACTTCGACGTCGACTTCTGCATGGACGGTCGCGACCGGGTGATCGACTACGTGGCCGAGAAATACGGTCGCAACGCGGTGAGCCAGATCATCACGTTCGGTTCCATGGCCGCCAAGGCTGTGGTGCGCGACGTGGCGCGGGTGCAGGGCAAGTCCTACGGTTTGGCGGATCGTCTGTCGAAGATGATCCCGTTCGAAGTCGGCATGACCCTGGAAAAAGCCTACGAGCAGGAAGAAATCCTGCGGGACTTCATCAAGGTCGATGAAGAAGCCGCGGAAATCTGGGAGATGGCGCGCAAGCTCGAAGGCGTGGTGCGTAACGTCGGCAAGCACGCCGGGGGCGTGGTGATCGCGCCGACCAAGCTGACGGACTTCTCGCCGATCTATTGCGACGAAGAGGGCGACGGCCTGGTGACCCAGTTCGACAAGGATGACGTCGAGGCGGCGGGCCTGGTGAAGTTCGACTTCCTCGGCCTGCGGACCCTGACCATCATCGACTGGGCCCTGAAGACCATCAACCGTGACCGGGCCAAGGTCGGCGAAGAGCCGCTGGACATCGCCTTCATCCCGCTGGATGACAAGCCGACCTACAGCCTGCTGCAAAAAGCCGAAACCACGGCGGTGTTCCAGCTCGAATCCCGGGGCATGAAAGAGCTGATCAAAAAGCTCAAGCCCGACTGCCTGGAAGACCTGATCGCACTGGTGGCCCTGTTCCGTCCGGGCCCGTTGCAGTCGGGCATGGTGGACGACTTCATCAACCGTAAGCACGGTCGCGCCGAACTGGCGTATCCGCATCCCGACTACCAGTACGACGGCCTCAAGCCGGTGCTGGCGCCGACCTACGGCATCATCCTGTACCAGGAACAGGTGATGCAGATTGCCCAGGTGATGGCCGGCTACACCCTCGGTGGCGCGGACATGCTGCGCCGAGCCATGGGTAAGAAAAAGCCCGAGGAAATGGCCAAGCAGCGTGGCGGTTTCATTGAAGGTTGCGCGAACAACGGTATCGATGCGGACCTGGCCGGTAACATCTTCGACCTGGTGGAAAAGTTCGCTGGCTACGGCTTCAACAAATCCCACTCCGCCGCCTATGGCCTGGTGTCCTACCAGACCGCGTGGCTGAAGGCCCATTATCCAGCGCCGTTCATGGCCGCGGTACTGTCGGCGGATATGCACAACACCGACAAGGTCGTGACCTTGATCGAAGAAGTGCGGACCATGAAGCTGCGCCTCGACGCACCGGACGTGAACGCTTCGGAGTTCAAGTTCACGGTGAACGACGAAGGTCGCATCATCTACGGTCTCGGTGCGATCAAGGGCGTGGGCGAGGGCCCGGTGGAGGCCATCACCGAAGCGCGCCAGGACGGGCCGTTCAAGGACCTGTTCGATTTCTGCGCCCGGGTCGACCTCAAGCGCATCAACAAGCGCACCCTCGACGGTTTGATCCGCAGCGGGGCATTGGACCGCCTGGGGCCATACTTCCAGGATGAGCCCAAGGCCTACCAGGCTAACATCGACCGCAATCGCGCGGTGTTGCTGGCAGCCATGGAAGAAGCGATCAAGGCCGCCGAACAGACCGCCCGCACCCACGATAGCGGTCACGCCGACCTGTTTGGCGGGCTGTTCGTCGAAGAGGACGCCGATGTCTACGGCAACCATCGCAAGGCCAAGGAACTGACCCTCAAGGAACGCCTCAAGGGTGAGAAAGACACCTTGGGCCTGTACCTCACCGGGCACCCGATCGATGAATACGAAGGCGAGATCCGCCGCTTCGCCCGCCAGCGCATCATCGACCTCAAGCCGGCTCGCGATACGCAGACCGTCGCCGGCATGATCATCGCCCTGCGGGTGATGAAGAACAAAAAGGGCGACAAGATGGGCTTCATCACCCTCGACGACCGCTCCGGGCGCATCGAGGCTTCGTTGTTCGCCGATGCGTTCCACTCGGCGCAATCGCTGCTGCAGACCGACGCGATGGTGGTGGTGGAAGGCGAGGTCAGCAATGATGACTTTTCCGGTGGCCTGCGGCTGCGGGTCAAGCGGGTGATGAGCATGGAAGATGCCCGTACCAACCTGGCCGAGAGCCTGCGCCTGAAGTTGCAGACCCAGGATCTCAAGGGCGATCAGCTACGCTGGTTGGGCGAATTGTTCAAGCGCCATCGCGGTGCCTGCCCGATCACCATGGAGTACGTGCGCCCCGATGCCAAGGCTGTGCTGCAGTTCGGCGAGGGCTGGCGAATCGATCCGGCGGATGCGTTGATTCAAGCCTTGCGTGACCAGTTCGGCAAAGACAACGTCTTCCTCCAATACCGTTGACGGCCAGGGGCCATTCTTGAAACCGGAATGCCCCTGATCTCGACCCGAATTTTTAATCTCGACCTGAACGCGCCTCTCCCTTAAGGTAGGCGCGAATAGACAACCGGCCGGCCCAAGCTCTCTTGGACGTCGACCCAAGACGGACGCCTATGAACCCGAATTTTCTAGATTTCGAACAGCCGATCGCCGACCTGCAAGCCAAGATCGAAGAGTTGCGCTTGGTCGGTAATGACAATTCGCTGAATATCGGCGATGAAATCTCTCGTCTGCAGGACAAAAGCCGCACGCTGACCGAAGACATCTTCGGCAAGCTGACCAGCTGGCAGATCGCCCGCCTGGCGCGTCATCCACGTCGTCCCTACACCTTGGACTACATCGAGCACATCTTTACCGAGTTCGATGAGTTGCATGGCGACCGTCACTTCTCCGACGACGCCGCGATCGTCGGCGGTGTCGCCCGCCTGGAAGACCAGCCGGTGATGGTGATCGGTCACCAGAAAGGCCGTGAAGTGCGCGAGAAGGTACGCCGCAACTTCGGCATGCCGCGTCCGGAAGGCTACCGCAAGGCCTGTCGCCTGATGGAAATGGCCGAGCGCTTCAAGATGCCGATCCTGACGTTCATCGATACACCGGGCGCCTACCCGGGCATCGACGCCGAAGAGCGCAACCAGAGCGAGGCGATTGCCTGGAACCTGCGGGTCATGGCTCGCCTGAAAACCCCGATCATCGCCACTGTGATCGGCGAAGGCGGTTCGGGCGGTGCGCTGGCCATCGGGGTCTGCGATCAACTGAACATGCTGCAATATTCCACTTATGCGGTGATCTCGCCGGAAGGCTGCGCCTCGATCCTGTGGAAAACCGCCGAGAAGGCGCCGGACGCGGCTGAAGCCATGGGCATTACTGCCGAGCGTCTCAAAGGCCTGGGCATCGTCGACAAAGTGATCAACGAGCCAGTGGGCGGCGCCCACCGCGACCCGGCTGCGGCGGCGGCACTGATCCGCGCTGAGCTGAGTTCGCAACTGTCGATGCTCAAGAAGTTCGACAACGACGCGCTGCTGGCTCGTCGTTACGAGCGGTTGATGAGCTACGGTCTCTGATCTGACCAAGCTTCCAGCAGTTGTGGGGGGCCAGTGTGGGAGCGGGCTTGCTCGCGAAAGCGGTTTAACATTCAACCCATGTGTTGACTGATTCACCGCCTTCGTGAGCAAGCCCGCTCCCACATTTGATTTGTGCCAAGGCTGATACCCATGAACACAAGCATCGACCTGCCCACCCGGCTCCTCACACAGCTATCCCCCTGGCGCAACGCCGCTACCTGGCGCATCGCCTTCTCCGGCGGCCTCGATTCCACCGTCCTGCTGCACCTGCTTGCGTCCCTGGCAAAAAACCCAAACCCTGCCGCCCCTGAGTGCTATCCACATCCATCATGGCCTCCAGGCTGTGGCCGATGCATGGCCGGACCATTGTCGTTCGGTCTGCAACGCGCTTGGGATGCCGCTTGAGGTAGTGAGCGTGCAAGTCCAGCCCGGCGCCAGCATCGAGCGCGCTGCCCGGGACGCTCGTTATGGTGCCTTCGTGGCGGCGCTCCGCAGCAATGAAGTGCTGCTTACCGCCCAGCACCGCGACGACCAGGCCGAAACCCTGTTGTTTCGTTTGCTGCGTGGGGCAGGGGTGAGGGGCTTGGCGGCGATGCCGAGGCAGCGTCCGCTGGGCCAGGGCTGTTTGCTGCGACCCCTGCTCGACGTGTCCCGCGCTGAGCTGGAGGCCTATGCGACGCAACAAGGCTTGAGCTGGATCGAAGATCCCTCCAACGACGACCACCGTTACGCGCGCAATTATCTGCGCCAACGGGTTTTTCCAGTGCTGGCCGAGCAATGGCCGCAAGCTTCGGCGACCCTGGCCCGCAGCGCTGCGCACATGGGCGAAGCCCAAGGTTTGCTGGATGATCTGGCGCGGATCGACCTGGCCCAGGCCGCGCCCCCGGACGCGTTCGATTGGCTTGGTCTGCAATCCCTGGCGCTGGCGCCTTTGCGGGCGTTGTCGCCGGCCCGTCAGCGTAACGCGTTGAGCCATTGGTTGGCGCCGATGACCCTGCTGCCCGACAGCGATCACTGGTCGGGCTGGGATTCGTTGCGCGATGCCGCAGACGATGCCCGGCCGATCTGGCGGCTGGCCGGTGGTGAGTTGCACCGGGCCGCCGGGCGGGTCTGGTGGTTATCCGACCACTGGCTATGTCCGGTGTCAGGCGCCGTCGGCTGGGCGGATCCGGTGGTTGCGCTGTACTTGCCGGGCAATGGTCGGGTGGCACTCAACGGCAAGCCACCTGCGGGACCGCTTTGCGTGCGCTATCGTCAAGGCAGCGAGGTGATGGCGTTACCGGGTCGTGGTCATCGTGACCTCAAGCGTTTGCTCAATGAAAAGGGCGTGCCGGCGTTCGTTCGCGGCCGATTGCCGCTGCTGTATCAGGGCGAGCAATTGCTGGCGGTGGCCAACCTGGCCGGGCTCGATGCGCCGGTTGATGGCAGTTGGCAATTGATCTGGACGCCAGGAAGCCAAGATCTGGGTTTGAGCTGAAAGGGGCTTTCCGGTAGACTACGCTCCCTTCTTGATACAACTTCTGTGGATTCGCCTGAATTGCAGGAGTTGCCGATTACCAAGCAGTCTTTGCTGGGCGATTCCAAAAAATGTGTAGCGAGCAACGTACCGGTGATTTCACTTCCGGTCTGTCCCAACGCGGCGGTTTTTTTGAAAGGTGCACTGTGATTAATGCAGGTGATCGGGGGCTTCGGCCTTCCTTCGCTTTCCCCGGCGGCTCGGACCGCTTTAACGCAGACTTCTAGGGTTTTTCATGACGCGCTACATATTCGTCACGGGCGGTGTTGTTTCTTCATTGGGGAAAGGCATTGCCTCGGCTTCATTGGCGGCCATCCTGGAGGCGCGGGGACTTAAGGTCACCATGCTCAAGCTGGACCCGTACATCAACGTTGACCCGGGCACCATGAGCCCGTTCCAGCACGGTGAAGTGTTCGTCACCCATGACGGCGCCGAGACCGACCTGGACCTGGGCCACTACGAGCGGTTCATCCGCACGACCATGACCCAGAACAACAACTTCACCACCGGCCGTGTCTACGAACACGTGCTGCGCAAAGAGCGCCGTGGTGACTACCTGGGCGCGACCATCCAGGTCATCCCGCACATCACCGACGAAATCAAGCGCCGCATCATCAAGGGTGCTGGCGATGCCGACGTGGCGATGGTCGAGATCGGCGGCACCGTGGGCGACATCGAGTCGCAACCGTTCCTCGAAGCCATCCGCCAGTTGCGTTTCGAGATCGGCGCCAAGCGCGCGATGCTGATGCACCTGACGCTGGTGCCGTACATCGCCACCGCGGGTGAAACCAAGACCAAGCCAACCCAGCACTCGGTCAAGGAACTGCGTTCCATCGGCCTGCAGCCGGATGTGCTGATCTGCCGCTCCGATCACCCGATCGACATTTCTTCGCGTCGCAAGATCGCCCAGTTCACCAACGTTGAAGAGCGCGCGGTCATCGGCCTGGAAGACGCCGACACCATCTACAAGATCCCGGGCATCCTGCACTCCCAGGGCCTGGACGATTTCGTCGTCGAGCGCTTCGGCCTGCAGTGCGCTGGCGCCGACCTGTCCGAATGGGATGCCGTGGTCGATGCCAAGCTCAACCCGGAACACGAAGTCACCATCGCCATGGTCGGCAAGTACATGGAACTGCTGGACGCCTACAAGTCGCTGATCGAAGCGATGAGTCACGCCGGTATCAGCAACCGTACCAAGGTCAACCTGCGCTACATCGATTCCGAAGACATCGAGAACCAGGGCACCGGCCTGCTCGAGGGCGCCGATGCGATCCTCGTGCCGGGCGGCTTCGGCCTGCGGGGCGTGGAAGGCAAGATCACGGCCGTGCAGTACGCTCGCGAAAACAAGGTGCCTTACCTGGGTATCTGCCTGGGCATGCAAGTGGCGGTCATCGAGTTCGCCCGTAACGTATTGGGCTGGAAAGACGCCAACTCCACCGAGTTCGACCGTGCCAGCGGCCATCCGGTCGTGGGCCTGATCACCGAGTGGGAAGACGCCACCGGTGCCGTGGAAATCCGTACCGAAGCTTCCGACCTGGGCGGCACCATGCGCCTCGGCGCCCAGGATTGCCTGCTCGAAGCCGGCTCCAAGGTGCACGATTGCTACGCCAAGGATGTGATCGTCGAGCGTCACCGTCATCGCTACGAAGTGAACAACAACCTGCTGCCGCAACTGATCGAGGCCGGCCTGAAGATCTCCGGTCGTTCCGGTGACGGCGCGTTGGTGGAAGTGGTCGAGGCGCCGGATCATCCATGGTTCGTCGCCTGCCAATTCCACCCCGAGTTCACCTCGACGCCACGGGACGGTCATCCACTGTTCAGTGGTTTCGTGAAAGCCGCTTTGGCTCAACACCAGAAAAAGGCATAAGACGATGGCCCAGAAGATCATTCGTGTCGGCGACATCGAGGTTGCCAACGACAAGCCCATGGTGCTGTTTGGCGGCATGAACGTGCTGGAAAGCCGCGACATGGCGATGCAGGTCTGCGAGGAATACGTGAAGGTCACCCAGAAACTGGGTATCCCTTATGTCTTCAAGGCCAGCTTCGACAAGGCCAACCGCTCGTCCGTGACGTCCTACCGTGGCCCGGGCCTGGAAGAAGGCATGCGGATCTTCCAGGACATCAAGCAAGCCTTTGGCGTTCCGATCATCACCGACGTCCACGAGCCAGTCCAGGCCGCGGTCGCCGCCGAGGTCTGCGACGTCATCCAGTTGCCGGCCTTCCTGTCGCGCCAGACCGACCTGGTGGTCGCGATGGCCAAGACCGGTGCGGTGATCAACATCAAGAAAGCCCAATTCCTCGCGCCCCAGGAAATGAAACACATCCTGAGCAAGTGCGAAGAGGCCGGCAATGACCAGTTGATCCTCTGCGAGCGTGGTTCGAGCTTCGGCTACAACAACCTGGTGGTGGACATGCTCGGCTTCGGCATCATGAAGCAGTTCGAATACCCGGTGCTCTTCGACGTGACGCACGCCTTGCAGATGCCTGGCGGTCGCTCCGACTCCGCCGGTGGTCGTCGCGCCCAGGTCACCGACTTGGCCAAGGCTGGCATGAGCCAGTCCCTGGCCGGTCTGTTCCTCGAGGCCCACCCTGATCCGGACAACGCCAAGTGCGACGGCCCTTGTGCCTTGCGCTTGAACAAGCTGGAACCTTTCCTGTCTCAGCTCAAGGCATTGGATGAGCTGGTCAAGAGTTTTCCGACGATAGAAACCGCGTAACGCGGTTTTCTCCGGTAAAGTACCGCTCGATTATCGCTCTGGCCCGCTGGCCGCACTGCTCTTGTGGGTGCATGGCTTGCCAGCGATGGCGTCCTTGAGGTCCCCATCGCCGGCAAGCCGTGCTCCCACAGCGTTTTCGTCAACTTTGGAGTGTTTACAACAATGGCAAAAATCGTCGACATCAAAGGTCGTGAAGTTCTCGACTCCCGTGGCAACCCCACTGTCGAAGCGGACGTGCTTCTCGACAACGGCATCATCGGCAGCGCCTGCGCGCCGTCCGGTGCTTCCACTGGCTCGCGCGAAGCGCTGGAGCTGCGTGATGGCGACAAGAGCCGTTACCTGGGCAAGGGCGTACTCAAAGCCGTCGCCAACATCAACGGTCCGATCCGTGAGCTGTTGCTGGGCAAGGATCCTGCCGACCAGAAAGCCCTCGATCACGCAATGATCAAGCTCGACGGTACTGAAAACAAAGCCACCCTGGGCGCCAACGCGATCCTCGCCGTATCCCTGGCCGCTGCCAAGGCCGCTGCCCAGGACCAGGACCTGCCGCTGTACGCCCACATCGCCAACCTCAACGGTACCCCGGGCGTCTACTCGATGCCGGTGCCGATGATGAACATCATCAACGGTGGCGAGCACGCCGATAACAACGTCGACATCCAGGAATTCATGGTGCAGCCGGTTGGCGCCAAGACCTTCTCCGAAGGCCTGCGCATGGGCACCGAGATTTTCCATCACCTCAAGGCTGTGCTCAAAGCCCGTGGCCTGAGCACCGCTGTTGGCGACGAAGGTGGTTTCGCTCCGAACCTGGCCTCCAACGAAGACGCGCTGAAAGTGATCTCCGAAGCCGTGGCCAACGCTGGCTACAAGCTGGGCACCGACGTGACCCTGGCCCTGGACTGCGCTGCCAGTGAGTTCTTCGAAGACGGTAAATACAACCTGTCTGGCGAAGGCCAGGTGTTCACCGCCGAAGGTTTCGCCGACTACCTCAAGGGCCTGACCGAGCGTTACCCGATCATCTCCATCGAGGATGGTCTGGACGAATCCGACTGGGCTGGCTGGAAAATCCTCACCGACAAGATCGGCGAGAAAACCCAGCTGGTGGGTGACGACCTGTTCGTGACCAACACCAAGATCCTGAAAGAGGGCATCGACAAGAAGATTGCCAACTCGATCCTGATCAAGTTCAACCAGATCGGCACCCTGACCGAAACCCTGGAAGCCATCCAGATGGCCAAGGCCGCCGGCTACACTGCCGTGATCTCCCACCGCTCCGGCGAAACCGAAGATTCGACCATCGCCGACCTGGCCGTGGGCACTGCGGCGGGCCAGATCAAGACCGGTTCGCTGTGCCGTTCCGACCGCGTTTCCAAGTACAACCAACTGCTGCGTATCGAAGAGCAGTTGAACGGCAAGGCCAAGTACAACGGTCGCGCCGAGTTTCGCGGCTAAGCAGTAAATGGTAAAAAGACAGCGGATTGTGTCGAAAAGGTCGCCTTGGCGGCGGTTTTGCTTCTAATCTGATGCCTTATCAAGCACAAGCCTGGTTTTTCCAGGCTTCGTGCTATCAGACGTTTCAAAGTTTGGCATGGCTGTCTTTTTTCACTGGATACCTGATATTCGATGCGCAGTCCCAATTGGTTGTTTCTTGTCTTGCTCCTGTTGCTGGCCGGCCTGCAGTACCGCCTGTGGGTGGGCAATGGCAGTCTGGCGCAAGTGGCCGACCTGACTCAGCAAATAGCCGATCAGCATGCGGAAAACGAAGCATTGCTGGAGCGCAATCGGGTGATGGACGCTGAGGTCAGTGAGTTGAAAAAAGGCATGGAGACCGTAGAAGAGCGGGCTCGTCATGAACTGGGCATGGTCAAGGAGGGTGAAACCCTCTACCAGTTGGCCCAATGAGTATCCGTTTGCCGGCCTTCTGGGCCGTGATTCCTGCCGCGGGCGTCGGTGCCCGTATGGCCGCGGACCGTCCCAAGCAATACCTGCAGTTGGGCGGGCGCACAATTCTCGAACACAGCCTTGGCTGTTTCCTCGATCACCCGACCGTTAAAGGCGTGGTGGTCAGCGTTGCCCACGATGATCCTTACTGGCCGACCCTGGCCTGCGCCAACGACCCGCGCATCCAGCGCGTGGACGGTGGCGAGCAGCGTTCGGACTCCGTGCTCAATGCTTTGCTGCATCTGCACGAACAGGGTGCCGACGATTACGATTGGGTGCTGGTGCATGACGCCGCCCGGCCCAACCTGGCCCGGGATGACCTGGATACATTGCTCAGTGAACTGGCGAACGACCCGGTCGGCGGCCTGCTGGCCGTCCCGGCGCGCGATACCCTCAAGCGTGTCGACAAGCAGGGCCGCGTGCTGGAAACCGTTGATCGCAGTGTGATCTGGCAAGCCTACACGCCACAGATGTTCCGCCTCGGCGCCTTGCATCGGGCCCTCGCCGATAGCCTGGTGGCGGATGCGCTGATTACCGACGAAGCGTCCGCCATGGAATGGGCGGGGCAGGCGCCACGGTTGATCGAAGGGCGGGCCGATAACATCAAGGTCACTCGGCCGGAAGATCTGGAGTGGTTGCGCCAGCGCTGGGCGAATCGGCATTAACCAGAGATGCGGCACGTCCTGAATCGCCATCGCGAGCAGGCTCGCTCCCACAAGGGATCTTGGCTGTACACAAAATTTGCAGGCACTGAAGATCCAATGTGGGAGCGAGCCTGCTCGCGATAGCAATCGCTCAGACAACCCGAAAAACCAGTGCTACCCTCGATACTCCGGTCGCTGCGCCAATCCCTCCTTCAAGTAATCCACCAACTTGCGCACCTTCGGCGACAGATGCCGCTGCTGCGGATATAGCGCCCACACCGCCGTATTCGGCGGCTGATGAGCCTCCAACAGCGAGATCAACGCGCCGCTGTGCAGATGTTCCAGCACGTAATAATCCGGCAGTTGGCACAACCCGACCCCTTGCAGCGCCGCATCGAGCACCGCTTGCCCACTGTTGCAGCGCCAGTTTCCTTGTACCCGCTGGGAAAATTCCCGCCCGTTCTGCTCTAACTGCCAAATGTCGGAACTGCCGATCAAGCAATTGTGGCGGCTCAGTTCCGACAAACTATGGGGTCGGCCATAGCGTTCCAGATAAGAAGGTGAAGCGCACAAGTACATGCGCCGGGGTGCCAGACGCGTAGCGACCAGGCGCGAGTCCTGCAAGCGACCCAGGCGAATCGCCAGGTCCAGGCCCTCATGCACCAAGTCCAAAGGCCGGTTGCTCAGCTCGATGTCTACCCGCAACTGTGGATAAAGGCCCATGAACCGCGTCACCAGCGGCACGATAAACCGTTCGCCATAGGCCACGGCGCAGGTCATTCGCAGCATGCCCTTGGGTTCGCTGGTGAGATCGCCCACCGCTCGCAACGCTTCCTCGCGGCCATCCTGCAGGCGCTGGCAGTGCTGCAAAAAAGTCTGCCCGGCCTCGGTGAGGGTGACCCGGCGGGTGCTGCGGTAGAGCAACCGTGTCTGAAGGCGTTCTTCGAGCCGTACGATTTGTCGACTGATATGGGAAGACGAAACCCCAAGACGTTCGGCTGCGGCGGTGAATTGACTGCATTCGGCCACGGCGACGAATTCGTCGATCCCTTCCCAGCGGTTGTCGGACATAACGATTATCCCTGTGCAGCAATAATGTTTTGCTTTTGGTTGGATTATTCATCGTCCAGTGGAGGATTACACTCCCGGTCTTGTTTTTATTTGCTGGAGAACCCGGATGATCAAGTCGCGCGCTGCCGTTGCCTTCGAGGCCAAGAAACCCCTGGAAATCGTTGAAGTCGACGTCGCCATGCCCAAGGCGGGCGAAGTGCTGTTGCGTGTGGTGGCTTCCGGTGTCTGCCACACCGATGCCTATACCTTGTCGGGCGCTGACCCGGAAGGAATCTTCCCGTCGATCCTCGGCCATGAAGGCGGCGCCATTGTCGAAGCCATCGGCGAAGGCGTGACGTCGGTGGCGGTGGGTGACCATGTGATCCCGCTGTACACGCCGGAGTGCGGCCAGTGCAAATTCTGTAAGTCGGGCAAGACCAACCTGTGCCAGGCGATTCGCGCCACCCAGGGCAAAGGCCTGATGCCGGACGGTACTTCGCGTTTTTCCTACAAAGGCGAGACGATTTTCCACTACATGGGCACCTCGACGTTCTCGGAGTACACCGTGTTGCCGGAGATCTCCGTCGCGAAGATCCCAAAAGAAGCGCCGCTGGAAAAAGTCTGCCTTCTGGGTTGTGGCGTCACCACTGGCATTGGCGCGGTGATCAACACCGCCAAGGTCAAGCCGGGTGACACCGTGGCGATCTTCGGCCTGGGCGGCATCGGCCTGTCGGCGGTGATTGGCGCGGTGAAGGCCAAGGCCTCGCGCATCATCGCCATCGACATCAACCCGGCCAAGTTCGAAATCGCCAAGCAACTGGGCGCCACCGATTGCGTCAACCCGAAAGACTTCGACCGTCCGATCCAGGAAGTCATCGTCGACATGACTGACGGCGGCGTGGACTTTTCCTTCGAGTGCATCGGCAATGTCCAATTGATGCGTGCTGCGCTGGAGTGCTGCCACAAAGGTTGGGGCGAGTCGGTGATCATCGGTGTCGCCGGGGCCGGCCAGGAAATCGCCACCCGTCCATTCCAATTGGTGACCGGACGCGTCTGGCGCGGCTCGGCGTTTGGCGGCGTGCGTGGTCGCAGCGAGTTGCCAAGCTATGTGGAAATGGCCGAGAAGGGCGAGATCCCGCTGGATACTTTCATCACCCACACCATGGGCCTGGAAGATATCAACAAGGCATTCGACCTGATGCATGAAGGCAAGAGCATCCGCACCGTCATCCATTTCTGAGGTCGGTCATGAGTCTGGAAAACATTTCCTGCCAGAAAAGCTTCGGCGGCTGGCACAAGCGTTACCGGCACCGTTCCGAAGTGCTCGGGTGCGACATGGTGTTTGCCGTATACCTGCCGCCGCAAGCCGAGCAGGGCGGCAAGTTGCCGGTGCTGTATTGGTTGTCCGGGTTGACCTGCACCGACGAAAACTTCATGCAAAAGGCCGGTGCCCAGCACATGGCCGCCGAGCTGGGCCTGATCATCGTTGCGCCGGACACCAGCCCACGAGGCGCCGATGTGCCGGGCGATCCGGACGGTGCCTGGGATTTCGGCCTGGGGGCGGGCTTTTATCTGAACGCCACGCAGGAGCCGTGGGCCCGGCACTATCGGATGCATGACTACGTGGTGCAGGAATTGCCGACACTGGTCGAAGCGCATTTCCCGGCCTCGGATAAACGCGGCATCAGTGGTCATTCCATGGGTGGCCATGGCGCGTTGATCTGCGCCTTGCGCAACCCGGGGCGTTACCGTTCGGTGTCGGCCTTTTCGCCGATCAACAATCCGATGGATTGCCCATGGGGCCAGAAAGCGTTCTCTCGTTACCTGGGGGAAGACCGCTCGAAATGGCGCGAATGGGATGCCTGCGCGCTGATCTCCGAAGCCGACGAGAAACTGCCATTGCTGGTGGATCAGGGCGATCGCGATGATTTCCTGGCTAATCAGCTCAAGCCCGAAGCCCTGCAGCAAGCCGCCAAGGCCGCTGGTCATCCGCTGGAGTTGCGCCTGCAACCGGGCTACGACCACAGCTACTTCTTCATCGCCAGCTTCATTGACGACCACTTGCAGCATCATGCGCGCGCTCTAAACGCCTAATGCAGGTAGAATCACGCCCTGATAAAAATCGGGGCGTTTTTTTATGCGTATTGGCCACGGCTACGATGTTCACCGTTTCGCTGAAGGCGACTTCATTACTCTGGGCGGCGTGCGGATCGCACACGGCTTCGGGCTGCTCGCGCATTCTGACGGTGATGTCCTGCTGCACGCCTTGAGCGATGCACTGCTCGGCGCGGCTGCCCTGGGTGACATCGGCAAGCACTTCCCCGACACCGACCCGCAATTCAAGGGTGCCGACAGCCGTGTGCTGCTGCGTCATGTTGTCTCGCTGATCCACGCCAAGGGCTGGAAAGTCGGCAATGTCGATAACACCATCGTTGCCCAGGCCCCCAAGATGGCGCCGCACATCGAAGCGATACGCCGGTTGATCGCCGAGGATCTTCAAGTTGAGTTGGACCAAGTGAACGTGAAAGCCACCACCACCGAGAAGCTGGGTTTCGTCGGTCGCGAAGAAGGCATTGCCGTCCACTCCGTTGCCTTGTTGCTGCGCCCATGACTGAACTGGAACTGTTGGGGCCGCGGGCCTATGGCGAGTCGTTGGGCAGCGCGGTACTCAAGGCCAGCGCTGAAGATTTCCAGGTCGATGAAGTGCTCGACATTCCGTTGACCGGCGATGGCGAGCACCTGTGGATCTGGGTTGAAAAACGAGGCTTGAACACCGAAGAAGCGGCCCGGCGAATCGCCAAGGCCGCTGGCGTGCCGTTGCGCACTGTCAGCTACGCCGGGCTCAAGGACCGCCAGGCCTTGACCCGCCAGTGGTTCAGCGTCCAATTGCCGGGCAAGGCCGATCCGGACTTGTCGGCGGCAGAGAATGACACACTGAAGATCCTCAAGACCGCACGCCACAGGCGTAAGCTGCAACGCGGCGCGCACTCGGCCAACGGCTTTACCTTGCGCCTGACCCAATTCAAGGGCGACACAGCGGCGATCGACGCGCGCCTGCAACAGATTGTCCGTCAGGGCATCCCCAACTATTTTGGCGCCCAGCGCTTCGGGCATGACGGTGGCAATGTCGTCGATGCCCGTGCCTGGGCGGCGCGCAAGGCCTTGCCGGAGCAGCGCAATGTGCGCTCGCGGCTGCTGTCTACCGCCCGCAGTTTTCTGTTCAACCAGGTGTTGGCGGCGCGGGTCGCCGACGGTACCTGGCAGAAAGCCCAGGTGGGCGACTTGCTCGCATTCACCGATAGTCGCAGCTTCTTCCCGGCCGGCGAGGCTGAGTGCAGCGATCCACGCCTGGCGATCCTCGATCTGCACCCGACCGGGCCGCAGTGGGGCGAGGGGCCTTCGCCTGCCGCCGGTGCGACGTTCGAGCTGGAACAAGCCGTCGCAGCGGGCGAGGCCGATTTGCGCGACTGGTTGATAAACACGGGAATGAGTCACGAACGTCGCATCCTGCGACTGCCCATTGGCGGGCTGTCGTGGCATTATCCCTCGCCTGACATTCTGCAACTGGAATTCGTCCTGCCGGCCGGATGTTTCGCCACTGTCTTGGTGCGCGAACTCGTCGATCTGGTGCCGGTGGGGCAGACGGACAGCCCATGCGTATTCTGATTTCTAACGACGACGGGGTGACTGCACCCGGTCTTGCCGCGCTTTATGCTGCGCTGGCGGATTTTGCCGAGTGCGTGGTCATCGCCCCGGACCAGGACAAAAGCGGCGCCAGCAGCTCGCTGACGCTCGACCGTCCGTTGCACCCCTGCTATCTGGACAACGGTTTCATCAGCCTCAACGGCACACCGACCGATTGCGTGCACCTGGGGATCAACGGGTTGCTGGAACGCGCGCCGGACATGGTGGTGTCGGGCATCAACCTGGGGGCCAACCTGGGGGATGACGTGCTGTATTCCGGCACGGTCGCCGCGGCCCTGGAGGGACGCTTCCTGGAAAAACCATCGTTTGCCTTTTCGTTTGTTTCACGCCAGGTCGACAACTTGCCTACCGCCGCCTACTTCGCCCGTAAATTGGTCGAGGCCCACGGTGCGCTGGACCTGCCGCCACGTACGGTGCTGAACGTGAATATCCCCAACCTGCCGCTCGATCACATCCGCGGCATCCAGCTCACTCGCCTGGGCCACCGTGCCCGCGCCGCCAAACCGATGCACGTCGTCGACCCGCGCGGCAAGGCCGGTTACTGGATCGCCGCCGCCGGTGATGCCGAAGACGGTGGGCCGGGCACCGATTTCCATGCGGTCATGCAAGGTTATGTCTCGATCACGCCGTTGCAACTGGACCGTACCTTCAACGACGCCTTTCGAAATCTCGATGGCTGGCTGGAGGGGCTGCGCTGATGGCTCGTGAGCAAGACGATATGCTGCGCCGCGGAATCGGCATGACCTCCCAGCGCACCCGTGAACGACTGATCCAGCGTCTCTATGAAGAAGGCCTGTCCAACGCCCAGGTGTTGGAGGTGATTCGCCGAACGCCGCGTCATCTGTTCGTCGATGAAGCCCTGGCTCATCGCGCCTATGAAGATACGGCATTGCCGATCGGCCACAACCAGACCATTTCCCAGCCGTACATGGTGGCCCGCATGAGCGAGTTGCTGCTGGAGGCGGGGCCGCTGGACAAGGTGTTGGAGATCGGTACCGGTTCGGGTTACCAGACGGCGGTGTTGTCGCAGTTGGTGGAACGGGTGTTTTCCGTTGAGCGGATCAAGGTATTGCAGGATCGCGCCAAGGAGCGCCTGGTTGAGTTGAACCTGCGCAACGTGGTGTTTCGTTGGGGCGATGGCTGGGAAGGCTGGCCGGCCCTGGCGCCGTATAACGGCATCATTGTGACCGCGGTGGCCACCGATGTACCCCAGGCCCTGTTGGATCAACTTGCTCCTGGTGGGCGGCTGGTCATTCCAGTAGGGGCCGGCGAGGTTCAGCAATTGATGCTGATCGTGCGTGAAGAACACGGTTTCTCGCGGCATGTCCTGGGTGCGGTGCGATTCGTGCCGTTGCTCAACGGGCCGTTGGCCTGAGCATTTATAAACAGACGCTGAATTCTGCGGCATCGGTTGTGTCTTACAGCGGCGCTGCTTTATGAAACAGCGGGCAACGGTATCGAGCAAACGTGTGCGGCGGCACTTGGCGCCTCATTAATAGAGACGCGTTCGCTGCCAGCTATATTTGTATGTATTTCTGCCTGGACAGGCAGTTTCCCATTTTTCAGCCACCACAAAGGGAGCGGCGGGTGAGTCTCACAGTCATTGCGCAGCGTATGGGTATCACGAGCTTTCAGCGCCTGTTGACTGGCCTTGTCTTGAGCACTTTGCTGGTCGGATGTTCCAGTACACCATCGGGTAATGTCCGGGTTGTCGATCGCAACAGTGCAGCACCACAACGTCCTACAGTAACGACCGGCCAGTATGTAGTCCGTCGCGGCGATACGCTGTTTTCCATCGCTTTTCGCTATGGCTGGGACTACAAGGCCCTTGCGGCGCGTAACAACATTCCTGCGCCTTATACGATCCACCCCGGTCAGACGATTCGCTTCGATGGCCGTAGCGGTTCAACGCCTACCGCAGTGGTGACGCAGTCGGGATCGACGGCATCGTCGTCGAGTAAAACCACGGTCATTCGCCGCCCGGCGGGGGCTGCAACGGCGACAGTACCGTCCGTCGCGAGCAAACCGACCCCCGCTCCGATGCCTCCGGCAGGCCCCGCCCCGACAGGCTGGGGATGGCCTTCTAATGGCGTTCTTATTGGAAAATTCTCTTCAAACGGTAGTTTGAATAAAGGAATTGATATCGCCGGGGATTTGGGACAGCCTGTTTTAGCCGCGTCTGATGGCACGGTTGTGTACGCCGGGAGTGGTTTGAGGGGCTACGGCGAACTCGTGATCATCAAACACAGCGATACCTACGTCAGTGCCTACGGTCACAACCGCAGGCTGTTGGTTCGGGAGGGGCAGCAGGTCAAGGTCGGACAGACAATTGCCGAAATGGGATCGACGGGAACGGACCGGGTGAAACTGCACTTTGAGATTCGCCGACAAGGTAAACCAGTAGATCCGCTGCAATTCCTGCCACGTCGTTGATTTGATTGTCAGCCTGTTCCGTCACGTAGAGGGAACAGGCTCCAGCGTTGCCAAGGATAAAGGCGTCGCTTGAGCTTGAGGTCGAACTCACCAAAGGACTATAACAATGGCTCTCAGTAAAGAAGTGCCGGAGTTTGACATCGACGATGAGGTTCTCCTTATGGAGACCGGCATCGCTATGGATTCGATGTCGAATGATGAAGGGGCGACTCCACCTTCCGTTCGTGCCAAATCCAGACACTCCGCTTCACTTAAACAACATAAGTACATCGATTACACCCGGGCGCTGGACGCCACTCAGCTGTACCTCAACGAAATCGGGTTCTCGCCGCTGCTCTCCCCCGAGGAAGAAGTTCATTTTGCGCGGCTGTCGCAAAGTGGCGACCCGGCCGGTCGAAAACGCATGATTGAAAGCAACTTGCGCCTGGTGGTGAAAATCGCCCGACGCTATGTCAATCGCGGGCTTTCGCTGCTGGACCTGATCGAAGAGGGCAACTTGGGCCTGATTCGCGCCGTGGAAAAATTCGACCCCGAACGCGGCTTCCGTTTCTCGACCTACGCCACTTGGTGGATCCGCCAGACCATCGAACGGGCGATCATGAATCAGACCCGGACCATCCGGTTGCCGATCCATGTGGTCAAGGAACTGAACGTCTACCTGCGGGCCGCCCGTGAGTTGACCCAGAAACTCGACCATGAACCCTCACCCGAAGAAATCGCCAACCTGCTGGAGAAACCGGTAGGTGAGGTCAAGCGCATGCTTGGGCTCAACGAGCGGGTGTCCTCGGTGGACGTTTCACTGGGGCCGGACTCGGATAAAACCCTGCTCGACACCCTCACCGACGATCGCCCCACGGACCCGTGCGAGCTACTTCAGGATGATGACCTTTCCCAGAGCATTGACCAGTGGCTTTCGGAACTGACCGACAAGCAACGGGAAGTGGTGATTCGCCGATTCGGTTTGCGGGGTCATGAAAGCAGCACCCTGGAAGATGTTGGCCTGGAGATTGGCCTGACCCGTGAGCGGGTCCGGCAGATCCAGGTAGAGGGCCTCAAGCGTCTGCGAGAGATCCTGGAGAAAAACGGCTTGTCGAGCGAGTCGCTGTTCCAGTGACATGAAGCTCAGTGCAACAGCGAAAGCCCCGAATGGTTCGGGGCTTTTTCGTTTCTGCGGTGACTGCTTTCCAATCTCATTCTATTTGTAGTTTCAGCTTGTAAGCTTTTGCCTAGTATTGCGTAAGTGTTTGGTTTCCCATTGAAGGGATAGACGACTATGGAAACCGTAAAATTTTCTGTACTTTAATGATTTTAAAGGAGAATTTAATTGATGAACGTGGTGTGACAACGTGCGTTGACCGTATCAGGTGAATTGCACTCGTCCGGGAAAACACTAATATCAGTCCTGTGTCGACGGACAGACACACCCGTCAAGGACGATGGGAAGGAAGGACATCGCAGGACGCGATTCATCAGGATGATGAATAGGATTAAAGGGATTAGGGAAAAAATGTGGGCGGGTCAAACCGCCCCTTTTTTTTGCCTGCGATTTTGTTCGAGGCAGCAAAAAGGCCCATGAGGGGCCTTTTCGAGGAGCGCAGGGGTAATCAGCGTTCGAGGTCTGCGATCTTGCCAGGCTTGCCATCCCACTCTGCGGCGTCCGGCAGGGCGTCTTTCCTCTCGGTGATATTCGGCCAGATATCCGCCAGCTCGGCGTTCAGCTCGATGAAGTTCTCCATGCCGGTCGGCACTTCGTCCTCCGAGAAAATGGCATTCGCCGGGCATTCCGGTTCACACAGGGCGCAGTCGATGCACTCGTCCGGGTGAATGACCAGGAAGTTCGGGCCTTCGTAAAAGCAGTCCACCGGACAGACTTCTACGCAGTCGGTGTACTTGCACTTGATGCAGTTGTCGGTGACGACGAAGGTCATTTCTAATTCTCTCCTCAGGCGGCGGCAGCGAATCCCCTTCACGGGTGGGGTCGCCAGGTTCGGGAGCGGTAGTCTGCGAACCAGGCTAATAGTCCGCAGCATCCCAAACCGCGCGAGATTCTAACAGCTTGAAAGCCTGTGCGTTAGATCCGTGTCTTCAATGTATAGAGTAAATCCAGCGCCCGACGTGGAGTCAGGTCGTCCAGATCGAGCTTGGCCAGTTCATCGAGCACCGGATGGGGCAGGCTGGCGAACAGGTCGCTTTGCTGTGGAGCGGCCGGTTTGCCTTTGATCGGGCGCGGTGCTTCGTGGGGCAGGCTGGTAGTTTCCAGGCGGCTCAGGTGTTCGCGGGCACGGCTGATCACTTCGCTCGGCACGCCGGCCAACTGCGCCACTGCCAGGCCGTAGCTCTGGCTGGCCGGGCCGGGCAGCACGTGGTGCAGGAAAACGATGCGTTCGTTGTGCTCGGTGGCGTTGAGGTGCACGTTGGCCACCAGCGGCTGGCTTTCCGGCAGTACCGTCAGCTCGAAGTAGTGGGTGGCGAACAGGGTGTAGGCTCGCAAATGCGCCAGCCGTTCGGCCGCCGCCCAGGCCAGGGACAGGCCATCGAAGGTGCTGGTACCGCGTCCGACTTCGTCCATCAGCACCAGGCTGCGTTCGGTGGCGTTGTGCAGGATGTTCGCGGTTTCGCTCATTTCCACCATGAAGGTCGAGCGCCCACCGGCCAGGTCATCGCTGGAGCCGATCCGGGTGAAAATCCTGTCTACCAGGGACAATTCGCAGCTCGCTGCTGGTACGAAGCTGCCGATGTGGGCCAGCAGCACGATCAAGGCAGTCTGGCGCATGTAGGTGGATTTACCACCCATGTTCGGACCGGTGATCACCAGCATGCGGGTGTTGTCGTCCAGGCTCAGGTCGTTGGCCACGAACGGCGTGGTCAACACTTGCTCGACCACCGGGTGACGACCCTGGCTGATGCGCATGCACGGTTCGCTGACGAAGCGTGGGCAGTTCAGGTCCAGGTTCAGTGCGCGTTCGGCCAGGTTGCTCAGCACGTCCAGTTCCGCCAGGGCACTGGCGGTGTCCTGCAAGGGCGGCAGTTGGCTGATCAGGTCCTCGAGCAGTGCTTCATAGAGCATCTTTTCCCGAGCCAGGGCGCGGCTCTTGGCCGACAGCGCCTTGTCTTCGAACGCCTTGAGTTCTGGAGTGATGAAGCGCTCGGCACCCTTGAGGGTCTGGCGGCGAACGTAGTCCGCCGGGGCCTGTTCGGCCTGCTTGCTCGGCAATTCGATGAAATAACCGTGGATGCGGTTGTAGCCGACCTTGAGGTTGGCCAGGCCAGTGCGGGCTTTTTCCCGGGCTTCGAGGTCGATCAGGAACTGGCCGGCGTTTTCGCTCAGCGATTGCAGTTCGTCGAGTTCGGCGTCGTAGCCGGTTTTCAGCACGCCACCGTCACGGATCACCGCCGGAGGGTTATCGATAATGGCTTTTTCCAACAGCGCGGCCAGCTCCGGGTAGGTGCTGGTGGTGTGCGCCAGTTGCTGCAGGTGCGGTGCTTCGAGGTCGGTCATCGCCACTTGCAGCTCGGGCAGGGCGCCGAGGGCATCACGCAGGCGTGCCAGGTCACGGGGACGGGCATTGCGCAGGCCGATACGGGCGAGGATGCGCTCGATGTCGCCGATTTCCTTGAGCTGCGGCTGCAACTGCTCGAAGCGATAACGATCCAGCAGGCAGGTAATGGAGGACTGGCGCGCCAGCAGCACCGTCAGGTCGCGCAGTGGGCGGTTCAGCCAGCGGGTCAGCAGGCGGCTGCCCATGGCGGTCTGGCAGCGGTCGACCACCGACTGCAAGGTATTGTCGCGCCCGCCGGCCAGGTTGGTGTCCAGTTCCAGGTTGCGCCGGCTCGCGCCGTCCAGCACCACCGTGTCATCCAGGCGTTCGTGGCGCAGGCTGCGCAAGTGGGGCAGGGCGGTGCGCTGGGTTTCCTTGGCGTAGGCCAGCAGGCAACCGGCAGCACCAATGGCCAGGGTCAGGTTTTCGCAGCCGAAGCCCTTGAGGTCCTGGGTGGAAAACTGCTGGCAGAGACTTTTCAGCGCCGAATCACGTTCAAAATCCCACGGCGCCCGACGCCGCACGCCACGGCGTTTTTCTGCCGGCAGGTCTTTGGGCCAGTCATCCGGGATCAACAGCTCTACCGGGTTGACTCGTTCGAGCTCCGCCAGCAGGTTTTCCCAGCCCTTGATTTCCAGCACCGAGAAATTGCCGCTGGTGATGTCCAGCACCGCCAGGCCGAACAGGCGCTCATCGCCCAGGACTGCGGCGATCAGGTTGTCCCGGCGTTCATCCAGCAGGGCTTCATCACTGACTGTGCCCGGTGTGATGATACGTACGACTTGGCGTTCCACCGGCCCTTTGCTGGTGGCCGGGTCGCCGACTTGCTCGCAGATCACCACGGACTCGCCGAGCTTGACCAGCTTCGCCAGGTAACCTTCCGCCGCGTGGTAAGGAATCCCGCACATCGGAATCGCCATGCCCGCCGATTGCCCACGCGCCGTCAGGGTGATGTCCAACAACTTGGCGGCTTTCTTCGCATCTTCGTAGAAGATCTCGTAGAAGTCGCCCATGCGGTAGAACATCAGCTGGTCGGGGTGCTGGTTCTTCAGGCGCCAGTATTGCTGCATCATCGGCGTGTGGCTGGAGAGGTCGTTCACGGCTGTATTCATGGGTGTCAGGCAGGCTCGTTGAAAGGTTTGGGCAAAAGGAGGGGCATTGGCCCGGCTTTTCCGCGATGGGCGCAAGGTTAACATGGGCGGTCTGGTGCGACCCATATGTGAGTGGTTTTCAGGGTTGTGTGCTTATCCGTTTTTTCGGTAACGGCTGCTTATGGTTCCGCCCTGACGGCGGGTCATTCGAAAAGCGCGAAAGTAACCAAAGCGCTTCTGCCCCACCACTCGGTGCCTCGCTTAGGCTCGGCATGCCTGAACGAAGGCATTGCTTCGTTCAGCCATCGTGGTTAACGGGGCGCCGAGATCAACGTCCACCGCGAGGCGGCCTGACAGCCGGCCTGGCTCTCTCGGTCGTACACCCATCATATCTGTGGGAGCAAAGCTTGCTCGCGAGGCGGCCTGACAGCCGGCCTGGCTCTCCCGGTCGTACACCCATCATATCTGTGGGAGCAAAGCTTGCTCGCGAGGCGGCCTGACAGCCGGTCTGGTTCTCTGGCTGTACGCCGATCCAATTAATGAAATGGCTACCCCCACCGCCCCCTGCGATCGCCCACTAAGCTTTCGCAGGGGGCTCATCGGAGACTGTTGCCATGAACAAAGTAGCTATTGCCGCCATCGATTTGGGAAAACACTCCTTTCACCTGCATGCTCAAGATGATCGTGGTCATGAGCTTTATCGCAAAAAATTTACTCGAGTGACGCTCGCTCAACACCTGGCGAATCTCGAACCTTGCACCGTCGTGATGGAAGCTTGTGGCGGAGCCCACTTCATGGCGCAGGAGGTCGCGAAGCTGGGACATACGCCCAAGCTCATTGCTCCTCATCTCGTGCGTCCTTACGTGAAGAGCAACAAGAACGACTTCGCTGATGCCGAGGCGATCTGCGAGGCAGCGACTCGCCCAACGATGCGCTTTGTGCCGCCAAAAAACCAAGCTCAGCAGGCGCTAGCCATGCTCAACTCGACCCGCGATTCGTTCATCAAAGACCGCACCGCGACCGCCAATCGGATTCATGCCGCCCTTCTGGAGGTGGGCATCAGCCTGGCCCCAGGCTTCAAATCCATCAAAGAGCTTCCGGCGCGGCTGGAGGCGAGTTCACTTTCTGAACGCTTCAAAATTCTGATGAAGCTGCATGAGCACTTCAACCACCTGGATGAGCAGGTCAAGACACTGGACAAGGACGTGGAGAGCCAGGCCGCTGAAGATGATCTGGCGGCTCGTTTGATGACTATGCCCTGTGTCGGGCCGATCACCTCCAGCGCCCTGGCTGCTGAGTTGGGCGATGGTAAACAGTTCAAGTGCGGGCGAAACTATGCGGCCTCAATCGGGCTGGTGCCCAAACAGCATTCCACGGGCGACAAGACGGTACTGCTGGGCATCAGCAAGCGCGGTGATCGGAATCAGAGGCGTCTGCTCATCCAGTGTGCCCGAGTCTACTTAATGCAGCTGGAGCGCCAAAGAGGCTGGCTGGCGGACTGGGTCCGGCAGCTGTTGGCCCACCATCACTCCAACCATGTGGTCTGCGCGCTGGCCAATAAGATGGCGAGGATCGCTTGGGCGATTGCGGCACACCACACTGAATTCGATGCAGGGCCAGCTGCGATGAACACCTGACCCTGCTGTCATCCGAGCACCACCCACCTGGTTTTGCGATGCTGGATAACTGATGACGTGAACGGCCAACCGGCCTGACGACAACCCTGAGCTCCCACACGGCTGAAAGGCCGTCCAATTAATTAGGATCGTCGGGCATCGATTCTCATCGAGGCGCGGGGCCACAACCCCACTCAGACGCCGGATAGATGAAAGCAAGCCAACCACGCATCAAAAACAGTATTGCAGAAAAGGGGATAACCATAGATGTGGGAGCGAGCCTGCTCGCGATGACGGCAGCCAAAACAACTTAGTTGTCACTGGACTACCGCTATCGCGAGCAAGCTCCACAGTGATTGCTCGGGCTTCTCTCAGGTCTCGGCCTGCATCATGAATGCTTACCTCACCTCAACCACATCCCATGCTCGATTCGCCAGCAACTGGCTCAGTTCGATCATCTGCTGGACCCCTAGGGCGATATTTCGTCGCGAGCCCTTCAGGTCGAATGCCAGGTCGCTGACCATGGCGTTGGCCGAGGCCAGGGTTTCGCTGAGGTTGGCGAGCAGGCATTCGGCGTCGATGTTCGGGGCGATGATGAAAAGGGTGTCGGGTGTGTCGCCGGTTTCTTTGTCGGCTTTGGGTTTGAGGTAATAGTCCAGGGCACGAGTGGCCGCGTCGTCGAGTTTTTTGGCGTTGGCCGATTGGCTGCGGGAGATGTGATCGTCTGGGGGATTTGGTGTGTTCTTCGGCATTCTATGGATCCTTGAAGTTGAGCCACCACTCACTCGCGACTAAACGAGGGGTGGCAGCTGTACGCAGGTTAGTCGACCGGGGATCCAAGAAACCGGCGCGCCCGAGGGCGCCCTGCGCACAGCTACCATCAAGTGCAGGAATAGAAGTACCTGACTGAATGGAGCAATGAGCACCTTGGAATACCGAGCGACTAAACCCGATCACTGATGGGCAGTGACAGGATCAAAAGTACCGATGGGCCCCAAAGCGCACAAGCCGGCGGATTCTGGCGTAGTTGTAGGCAGGGGCGCAAGGCGACGTAGCCTTGTGTTGCGCTTTTGAAGGACGGATTTGAAGTCTTTTCCTAGGAACGTGTAGGGCGAATTCCCCATGTGATCAGCAGGGGCATCAGATATGGAGCCAAGCTCCTGTGGCGAGGGGATTTATCCCCGTTGGGCTGCGTAGCAGCCCCCTAAGTGGCTAGTGCACCTGTAGGGCCGCTTGGCGTCCCAGCGGGGATAAATCCCCTCGCCACAGTGAATCAAGTGAGGCTTGAGTGAGGCGTATTGCCTATTTATGCAAAACAGCATTTGTCTTCCGCAAAAAGAACAAGCATCATGCGCGTTATGCAAAAACGCAACGTTTCTACCGTATTAAGAGCATTGCTCGATCAGCACGGGATCTCCCCCACGGAGCTTCACCGGCGTACCGGCGTGCCTCAGTCCACCCTCTCGCGGATCCTCAGCGGCAAGATCGTCGATCCTTCGGATAAACACATCTCGAAGATTGCCGAATACTTCGCCGTGAGCACCGACCAGTTGCGCGGGCGCGCGGACGTTGTGCCTATCGGCAGCGCCCGCCGCGACGAGCCGCATTCCGAACTCAAGGATATAAGCCTGTGGGACGACGATACGCCTGTCGAAGAAGACGAGGTGTCGGTCCCTTTTCTGCGTGAGGTTGAATTGGCTGCTGGATCAGGAAGATTCGTCATCGAGGAAAGTGAGCGCTCTAGCCTGCGCTTTGGCAAACGCAGCCTGCGCCATAACGGCGTGCAGTTCGACCAGGCCAAATGCGTGACGGTGCGCGGCAACAGCATGTTGCCAGTGCTGCGCGATGGGGCAACGGTCGGGGTGAATGCAGGCAAATGCGGGATCGGCGACATCGTCGACGGCGACCTCTATGCCATCAACCACAACGGCCAACTGCGGGTGAAGCAGCTTTATCGCCTGCCCACCGGCATCCGCCTGCGCAGCTTCAACCGCGACGAGCATCCGGATGAGGACTACACCTTTCAGGAAATGCAGGATGAGCAAATCGTCATCCTCGGTCACGTCTTCTGGTGGGGCATGTACGCCCGCTAACCCCTCCGCTGTCAGATGAAACCCGCCGCTGTGCGGGTTTTTTTTCGCCTCCTGAAAACCCGCAACCCCTGTACTTACAAGGGTTTCATGCATTTACGCATTTTAAATGCATAAATAAATGCATTTGCGCATTGACAGTATATGCATCCATGCATATTCTGTGTCCAAGCCGCTCGACAAAGCGGCTGGCAACAAAGCTCTTTAGTTCCACCAACAGGCAGCGATGAACCGGCCTTAACGGTTCAGAGGGTTGGCAACTGACCCGGGTGTGCAGCGTAAAGCACCAGAAGCAGTTATCCGGCGGGCAGGGACCGCGGCCGGAGGAACAATTTGAATGGATCCGTACCGCGCCAGTCGCGCCGAAAGATCAAGCGCATTACTGGAAAGCCTGGGCAACCGGGCTTTTTGGAATGCCTCTGTATCAACGCTCCCAAAACCATTACCTGAAGGAAGTAGATCAATGAAAAAACTATTCAGTGTTCTGATCGCAGCCGTCCTGGCGGCCCAGGTCACCCATGCGCTGGCTGAAACGTCCCCTGTCGGTTCGTGGCAATTCGCGTCTTACCATGTTCCGGGCGGTAGTTTTTATGCCAACCAGACGATCTGTTTCAAAGCGGACAATACCTGGTACTCAAGCTCGCAGGCTGGCTGGAACGGCGCATGGTTCCAGAACGGGGACGATCTCCAGTGGAATGGGAGTGTGCCAATGCCAGGCGCAGGGAGTGCCAATAATCTCGCGACCATTGCCATGGGTAAGTTGGTGGTTGCTGGCTCAATGTCGGGTAACTACGCGGAATGGTCGGCACCCAGCGCGCTGCCGCTGTCGTGGGACAGGCACTACACCTACACCATGACTTACAAAGGCGCGACCTGCGCTGCTCCAAAGTGACGCCAACCCTGTTCCATTAAAGGCACGTCGAAAGATCAACTGCATTACTGAAAAGCCTGGGCAACCGGGCTTTTTGGAGTGTCCGTGCAAGGCACTTCAAACCGCTGCCAATGGAGGGCTTTCAATGCTGAAGGATTTCAGATGCGGTAGCTGCAAAAGGCTTCTGGCCCGCATGGGCGAGAACACCGAACTCCAGATCAAATGTGCCCGATGCGGGACGTTGAATCATGTGAAGGCCCTTGAGCCTCGAGTGATCGCCAGAGAGCGAGATGAGCGCTGTTGATCAACCGCGTGATCAATCTATAACTCAAGAGGTGAATCATGAGTCGTTTCAAGAAATACGTTGCCCCGCTGTTGCTATCCATTGCGCTGCTCGGTGTTGGGAGCAACGCTAGCGCCGCCAACCTTCTGGTCAACGGCAGCTTCGAACAGCCAGGCTGCAGCGGCAGTTGCATCCTCGATACCCCGGCGAAAGCCAATTTCATCACCGGTTGGACGACGTTTCTGTCCGGTGCCGAGTACTTCAATATGCCCGCCTCGATCGGGGGGGCCGTGGCTGCGGATGGCGTTGTGATTGTCGACCTGGCCAATTATGTCTACGGCAACGGCGGGGGGATCCAGCAGAACTTCGCTACCGCAGTCGGCGCCAAGTATCGATTGACCTTCAGCGCGGGTAATTCGCGCTACGCCAGCCGCTCCGGCGACGGCACCATTCAGGTCAAGGTGGCGGGGCAGAGTGTCACCTTCGACACGCCGTCGGCCAAAGGTACCGCAGTGGAGTGGAGCACCATCACGTATGACTTCACGGCCACTTCGGCCCAAACGACTTTGGCGTTCTCCAATGAGCAGAACCCTTACGCCCACTTCGCCTTCATCGACAACGTCAGCGTTGAGCCACTGTAAGCCAACGATTGTCCTGCGAAGACCCGCCGCCCCCAAGCACTCATCCCTCACCCCCCAGGAAGCGTGACATGACAAACGAGCAACAAGCGTTGCTGGACATGCCGATCTGGCTGGTCATCGTGCTCGCCCTGGTGGGTGGGGTGACTGGCGAGATGTGGCGTGCCGACAAGGAGGGCGCCCGAGGCTGGTCGCTGCTACGTCGCCTGGCCCTGCGTTCCGGCGCCTGCATGGTCTGCGGCGTCTCGGCGATCATGCTGTTGTACGCCATGGGCTTGTCAATCTGGGCCGCTGGCGCCTTTGGTTGCCTGACGGCGATGGCCGGGGCGGACGTGGCCATCGGTCTTTACGAACGCTGGGCCGCCAAGCGGATGGGCGTCAGTGAGCTGCCGCCGCGCGATCCCCGTTCCGACCAACACTGATCCCTCGCTGGTGATCTCCGTGCCGCCATAAAAAACAGGAGGCCTTGATGCCTGCCGTCCTCGAAAAACCGTCGCAGCTGTTCGCCGCCGTTGCCCAGACGCTGCGCGCCACTTACCCCACTTTGAAAATCGGCAGCCCCCAGGATTTCGATGGCACCGACGACCAACCCTGGGTGCTGATTGCCCTTGAGCGTGATGGGCCTGGCCACCGTGCCAACGACGGGCGTATCGCCCATGTCCTGACGGTTTCCCTGCAAGTGGTCATGGCTGTTCCGGGCTGGGATGCCTGCGACTTGGCC
The DNA here is from genome assembly GCF_013347965.1 of Pseudomonas bijieensis. Taxonomy (NCBI): domain Bacteria; kingdom Pseudomonadati; phylum Pseudomonadota; class Gammaproteobacteria; order Pseudomonadales; family Pseudomonadaceae; genus Pseudomonas; species Pseudomonas bijieensis. Next base: position 2,855,656 of record NZ_CP048810.1, on the reverse strand, counting down.
GCTGAGCTGAAACACCTGGTTGTGGATAACCGCTGGGGGCTGTCGGCCAATCAATGCGATCTGCCCACGGAGCTCGATGGCCTGCCATCCACGTTCATTAACCCGGCGCGGGCGTACACCGCCTGGACCCTTTCCTTCAGTCAAACCCTGTACCTCGGCCCGACGCTGCTGGAGGACCCGCTGGGCATCCCGAAGTTTGCCCGTACCTGGGAAGTCTCGAACATCGACGACCCGGACCAATACACCGCACTCGAGGGTTGAGCCATGTTTGATGCGCTATTACGGATGCATCTGGGGCCGATCATCGAGCGGCTGGCACAGATGGAAACCGAGTTGGAAGACTTGCATCGGCGTGCGGAGAGTTTCTGCCGTATCGGCGTTTGCCAGGAAGTCGATGCGGCCAGCAACACCTGCAAGGTCAGCCATGGTGGGTTGCTGACCCCGGCGATCCGCTTTTTCAACCCGAGTGCCGGCGCCCAGAGCGAGTCGCGGATTCCGTCCGTGGGTGAGCAGTGCCTGTTGCTGAACCATGGCGGCGGCGAGGGCGGCGGGCAGGCGGTGGCGTTGTTCGGCCTCAACGGCGGTCAGTTTCCGCCCGTCTCGACCCAGGCCACGTTGACGCGTCGCCTCTATCAGGATGGTACGGAAAACGGCTACGACCATGCCAGCCATGTCCTGCACTGGCAAAACGGTCCGGCGGCATTCACCGGTTCTCGTGAGTCGCTCCAATTAAGCATTGGCCCGGCGAGGTTGGCGATGACGCCCGAGGCTATCGACTTGCAACTGGGCGCCGTCGGCATTCGGCTCGACGCCTCCGGTGTGCACCTGAGCGGCCCGGTGGTGGATCACCAGGGACGTGTCATCAGTACCGCATAAGAGATTTCCCCATGATTGGAATCGATCGAAATACCGGCGCCACGGTCGACGACTGGCTGCAATTTGTCCAGCGCGCCACTCGGGCGTTGACCACGCCGTTGGGCACGCGGCAGAAGCGCCCTTTGTATGGCTGTGCACTCACGCAATTGCTCGGGCAGAACCTCGGCGATGACTTGCTGATTCTGGCCCAGAGCCACGCGGCCCAAGCGTTCTACAACCCGGACAATGGCATCGGTGATTTCGAGCCGCAGGTCATTGTCGCCAGCCGACAGGGCGCCGGTTTGTTGTTGCGCTTCGCCGGCATCTGGAAAAACCGCAAACAGACTTTCGAGGTGGTGACATGAGCATGTTGATACCCGGCCAGAACCAGTTGGCCGAACCGGCCATCGTCACCGTCGAAGCGTTCGAGGACCTGCTCGCCGAATTCAAGACCTTCGTGGTCGAGTACGTCGCTGCACGCTCTCCCGCCAGCGCGGCGAAGCTGGTGGACAGCCTGGAAAACGAAAGCGAACTGCTGACCCTGGCCCTCGAGGCGTTCTGTGTCCGCCTGCAAACTCACGAACGCAAATACAACGCCCGCATCAAGCAGATGCTGGCGTGGTGGGCCACCGGCACCAACCTCGATGCGCGCCTCGCGGACATGGGCCTTGAGCGGCAGTTGCTCGATCCCGGCGATCCGGCGGCGTTCCCGCCCATCCCCCCGGTCTACGAGAGCGATGATGACGCCCGCTTGCGCTACTACCTGGCGCCCCATGCCCCGGCGGCTGGCTCGCGCATGCAGTATCGACGGGAGATCTTCACCCTGGGCGAACGGCCTGCCGTGAAGGTGGAAAACGCCGCAGCGGGCGTGGTGACGGTCACGTATACCTTCGACCCGGATGGATACGCGGCGCAGATCAAGGACGGCAACGGACGCCGCACCGCGCCGGGCGAAGTCACGGTCACGGTGCTGTCCCGAGAGGGCAATGGCACACCGTCCGAGGCGCTGCTCGAGGGCGTTCGCCAGCATTTCGCCCGACCTGATGTGCGACCGGAAACCGACCTGGTCATCGTCCAGGCCGCGCAAATCAAACCCTACAAGATCCGCGTCGTGGCGAAGATCAACGCCGGCCCGGATTCGGGCTTGACCAAGGTCGCTGCCGAGCAGCAATTGCAGGCGTACGCCGAGGCGTGCCATCGCCTGGAAGGTCGGGTGGACCCGAGCTGGATCGACTACACGCTGCACAGTGCGGGCGCGGTTCAGTTGCAGATTCTCGAACCGCTGGCGCCGATTGTGACGACGGCTTTCCAAGCCCCGTACTGCACGGGCGTCGAGGTCGAGGTGGATACGTTATGAGTGACGACACACCTCGCCCAAGCCTGTTGCCGGCCAACAGCTCGGCGCTGGAAAGGGCGCTCGATCTGGGCTTTGCCCGGTTGCTCGAGCGTATCGATCCGCCGTTTCCTGAGTTGATGAACGCGAATCAGACCCCGTCCGCTTTCCTGCCTTATCTGGCGGCGGATCGCGGTGTCAGCGAGTGGGATGCGGCCGCCAGCGACCTGGAAAAACGTCTGACGGTTTCGCTGTCCTGGCAGATCCAGCGCCAGGCTGGCACTCGCCAGGCCCTGAACCATGCAGTCGAGTCTTTGGGGTTCACGCCTCACGTCACCGCCTGGTACGAACAGCAACCCAATGCCCATCCCTACACCTTTGATGTGCAAGCCATCATCGGTCAAGGCTGGGCCAGTGGTGATCACAATCGCTTGATACAGCGAATCAATGCAGCCAAGAGCGAGCGTGACCAGGCCACCATCACCCTCGTGCATCAAACGCGCGGCGGCCTGGCAGCGGCGGCAGTTTTGCACGGGCCGCTGAGCGACGGTGAGCTGTTTTTGTGCGGGGCACTGCCGCTACTCAATCTCGGTGCGCGGCTTATCGGCATTGGGATTTCCCAACGCTACACCATTAACGATTACGACCTCAGGGCGCAGCCATGACAGAAGATATTACGCGCTTGGTTCGCTTCACTTCCGCCGGTCTGGCGGAAGTGTTGCAGGCAAAGAACCAAGGCTTGAAAGGTGAGATCACTCACATCGGTGCCGGTACCGCTCGCTACGATCCCAACGGATCGGAAACGGCGCTTCGCAATGAACGGCAGCGCGTGGCGATCGTGGATTACGAAGACCTCGATCCAGGGCAACTGAGAATGGCCGCCTTGTTCGACGGGCCTGATGAATACGAGATCGGCGAATTCGGTTTTTATCTCTCCACCGGCACGCTGCTGGCTGTGTACTCGGTGGCTGGAAAGTTGCTGACTTACAAAGCCGCTGCAGCGCGAGTGTTGCAAAAATTCACGCTGGATATCTCTCCGCTGCCAGCGCAAAGCGTCACGGTGGTGGTGGGGTCCGACGATCTGAACATCCTGTTGAGCGAGGAAATCGCCGCGCTGGCGACGGCCAACATCGACAACATGGCCCGGCATGTCGATTTGATGTTTCGGGTGATGACGCTTGAAGCCAAATAAATCAATAGCACAAGGAACTTGAAACGTGAGTCTGGAAACCACTATCGCGTCGCTGGTGACAGCGGCCAACAACTTGACCACGGTGGTCAATGGAAAGATCGGCAGTATCAACACGACCATGGCCACGGCTTTGGTTCAGTTCAATGAATGGCGAAGCCTGAAGGATGTGGAGGGGGATCCGAACGCTCTTGGCACGATCCGCCGCAACGTACTGCAAGGACATGTTTACGGGACTGGCGGCGTCTATGGCGCCACGGCACAGGGTGATTTTGTCTCCACCAACCTGGGCGTCAGCACAAACGTGTACATGCATTTCAAAGTGCCGCTTAACATCAATGTCAATTCGGAGATGTTCTGGTTCAACATAAAGGGGTACAGCTACGGCACGGCAAAGATAATCGACGAGACGTTGGTGGGGTATTGCTATCAGCCTACGCGGGTCCTGCAAAATGTCTCGACCTTCGGGAATATGACCCCCGCTGTCTATGCCGATACAAACGGCAATATTGTCATGCGGATTCTGGTTCCCAATATCTACTACACCACCGTGCGCATCGACACGATGCGGGTGGGCAATGGTCGATTGTTCAATCTGGGCGACTTGAGCACCAAATTGTCCTTGGCCGAAACCGTTGTCTTCAGTTAAGGAACGAACATGTCTGATATATCCAACGCTGATACGCTTGAAATTCCACTCGCCGTACCGTCGCGTGAAATCGAATGGGCTGCCATTCGCAACCGTCGCAACCAGCTTCTGCGGGACACGGATTTCACTCAACTGCCGGACTACCCAGCGACAGACGCACAGCGCGCCGAGGTTAAGTCCTACCGCCAAGCCCTGCGGGATATCCCCGAGCAGATCGAGGATCCATCGAACCTGGTCTGGCCCGTGCTACCGACCTTCGTCAAGTAACCCCAACCGCGACAGCGGTTTTTTTTCGCTCGCAATAAGCCCCGTGACGGGGCTTTTGTGTTTTTCGCGTCTGGAGACCCCGTAGATGCCCATTCGTAAGCAATACACCGTGCTGTTGCCATTCCCTGCCGGCGGCGGCCACTGGTCGAGCATCGGCCAGAAGCTCGAACTGCTGGATGTCGAGGCTAATGCCTTGCGCAGTGCTGGTCGCCTTGAGCTGACCAGCGTCCTGGAGGCGCACAAACAGGCTGTCGACACGCAAGCCATCCCAACCCAACCGGCCAAAAAGGCCACAACCAAAAAGGCTGAATAACCATGGCTGAGGTTTTGAACTTCGAGCACAACGGCATTACCGTCAATGCCACTGAATCTCCCGAGGCCATGGGTGGCCTGGGTGACAACGTCATCGGGCTGGTCGGCACCGCGCCGAATGCCAATCCGCTGATTCCGAAAAACACCCCGTTCCGTATCAACAGCTTCACCACCCAGGCCCAGCTGGACCCGACCGGTGCCGAGGCGGGTACGCTGTTCCAGGCGGTCTACCAGATCCTCAAAGTGGTCAAGGTGCCGGTCTACGTCGTCATCGTCGAAGAGGGCGCGACTCAGGCCGACACGCAGAACAACGTCATCGGCGGCATCGAGGCGCAGACCGGGCGCAAGTTGGGCTTGGCCGCGTTGAGCGGGGTCGCTGAAGACCTGACCATCATCGGCGCGCCGGGCTTCACCGGCACCAAGGCCGTAGCCAGCGAGTTCGCCTCGTTCGGCAAGCGCATCAAGGCACGTGTGGTGCTCGATGGCAAGGACGCCTCGGTCGCCGATCAAGTGACTTACAGCCAGGAGCTGGGCGGCGCCGACCTAGGGTTTGACCGTTGCCTGGTAGTGCACAACATGCCGGCGGTGTACTCCAAGGCGGCGAAGAAAAACGTCTTCCTGGCCCCGTCGAGCCTGGCCATCGCCGCATTGGCCAAGGTCAAGCAATGGGAGAGCCCGGGCAACCAGGTGACCTTCGCCGAAGACGTCTCGCGCACCGTCGAATACAACATCCTCGACACCTCCACCGAAGGCGATCTGCTCAACCGCTACGGCGTCAGCTACTACGCCCGGACCATCCTCGGCGGCTTCTCGCTGCTGGGTAACCGCTCCATCACCGGCAAGTTCATCAGCTACGTCGGCCTGGAAGATGCCATCAGCCGCAAGCTGGTGAAAGCCGGTCAGAAGGCCATGGCCAAGAACCTGACCAAGTCGTTCATGGACCAGGAGGTCAAGCGCATCAACGACTGGCTGCAAACCCTGGTCGCCGACGAAACCATCCCCGGCGGCAGCGTGTACCTGCACCCGGAATTGAACAGCGTCGAGAAGTACAAGAACGGCACCTGGTACGTGGTCATCGACTACGGCCGCTACGCGCCGAACGAACACATGATTTATCAACTCAATGCCCGCGATGAAATCATCGAGCAGTTCCTGGAGGACGTTCTCTAATGTTTACCAACCGCGTAAGACAGGCCATCGCGGCCACCCTGCAAGGCCTGCCGTTGTCGGCGACGGTGGAAGAGTTCAGCCCGCCGAAGATCGAATTCGACATGGAAGATATGCGTGGCGGCCGTTTCATTGGCGAGGAAATGGTCAAGAGCGGCAAGGTGCTGACGGCCAAGTTGACGCTGCAAGGTCTCGGCCCGGAAATCATGCTGGCGCTGGGCGTGAGCGTGGGCGATGACATTCTGCTGAACGTTCGTGAAGCCGGTCAGGATCAGGACGGCAACACTTGGTTCACTTACCACACGGTCGGCGGCAAGTTGAAATCCCTCGAGGAAACGCCGCTGAAAATGAGCGAGAAGCCCAAGACCAACCTTGAGCTGTCCTGCCGCACCTACAACCGTCTGGAAAACGGCGTTCCGGTGATCGACATCGACGTGCGCACCCAGAAGTTCGTGCTCAACGGCGTCGACATTCTCGGCGATGCGCGCCGTGCGGTGCTGTTGCCTTAAACACCCGCCAGCCGGCTGAACAAAACCCCTGTGGGAGCGAGCCTGCTCGCGATAGCGGTGTATCAGACATCTCGATGCTGAATGTACCTCCGTCATCGCGAGCAGGCTCGCTCCCACAGGTTGTCCCCTGATTCACCAAGGAACTGATTTCATGTCCTGGATGCCTCCTACACATGAGCTGCTTTCGCCGATCACCGCTGACGACGAGTCGCAGATCGAGCAGCTCCAACTCAAACCCTTGTACTACGCCGCGCAGAAAGACGCCCTGGCCCGTGCCGGCGATGACGAAGACGATCAGTTTTTCGAACTGGCCAAATTGGCCACCGGCCTGTCGGTCAGGGAACTCGACCAGCTCAAGCGCCCGGACTACGTCAGCATTGCCCAATACGTGCACGACATGTCCACGCGCCCGGCGTCGTATTTTCTGGATGATCCGCAGACCGACCCCGACCAGGTGCAACTGCTGCAACCGCTGAACGTGGCGGGCCGTAGCCTGACGTCGCTGACGTTGGAAATGCCGGTGCTGCGTGCCACCAAGGCGATGAAGAAACTGAAGACGGCCAAGGAACGCGCCGAGTTCATCACCGCCCATTGCACCGGCCTGATGATTCCCGACCTGGACCTGCTGAGCGTGCCCGACTGGACGCAACTTCAGGTGCGCATCGACGATTTTTTAAACAAACCGGCGGACTACTTTCGGAGCGCGACATCGAAGTGATTCTCGATGTGGTGCCGCTCATTTACTCGGTAAGTGAGGCGGAAATCCTGGAGTGGGACGCCGGCAAGGCCTTGCGCCGTTACGACATCGCGATCACTCGCCTTGGCGTGAAACAGGAGTAGAGCGGGATGGCGGACGATAGATATTCGCTCAAATACGCAGCCTTCAATGAGAGTGGGCTGGCGTTCGGTAATACCAGCCTCGCCAGTGGCGTGTCGGCACAGGGCGCGTTTGCCAGGGACCAGCTGGCGAGTCTCGATCTGGCGCTGGAAACGCTCGGGCTCAAGCTCGGGCTGCTGACCACGGCGATCGAGTCGCTGACCGTGAAGCTGTCGGCGCAACGATTGTTCTCCCAAACGATGGGCATCGGCGCCAAGGGCGAGTCGGCCAATGAGCCAAAGGGCAAGTCGGGTGGCGGTATCGAACCACCCGAGTTGCTCAAACCCGCGATAGCGATGGATTCGGCCATGGCCGATCTGAAGCTGGCCACCCAGTTTACCCCTCGCCAGATCGCAGAGATGGCTGAGCCGACTCAGCAGATCGCCCGCGCACCGCTGGTAGCAGCCGGCGGAACCAAAGCGGTTGACCTGGTGAGAATCGAAAGCCTGGCAGCCAGTGCTGGCATCGGTCGCGATCTGCCCCATGCATCGGACCGACAGTTCGAACTGTTGCGCTTTGCCAGTGATGTTGGTGTCACTGCATCGGCGTTCAGAAAACCGGCCATGGAAGTCGCCGAGATGATGGTCGGCTGGCGCACCTCCATGAAGCTCAGCGGCGCTCAAGCCTTTGACCTGGCGGATGCCATCAACCAGTTGAGCAAGATCCCCGGTGGGGCGAAACCGGGAGACATCGGCGCCGTCTTGCAGCGTGACGGTGCGGCGGCGACGACGGCGGGCCTGGCTCCTGCGCAAGCGGCAGCGTTGACGGCGGCATTGCTCAATACCGGCACGCAACAGGCTGAAGCCGGCGTGGCGCTTGATCACTTCACGACTGCCCTGGGCAAGGGGGATCAGGCCTCTGCCACCGAGCAAGCGGCCTGGAAGCAACTGGGCCTGAAGCCGAACGCGGTGGCGAGCGGCTTGCGTGACAAGGACACGACGTCTGGCACGGTGATGACGGTGCTTGCGGCCTTGAACGCGCAGCCAGCTGAAAAACGCTCTGCCATTGCCGCCACGCTATTTAGCAATGGCGATGAGGCGGCGCTGCGCATGGCGCAGAAACTTGCCGATGTGAATGAAGCCTTCGGACAAGTGAAAGACCCGGCCCAATACGCCACGTCGCAGTTGGGTGATAAGGGTTCGGTAAGGCAGGACGCGTTGGCGCTGTCGAATACCCAGCAAGGCCAGTGGAATGTCTTGGGTGCACGTGCTGAGCGTCTGTCGGTGACCACGGGCAATGCCCTGGCGCCCGTGGCGGATAGCTCGCTTCAGGCGTTGGGTTCGCTGGCCGATGGCATGAGTGAATTGGCTGAGTCCTCACCTAAAGCCGCCGCGGCAATTGTGCTTGTCGCCGCAGCGATCAAACCGCTGGTGAGTGCGTTGCTCAAGGCGGTTACGGATGAGCTGAGTAACCAAGCGGCCAAGCGCGTATTGGGGGCTGCGAGCGTTGGAGCTGGGGTGAGTGCCAGCGGTTCCCTGGTCGGCGTGGGTGCTTCGATACGCACGGTTACCCGCTTTATACCCGGGGCGTTCGCGCTGAGTGCCGCCCCCGAGGTGGTCGAAGGCGCGATGAGCGGCGACGCTCGAATGATCGGTGCTGGCCTCGGAACCGCTGGCGGCGGCTGGGCAGGGGCGTCGGCTGGCGCTACCGCCGGAGCCACTGTCGGTACTTTTTTCGGCCCGCTCGGCACCGCCATTGGCGGAGCACTTGGCGCGGTCGTTGGCGGACTGGCCGGTAGCTGGATCGGTGGAGAGTCGGGCTCCTGGCTGGGTGACCAACTCGCCACGCCCGCCGACAAGCTCCCCCCTCCGGATCAGGCCGCCAAGGCGCTGACCAATGCCCAGGCCACCACGGCACAGAACACCATGACCGCGAACATCTACATCAACGGCCAGGACCAGGCCAGCGCCAGTCAATTGGCCAACCTGGTGGTGCAGCAGCTCTCGGGCCAATTCGGCTTAACGACCATGCCCAACACACTTGCCATGCGCAGTGACGCGGCCCTGACCGACGGAGGTACGTGATGCGCCAACAAATGGCATTGGGCAGTTTCATTTTTGGCCTGTCGAGAAATTTTGCCTACCACCAACTGGTGCACACGTCGGACGGTGGCTGGAAAAACATCGACATTCTCACCAGCAAACCCAAGTCGAGCCAGATCGGCCAGGGCCTGCAAGAACTGACGATCACAGGCAAGTCGATGTACGCGACCGCCATGGATCGCCTCGATGAACTGCGCGCCCTGCAGGCACAGCGCATTCCGCTGCCGTTGGTCGATGGCATCGGCCGCAACTGGGGCCTGTGGCAGATCAACAAGGTCACGGAAACCCAGACCGAAATCATTGATGACGGCACGGCGATGGTGGTCGGCTGGGTGGTGGTATTGATGGAGTTCGCCAATGCGTAGGGTTCGAAGTATCGCCGGTGATTCGGTGAATCTGTTGCTGTATCGCGAGTTGGAGCGTTGTGACGACATCGTCGAGGAAGCGCTCTGGCGGCTCAATCCGGGATTGGCTGAGTGGGGCCCGGTATTGCCGGCGGGCGTGTGGGTGGTCTTGCCGGAAGTGGATCTCAAACCCGTGGCAACCCCACCGGTTTCGGCCTGGGATTAAGGAGGCAACATGTCACTGGGTTTCACGCCGGCGGTGGAAATTTATGGTGCAAACGCGGCACTGCTCAACGAACGCTTGCTCAAGTGGTCGCACGTCGACGCGGCGGGGATCGAGTCCGATCAACTGACGCTGACGATCAGCCTGGACGGGCTTGAAGGGATGCCCAGCCTGGGTGGAAAAATCGGCCTGCGGGTCGGTTATCTGGAGTCGGGGCTGGTGGATAAGGGCGAGTTCGTCATTACCGGACGCACGCCGATGCTGTTTCCCCTGCAAATGGTCCTGGTGGCCATGGCCGCGCCGTTCAGCGCGGCGGACCAGAGCGGGTTCAAGCAACGTCGATCCGTCAGCCATGGCCCGACGACCCTGGGGGCGCTGTTTCGGCAATTGACCAGCAGGCACGGCTTTTCTCCTCGTGTCGCGCCGGATCTGTCGCTGATAAAAATCGAGCACGTCGACCAGTCCAACGAAACCGACATGGGGTTCCTGACGCGCCTGGCCCACCGTTATGACGCCGTCGCCAAGCCAATCAACGAGTTGTATGTGCTGGCTCGGCGCGGTCAGGCGAAGTCGTTGTCGGGCAAGGTCTTGCCGGAGATAAAGTTGTCGGTGACCACCAACAATCGCCCGGGGGATAACGCCTTTATCTCGGCCAAGCTGGAAGAAACCGCCCGGGCGAAATACCAGGGCTGCAAGACCAGTTGGTGGGACGCGGCGGCCGGCAAAGTGCGTGTCGAGGAGAGTGGCCTCGCGCCGTTCAAGACCCTGCGCCAACGGTTCCAGAGCGCCGACGATGCCCGCGCCGCTGGCGAAGGCGAGGTGCGGCGGATGATGCGCGAGGCCCTCAAGGTGACGATCGAATGCCCTGGCAATCCGGGATTATCTGCTGAAGGCATCGTGCTGTTGGACCCTACCTGGCCGGATTTCATGCGCGGTCGCTGGTCGATTGACAAGGTCACTGCCAGCGGTGACCGGGAAAAAAGCTATCGCTGCAGCATTGAAGCGACCTGTCTCGATGCCAGGGCTTGACGTTCACCCATGAGAGCGGTTTTTGATGGGCGTCTATTTGGACGAGTTGCGACTTCAGGTTGCAAGTATTCGCTTCGCATCATCAACGCTTACTTTCGGGATGATGTGTGTGGGAACCCTGGAGGTGGAGGATAAGTTGTAAACCTGGAAACGGCTATCGATGACGGAGTTCGCCATCAGCTTCAAGGACGGCAGGATTCGGGTGTGATAGTGCTGGTCCAGGCCGCAGGGCGACCGGTTGATCTGGGCCGTTTCATAAAATCGGCCTGCGGCCTGGTTCAAGTCGAAGCCTACGAGGAACACCTTGTTGAATCCCAGGTGGTAGGCGACCTGCAGGGCAAGGTACATGACGGTTCGCGCATCGAAGCAGCCAGCGGCGAGGTCTTTGCTGAAGCCGATGTCTTTGCTGCGTTTGCTCAGGAAAGATGTTTTTCGGACGAGCGACTTTTCTCTGCCAAACAAGGTCGCCAAGAAGGAGGCCCTCGGGGCTTTTTTAAGGCTCAGGGAGCGTCCGCTTGGCGGGGTTTCAATGGCTTCGAATTGATCTTCCCATAACGCGACGTGTTCGCTGAGCCGCATGGCCGTGGCAAACAGCTCAGGTTGCTGACGCGGGAAATCATTGTCGGAGCAGACATAGAAGAATGGTTTTATATCGGTGTGGGTGAACATCGATATGGCGCCATTCATGGTGATCATCGGGATGTCTGAAAACTCATGGATAGGAAAATGCTTCGCCGAATTGCCTGAGGCGATAATAAAGACAGGGCCGCTTTTTACGCTCTTCAGTTCATCAGGGGAGATTTGCCTGGACGGGGCGGCGGGGGGATCCTTGGTGTATGACCTATCTGAGGTTTCCTTGCTCATTTGTCCTTCCTTAATGTTCAGGTCATCGCTTGTGCAACGATTATTCGGACACGTCGCTTTCCAGTTGAGGGGCAGCTTGGATAACGGCCGGTTTCCGGCTTTTCCATCGGCACGCTCAAAGTGATTCGCGACGTTACGATCTACTAATCGACTGAAATTGTTGCTTTTTGTTCAGTCCGGTTTCGCTCTGAATACGATGCCGATTTCAGCATCCGCCATCGTCATGAGCGATTTTTCGACGATGTCTTTCAATTGCGTTAAGGAGAACGCCATGCCCATCACACAGGCACAACTGCTACAGATCCTCCCGAACGCCGGCACAAACGCCGGCGTTTTTGCACCTGTGCTGAACGTAGCCATGGGACGTTATCAGGTCATCGGCTCGAAGCGCGTCGCCGCATTCATTGCCCAAGTGGGTCATGAGTCCGGTCAACTGCGCTACGTGCGTGAGTTGGGCAATGATGCCTATCTGTCGAAATATGACACCGGCCCGTTGGCCCTGCGCCTGGGGAACAGTCCACAAGCCGACGGTGATGGTCAGAAGTACCGGGGCCGGGGTTTGATTCAGATTACCGGTCGGGCTAACTATCAGGCGTGCGGCGAAGCCTTGGGCCTGGACCTGGTCAATGAGCCGGCGTTGCTGGAGCAGCCACGGTGGGCCGCTCATTCGGCGGCCTGGTTCTGGGCGGTCCATGGGCTCAATGCTCTGGCTGACGCGGGACTTTTCGACAAGATCACGCAGCGGATTAACGGTGGCCAGAACGGCGCGACGCAGCGTCGGGCCTTTTATACACAGGCGCTGAAGGTGCTGGGATGAACCCCGTCGTAATGAGGTTCGCCCCGGTGTTCATGCTGGTGCTTCTGCTGTCGGCGGCCGGTGTAACGTGGAAAGTCCAGGATTGGCGCTACGGCAAGGCATTGGCGGAGCAGGCCAGGCTACAGGCCGAAACCCTGCGTCAGTTGACCTTGTCGAGCGCTATTGCACAGCAGCACGAAACCGACAAACGACTGGCTCTGGAGCAGCAACTCTCCACCAGCGAACAAACCCATTACCGAGCCCTGAGCGATGCCCAACGTGACCAGGATCGCCTGCGCGATCGCCTTGCTACTGCCGATGTCCGGCTGTCAGTCCTCCTCGACGCCGATGATGTTGCCGCCGGCTGTGCAGTGCCTGCCACCACCCGCCCCGGCGGCGTGGATCATGGCGCCCCACGCGCCCGACTTGACCCGGCGCATGCTCAACGAATTATCGCCATCACCGACGCCGGTGATCGCGGATTGATTGCCTTGCAGGCCTGTCAGGCCTATATCAGAGCGCTGGGTCGGTAATCCGGCGAGCCTTGCAAGCTTCGGCTGCTCGTGTACGGTAGGCCCCATTGTGTCGAATCAGGAGAGCATCATGGACGACATTACCGAACTGGCCGCCGAACTGGGCAGGCGCCTGCAATTGCTCAATGCCCATGTGACCACGGCCGAATCCTGTACGGGCGGGGGGATTGCCGAGGCAATCACCCGGATTCCCGGGAGCTCGGCCTGGTTCGAGGCGGGGTTCGTGACCTATTCCAATCGTCAGAAGACCCAGCAGTTGAACGTGCCGAGCGAGTTGTTCGAGACGGTGGGGGCGGTCAGCCGCGAGGTGGTCGAGGCTATGGTGCGGGGCGCCCAGCACAAGAGCCTGGCGCGTTTTGCTGTGGCGGTCAGTGGCGTAGCGGGACCGGACGGTGGTTCGCCGAACAAACCGGTGGGCACGGTCTGGCTGGCCTGGGGCGTTGGCGAGAAGGTCGTCAGCGAGCAGCAATTCTTTCCGGGCAACCGCGACGAGGTTCGCCGACAAACGGTGAAGGCCGCGCTAGAGGGGCTGCTGCAACATGCCGCTGTAGAAATCTCAAATCAGGGGTAGGCGATCTTCGAACGCTGTGGAATAATACTGGCTACTTATACAGGTGTTGGCCGTCAGGCCTTATTGATTACGTGAGGACTTTAATGGACGACAACAAGAAGAAAGCCTTGGCTGCGGCCTTGGGTCAGATCGAACGTCAATTCGGCAAGGGTGCCGTGATGCGTATGGGCGATCAGGACCGTCAGGCTATTCCTTCCATCTCCACTGGCTCCCTGGGTCTGGACATCGCACTGGGCATCGGCGGTCTGCCAAAAGGCCGTATCGTTGAAATCTACGGTCCTGAGTCGTCCGGTAAAACCACATTGACCTTGTCCGTGATCGCCCAGGCCCAAAAAGCCGGCGCGACCTGCGCCTTCGTCGACGCCGAACACGCCCTGGACCCGGAATATGCCGGCAAACTGGGGGTCAACGTCGATGACCTGCTGGTTTCCCAGCCGGACACCGGCGAGCAGGCCCTGGAAATCACCGACATGCTGGTGCGTTCCAATGCGGTCGACGTGATCATCGTCGACTCCGTGGCGGCGCTGGTACCTAAAGCTGAAATCGAAGGTGAAATGGGCGACATGCACGTGGGCCTCCAGGCTCGCCTGATGTCCCAGGCCCTGCGCAAGATCACCGGTAACATCAAGAATGCCAACTGCCTGGTGATCTTCATCAACCAGATCCGTATGAAGATCGGCGTGATGTTCGGCAGCCCGGAAACCACCACTGGTGGTAACGCGCTGAAGTTCTACGCCTCGGTCCGCCTGGACATCCGCCGTACTGGCGCGGTGAAAGAAGGTGATGAGGTTGTCGGCAGCGAAACCCGCGTCAAGGTCGTGAAGAACAAGGTGGCTTCGCCGTTCCGTCAGGCCGAGTTCCAGATTCTTTATGGCAAGGGCATCTACCTCAATGGCGAGATGATCGACCTGGGTGTGTTGCACGGTTTCGTCGAAAAATCCGGCGCATGGTATGCCTACAACGGCACCAAAATCGGTCAGGGCAAGGCCAACTCGGCCAAGTTCCTGGCAGATAATCCGGAAGTTGCCGCGGCTCTCGAGAAGCAACTGCGTGACAAGCTGCTGAGCCCAGTGGCAGACGTCAAGTCAGTCGCCAACCGCGAGACCGCTGACGACCTGGCTGACGCTGATATCTGATCGATCCGATGACCGCCGTACTCGATACCCTCGTCGCGGTGCGGCGAACTGCGATGGACCTGCTCGCCAGGCGCGAGCACGGGCGAGTCGAGCTGACGCGTAAACTACGTCAGCGTGGCGCGCCCGATGAGTTGATCGACACAGCCCTCGACCGTTTGACTGAAGAGGGCCTGCTGTCGGAGTCCCGTTACCTGGAAAGCTTCGTCTCTTATCGCGCCCGCTCCGGCTATGGGCCTTTGCGCATTCGTGAGGAGCTGGGCCAGCGTGGTTTGCAGCGCCCGGATATCGAACTCGCCTTGCGCGAAAGCGGTATCGATTGGCAGGAGCAACTGACGGACACCTGGCGGCGCAAGTTCTCAGGGCATTTGCCCATCGATGCACGAGAACGCGCGAAGCAAGGGCGTTTCCTGGCGTACCGAGGCTATTCCATGGAAATGATCAACCGCTTGTTCAGCGGTCGCGGTATGGACGATTAAATAAAACGGCCCGCTATTTCGATAGCGGGCCGTTTTTTTATGGGCTCAGGTTACCTTGATCGGCTCCCACGTGAGGGGATGGGGCTTTTGGGCGGGTTGGGCCCAGTTTTCCGGCAAATTGATGAAGTCCACCAGTTCCCTCAAGCGGCCGTGATCGCGGGCATTGAAAGTAAACGCCAGTCGCGTCAGATGACTGAAGCGGGGCTCGTCGTGCTCTTCACCGCTGTACTCATGTTGATGGAAGCAGTCGTTCAGGCACAGGTCGGCAAAATCCGCCTGCATCTGCTGCAATGCCTGTTCGCTTAGCTTGTGATTCATGCGGATCACGAACTGATGCTTGAGCCAGCGACTGGAGTGAAAGTTGCGGTAGAACTGGTTGATCTCTTCCACGGCGTCTTCAGCGTTGTACACCAGGCGCATCAGTTTCATGTCAGTGGGCAGGATGTAGCGGTTTTGCTCCAATTGCTCACGGATAAAATCCAGGGCACCTTGCCAGAACTTGCCCCCTGGGACATCCAGCAAGACAACCGGTACCAGCGGGCTCTTGCCTGTCTGCACCAGCGTCAGGACTTCCAGAGCCTCATCTAGCGTGCCGAAACCGCCGGGGCAGAGCACCAGTGCATCGGCCTCTTTGACGAAAAACAGTTTGCGGGTGAAGAAGAAGTGGAACGGCAGCAGGTTCGGCGTGCCTTCAACGGTCGGGTTTGCGTGCTGCTCGAAAGGCAGGGTGATATTGAATCCCAGGCTATGGTCACGCCCCGCGCCTTCGTGGGCAGCGGCCATGATGCCACCGCCGGCACCGGTGATGACCATCATGTCCGAACGGGCCAGCGCAGCCCCCAGCTCTCGGGCCAGGCCATACAAAGGATGTTCGATGGGTGTTCGGGCCGAGCCGAAGACGGTGACCTTGCGCCGGCCCTTGAACTGTTCGAGCGTACGGAAGGCGTGCTCCAGTTCCCGCAGGGCCTGTAACGTGATCTTGGCATTCCAGCGGTTGTGATCTTCCTGGGCCATGCGCAGCACGGTCAGGATCATGTCGCGGTAAATGGGGAGGTTGGGGCTGTTGGGGGACACCAGGTTGAGTTGCTCTTCGACCTTGCGGGTGAGGTCGTGGCCGTGGTTCTCAAAATGACGACTGAGCAGGTCATTCGGTTTGTAAGGCATTCAACTTCTCCTTCTTAACAGAACCCTGGCCCGAACGAGAGATTCGTCAGGGCCACGACACTCCGTGTGTCGTTGTCGGCCCAGGCCCGTGCCTGGACGTTCGACCTGGCTCGACGCGGTCTGCAGCAAAGCGATCAAGCCATCCAACAGGTTCCGTTTTTCCCTTGGATGAAAACAATCACACGGCAAGGTACTGGCAGGGCAGCCTCGTTCTGCCCGATGACAAAAGATACTTCTGAATCTAGCTGATCTTCGTAGCCCTGATCATGGCGCTCAAAAGTGACCGTTGGCAACCGCTGAAATACCTCACCGCTCGTCAGATTGGCGACTGGCTACGTGCCGCTCTGATTTACTGATAACAAGCGTACCAATGCAATTCGGCGCTCAGGGCTGGGCGTCAGGCGATGGACTGAAGCGGATAGGGCATGGAGGCGGGAGAGATGGCCAGGGTGACTCTGGAACTCGACAGGCAGTTATACCTGACGTTGTTGGAAGCGGCTAAGGCCAATCAGGTAAGTCTTGAAGAGGAATGCTGCCGACGGCTGGAAGGCCGGACCTGGCGCTCGCGTTATCTGCAAGCGCTGGTAGCCGAACTGCGCGCCGACGATGAGCAGCGGCGCGCACGCTTGGGTTGATTACTTCTTCGTCTTGGCCGGTTTCGGGCAGTCCGATTCCTGGAAGCGCTCGGTTGCAACCGGGCGGTTGGTCTTAACTTCGGTGAACTCGTAGCGCATGGTCGCGCCCTTGGCCATCAACTTGCGAAAGCCCGGATTGGTGCACACCGTGGAGCCCAACTGGAAATACACGGCCTTGGGGTCAGCACGCATTTTCTGCGCATGGCTGCTTTGCACGCTCAGGTGATTGATCAACTCGGTGCCTTCGACGGTGTAACCCTGGTCGAGGATGTCTTCGTTGATCGCCCGTGGCGTACCGACGCTACTTTCCCTGGCGACGTTCTGCAGCATCTTGTTCAGTTCGAGTTCTTTCAGCGAGGCAGCCTGAGCGCTGAGGGACGTTGCCAGCAAAACGGCAACGGTAGGGACGATAAGGCGCAGCATGAAACTCTCCTGGTTCAGTGACTGGTGGTTCGACCGATCACATGACTGTGCGTTCAGTGGCCGGGAATTATAGGGGAGCCCGGGTGGACGGTACAGGCTCGTGCGCTCTGGTAGACTGCCGGCCTTTATTGCCCTGCCGAGTGTCGTTCGTGTCGAGTTTTCCTGTCTGTCGGCGTCACCCACGATGAATCATGCCCCTAACGCCGTAGCCCGCCTGCGCGACCAGCGCATCGACGAAGGAATCAAGCCGATCCAGGCCCGTGGTTGGCGCGCCCCCCGTTGCAGCGCTTGCCGAGTGATCGAGAGCCATTGCCTGTGCGCCTGGCGTCCTAGCGTCGAGACCCGCTCCGGGGTCTGCCTGATCATGACCAACAAGGAAGTGTTCAAGCCGAGCAACACCGGTTGGCTGATTGCCGATGTGGTGCGCGACAATCATGCATTCATCTGGTCGCGCACCGACGTTGATGAACAACTGCTGGCATTGCTGAACGATCCGCAATGGCAACCGTACCTGGTGTTTCCTGGCGAATACGTCGAGCCATCGCGGGTTACCCACACGGTTGACCTCGATCATTCCAAGCGCCCGTTGTTCATTCTGCTGGACGCGACCTGGACGGAGGCGCGGAAGATTTTCCGTAAAAGCCCGTATTTCGACCGGCTGCCGATCCTGAGCCTGCTACCCGACAGACTGTCGCGCTACCGCTTGCGCCGTTCGACCCGCAGCGAGCACCTGTGCACCGCCGAAGTGGCGGCGTTGTGTCTGGAACTGGCGGGGGACACCGACGCCGCGTCGGCCCTGGACGCCTATTTCGATGTGTTCAGCCAGCATTACCTGGGGGCCAAGGGGCAGCAGGAGGTGAACGTGTCGACCCCGGCGCACGCGCAGTTGCAAGCCTTTATCGGTACACCGCAGGCGGTATTGGCCCAATAGTGGCCCATACTGGACACAGGGGCGGCCGTGCTGCTTGACCACCCCGGCTTCGCTGGGCATGCTTGGCGCCGACCCGGGTGCAGCCGATGTTTGAAACGCCATGTTTGGCGTTGAACGTGCCCCTGTGGATGCCGCTGCATGGCGGTGTCTTGAGTTGTCTTGGCGAGGCGCGAATGCATCGGGCCTGCCATTAAAAACAGGATCATTGGAAAAATGGCCACATACGAAATCCTGATTGCCGATGACCACCCGCTCTTTCGCAGCGCGTTGCATCAGGCAGTGACCCTGGGCCTTGGCCCGGCTGTCCGGTTGACGGAGGTGGCCAGTATCGCGGAACTGGAGGTCCAGCTGACGGCGAAGGCCGATTGGGACCTGGTGCTGCTGGATCTGAACATGCCCGGTGCCTATGGGTTTTCCGGGCTGGTGCTGTTGCGCGGCCAATACCCGCAGATCCCCGTGGTCATGGTCTCGGCCCAGGAAGAAGCCTCGGTGATGGTCAAGGCCCGGGAGTTCGGTGCCAGTGGCTTCATACCCAAGTCCAGTTCCCTGGAGATGATCCAGAAGGCTGTGAAAGCGGTCCTGGACGGCGATGTCTGCTGGCCGCCCCAGGCGTTCGAAGCAGTGAGCGTGTCCGAGGAAGCCAAGGCCGCCAGCGAGGGGCTGGCCAGCCTCACGCCGCAGCAGTTTCGGGTGTTGACCATGGTCTGCGAAGGCCTGCTGAACAAGCAGATTGCCTATGAGCTGAACGTGTCGGAGGCCACCATCAAGGCCCACGTCACGGCGATCTTTCGTAAGCTGAACGTGCGCACCCGGACCCAGGCAGCCTTGCTGTTGCAACAACTTGAGTCAATTTCACCGCAGGCTTAGTGTTCTGATTCACGCTTTTTTGACCGGGTTTGAATTAGTTTCTCCACTCCTTTTCGATCAGTTGCCCACTCTATGTCACCTTTTAAAGGCCAGACCGGCCTGAAACGCATCCTCAACGCCTCCGGCTATTCCTTGGACGGACTGCGTGCGGCTTTTGTCGGCGAAGCGGCTTTCCGTCAGCTGGTGCTGCTCAACGTCGTGCTGATTCCGTTGTCATTCTTCCTGAACGTCAGTCGTGTCGAGCAGGCGCTGCTGATAGCCGTGTGTCTGCTGGCATTGATCGTGGAGCTGCTCAACTCGGCGGTGGAGGCGGCCATCGACCGCATCTCCCTGGAACTGCACCCATTGTCGAAAAACGCCAAGGACATGGGCAGCGCCGCCCAGTTCGTCGCCCTGACAATGATCGCGTTGGTCTGGGGCGTGGTGCTGTTGTAGCGGCTCACGCAATGGCCGGTAGCACGATTTCGTCGCTGCGTTGGGCCCCGGCGGTGAACGCTCGGCACAGTTCGAGGAATTCACGCATGGCCGAGGTCTGGTACTTCTGTTTATGCCAGATGAAATAAAACTGCCGCGCCAGGTCCATGTCCGGGGTTTCCACCGCGACGAGGCTGCCGCGGCGGAAGGCGTCGCGCAGGGCCAGGCGTGAAATGCAGCCAATGCCCAGGCCGGACTCCACGGCGCGCTTGATCGCTTCGGTGTGTTCCAGTTCCAGGCGGATGTTTAGCGCACTGCGGTGGTGGCGCATGGCTTGGTCGAAGGTCAGGCGGGTGCCGGAACCCTGTTCCCGCAGGATCCAGGCCTCATGGGTCAGTTCCTCCATGGTCGCCTGGCCGCGCTTGGCCAGCGGGTGTTGGGGGGCGCAGAACACCACCAGTTCGTCCTCGACCCAGCTCTGCACCTCGATGTCCGGATGGCTGCAGTCACCTTCGATTAGACCCAGATCAATTTCATAGTGGGCAACCTGGTGCACGATATTGGCAGTGTTCTGCACGTGCAGCTTCACCTGGCTTTCCGGATGGCGCTGCATGAAGCCGCCGATCAGCAGGGTCGCCAGGTAATTGCCGATGGTCAGCGTGGCGCCGACCGCCAATGAGCCGAAACCGGACTTGCCATTGAGCAGGTCTTCGATCTCCTTGGCCTGGTCCAGCAGCGCCACGGCCTGGGGCAGCAGCTGTTTGCCCAGGGCATTGAGGCTCAGGCGTTTGCCGGCGCGGTCGAACAACTGGCAGCTGGATTGGCGCTCCAGTTCAGTGATGGAGGTGCTGGCGGCCGACTGCG
This sequence comes from Pseudomonas bijieensis, assembly GCF_013347965.1. Taxonomy (NCBI): domain Bacteria; kingdom Pseudomonadati; phylum Pseudomonadota; class Gammaproteobacteria; order Pseudomonadales; family Pseudomonadaceae; genus Pseudomonas; species Pseudomonas bijieensis. The sequence goes on along the minus strand of NZ_CP048810.1, from coordinate 2,835,186 downwards.
ATAGATTGAGCAGGCCCGCAGCACGGGACACACTCTCTTGCTGAGCGACGGCGACGAAGACTTGAAGTTGACGAAGAGTAAATCGCATATCGATATAACCGATAACCCTTATCTTAATAATCCATTTAACAGATATTGTCGCCGCCATTAGAATGCGATGCAATTGCGCAAATTAACGACGCAGGCATCATTCCCCAGGAGTCACCGTACATGAGCAACATGAACCACGAGCGTGTCCTCAGTGTTCATCACTGGAACGACACTCTGTTCAGCTTCAAGTGCACCCGCGATCCGGGCCTGCGCTTCGAGAACGGCCAGTTCGTGATGATCGGCCTGCAACAGCCCAACGGCCGCCCGCTCATGCGCGCTTACTCGATTGCCAGCCCGAACTGGGAAGAGCACCTCGAGTTCTTCAGCATCAAGGTGCCTGACGGTCCGCTGACCTCCCAGTTGCAGCACTTGAAGGAAGGCGACGAGATCATCATCAGCAAGAAGCCCACCGGCACGCTGGTGCTGGACGATCTCAAGCCTGGCAAGCATTTGTACCTGCTCAGCACCGGCACTGGCCTGGCGCCGTTCATGAGCGTCATCCAGGATCCGGAAACCTACGAGCGTTTCGAAAAGGTGATCCTGTGCCACGGCGTACGTTACGTCAATGAAGTCGCCTATCGCGAATTCATCACCGAACACTTGCCGCAGAACGAGTTCTTCGGCGAAGCGCTGCGTGAAAAGCTGATCTACTACCCGACCGTGACGCGCGAACCGTTCGAGAACGAAGGTCGCCTGACCGACCTGATGCGCAGTGGCAAGCTGTTCCGCGACATTGGCCTGCCGCCGATCAACCCGCAGGATGACCGCGCCATGTTGTGCGGCAGTCCAAGCATGCTCGACGAGACCAGCGAAGTGCTCAACAGCTTCGGCCTGACCGTTTCGCCGCGTATGCGCGAGCCAGGTGATTACCTGATCGAGCGGGCGTTTGTAGAGAAGTAAACCTCGACATCTGCGGTGGCTGAATGATCGCCATCGCGAGCAGGCTCGCTCCCACAATGAATCCTGTGTGAACACAAATCTCGTGTCCACTGCATATCAAATGTGGGAGCGAGACTGCTCGCGATGGTCGTGACTCGGTCCAGACAGCCAAAAAAAGCCCGCGCTACCTGAAGAAGGCAGCGCGGGCTTTTTCGTTTCTGGCGGTTACGATTTCGCCGGAATCACTTCTACCACCCGGATCACCCCCGGCTGTGGGTAATGCCAGCGAACGTCCAGGTCCCAGAACTGCGCGCCGTATTCCCGCTCGGCTGTAGGAATCTGGTACGCCGGGCGTGGGTCTTGGGCCAGGCACTGTTCAATCAGCGCTACCAAGGGCTCTTCCAGGCGCGTGGCGTGATCTTGGGCCTGCAGCAGGGCGGTGTCCGCCCATTGCACGGGGATCAGCTCAGGCGCGGCGCTGGCAATGTCGTTGGACGCCGAGTCGATGATGTCGGCGTAGGGCACGTAGGGCTTGATGTCCAGCACTGGCGTGCCGTCCAGCAAATCGATACCCGAGATCCACAGGCGCCCGGCTTCGACCCGTTCCAGCTTCACCACCGACTGGCCGATGCCGTTGGGTCGGTGGGTGGCGCGGGTGGCGAATACGCCCATGGACTTATTGCCGCCCAGGCGCGGTGGACGAACCTTCAACCGTGGCTTGTCTTCCAGGGCCTGATGGAACAGGAACAGCAGCCAGACATGACTGACCTGCTCCAGCCCTTGCACCGCATCTCCCTGATCGAACGGCGCCACCAGCTCCAGCACACCGCGCGCGGCCGGGGCCAGTTGTGGTTGACGGGGGATGGCGAACTTCTCCTTGAAGCAGGAGCGGACGAAGCCGATGGGGGAGACGGTATGGGTCATTGGCTGGGATCAGCCGCGCACGCGCAGCGTCAGGCCCTTGAGGAAGTTGCGCAGCAACTGGTCGCCACAAGGGCGGTAGTTGGTATGTCCGAATTTGCGGAACAGCGCGCTCAGCTCCGGCTTGGACACCGGGAACTCGGCGGCCTTGAGGATGGCGTGCATGTCGTCTTCCTTCAGTTCGAAGGCCACCCGCAGTTTCTTGAGGATGATGTTATTGGTCACCGGCACTTCGATCGGCTGCGGCGGACGACTTTCGTCCTTGCCACGCTTGAAGATCACCAGACCGTCGAGAAAATGCGCCATGACCTCGTCAGGGCAGAACACGAAGCCTTCTTCCTCGTCTTTCTTGAGGTAGCCCGCCAGGTCCGCCAGGGAGACTTCCAGGCCGCCGAGCTTGATGATCTCGATGACTTTCTTGTCGCTGATGTCGAGCATGTAGCGCACGCTGCGCAGTACGTCGTTGTGAATCATGTGTGCAGTCCTGATCAATCGGCAATGGGCGCCCCGGCTCTGCGGGGCGCCGGAAAATTAGAATTTCTCTTTGGCGGACAGGTAGCGCCACTGGCCCAGCGGCACCTTGCCGATGGACACGCCGCCGATGCGGATGCGGCGGATGGCGACCACCTTGAGGCCGACCGCCTGGCAAAACAGTGCGATCACACCCGGTTGCGGGTTTTTCATGGCGAAGCGCAGGCGGTTCTCGTTCTGCCAGCTGGCCTTGACCGCCGGCAGTTCCTTGCCCTTGTAGCTCAAGCCATGGTTCAGGCGATTGAGGCCATGGGCGACCATCTCGCCTTCGACTTCGACCACGTATTCCTGCTCGATCTTGGCGGCGTCGGCGGTGAGCTTGCGCAGGATCTTCCAGTCCTGGGTGAACACCAGCAGCCCGCTGGCGTTGGCCTGCAGGTCGGCGCTGGCGGTCAGGCGCAGGAAGTGGCCCTTGAGCGGCCGCTTGCCGAAGCGATGTTCTTCGCTCAGGGTCTGCGGTCCAAGGGAGGCCATTGCAGTGTCTACATCGGTGCCTGCCGGGACGTTCAGCAGCAGGGTCACCGGCTCCGGCGCGGTGGCCTTGGCCTCGGGATCGAGTTCGACTTTCTGGGTAGTGACCTTGAACTGCGGTTCATCGATCACTTCGCCATCCACGGTGACCCAGCCGCCCTCGATGAACAGCTCAGCCTCCCGACGGGAGCAGCCGACGAGTTCGATGAGGCGTTTGGAGAGACGAATCGGGTCAGTCATGACAGGGCCGTAACAAAAAGAGGGTGGGCATTGTACCTGCCTGGCGCGGGTTAATCGCGGGTCCATTTGCCTCGTGTGGCTTTTAGCCGCGTCGGGCCTTCAGGTCGGGCTGTTTGTAGCGCATGTGCAGCAGTGGATAAGGCTGGTTCATGCCATCCCGTGCCGAGCGCCCAATCACTTCGAACCCCTGCTTGAGGTAAAAGCCCAGGGCTTGCGGGTTCTGTTCGTTGACGTCCAGTTGATCGGCGTTCAGGTGTTCCATGGCGTAGTGCAGCAGTTGTTTGCCCAGGCCCTGGCCACGGTGTTGCGGGTCGATGAAGAGCATCTCGATCTTGCCGGCGGCAACACCGGCGAAACCGGTGATTCGCTGGCGAGTATCCCGGGTGCAGATGAGCATGACCGCATCGAGGTAACGGGTGAGCACCAGGTTTTTCAGCAGCTCGATATAGCTGTCCGGCAGAAAGTCATGGGTGGCCCGCACCGAAGCCTCCCAGACCTGGGTCAGTTCCTGATAATCGCTGGGTTTGGGGGGTGTGGATGACCGAATGCTGGCGCATGCCCGTCAGTTCCTTGTGCTGGATGTTCCGGATTTCTTCATACGATAGCCGTAAAAAAGCCCCGCATCTTGTCGCAAGGCAGGGCTTTTCAATTTTTCGGCTTGTGAAAGCATCTGTGGGGAGCCGAGCTTGCTCGCGATGGCGTCGTGTCAGCCAACTTTCATGCTGACTGATACACCGCCATCGCGAGCAAGCTCGGCTCCCACAGGTCATGCAGCAGCCTGTAAAGCGCGGCAGATCAACCGATCTGTTCAGCCCACAAGTCGTATTCGTCGGCGTCGGTCACCTTGCACCAGACCTTGTCGCCCGGCTTGAGGTTGCTGCCGTTGTCGATGAAGACGTTGCCGTCGATTTCCGGCGCGTCGAAGAAGCAGCGGCCCACGGCGCCTTGCTCGTCCACTTCATCCACCAGCACTTCGATTTCACGGCCGATGCGCATTTGCAGGCGCGCCGAGCTGATGGCCTGCTGGTGCGCCATGAAGCGCTCCCAACGGTCCTGCTTGACGTCGTCCGGCACCACGTCCAGGTCCAGGTCGTTGGCCGGTGCGCCTTCGACAGGGGAATACTGGAAGCAGCCAACGCGGTCGAGTTGGGCTTCGGTCAGCCAGTCCAGGAGGTACTGGAAGTCTTCTTCGGTTTCACCGGGGAAGCCGACGATGAAGGTCGAACGGATGATCAGGTCCGGGCAGATTTCGCGCCAGTTCTTGATCCGGGCCAGGGTCTTGTCTTCGAACGCCGGGCGCTTCATGGCCTTGAGGACTTTCGGGCTGGCGTGTTGGAACGGGATGTCCAGGTACGGCAGGATCTTGCCGGCCGCCATCAGCGGGATCAGTTCGTCGACATGTGGGTACGGGTAGACGTAATGCAGGCGGACCCAGACGCCGAGGGTGCTGAGGGCTTCGCACAGTTCGGTCATGCGGGTTTTCACCGGCGCGCCGTTCCAGAAGCCGGTGCGGTACTTCACGTCGACGCCGTAGGCGCTGGTGTCCTGGGAGATCACCAGCAATTCCTTGACGCCGGCCTTGACCAGGCGCTGGGCCTCGTCGAGCACATCGCCCACCGGGCGGCTCACCAGTTTGCCGCGCATCGACGGGATGATGCAGAAGCTGCAGCTGTGGTTGCAGCCTTCGGAAATCTTCAGGTAGGCATAGTGGCGCGGGGTTAGCTTGATGCCCTGTGGCGGCACCAGGTCGATCAGCGGGTTGTGGTCCTGGCGCGGTGGCACCACTTCGTGGACGGCGTTGACCACCTGTTCGTACTGCTGAGGACCGGTTACAGACAGCACGCTCGGGTGCACGTTGCGGATGTTGCCTTCTTCCACGCCCATGCAGCCGGTGACGATGACCTTGCCGTTTTCCTTGATGGCTTCGCCGATCACTTCCAGGGACTCGGCCTTGGCCGAATCGATGAAGCCGCAGGTGTTGACCACCACCACGTCGGCGTCCTGGTAAGTGGACACTACATCATAGCCTTCCATGCGCAGTTGGGTCAGGATGCGCTCGGAGTCGACCAGAGCCTTCGGGCAACCCAGGGATACGAAGCCAACCTTCGGATTGGCTGGCGCGGTAGTGGTGGACATGTCTAACCTCGGTGTAGGGGGATCGTCTCTTGCCGAGACAGGGCGCCTGGCGCGCCTCTGATCAAAAAGTGCGCAATTCTATCCATGGCCGACGCACTTGACCAGCTTTATACCGGGAAATGCGACGAGTGCTGCGCTATGCTTCGCGCCTTTGCGTTCTGACGATTGCTACAGTCAACGAAACGTCTGTAACAATACGTAAAACAGCGCATGCTGCTTCAGCAAAACAAAGTGCTTCGTTCAAGAAGACAGGTCTGGGAATCGGGAGTGTTGGATGGGTCATGCAAGTAGTCAGGCGGCGGGTGCCGAGCATTCGGCAGCGAAGCCGCTGAGCATGCTGGTCGCGGCGGTCGGAGTGGTTTATGGCGATATCGGCACAAGCCCGTTGTACACCCTCAAGGAAGTGTTTTCCGGTGCCTATGGCGTGCCTGTCAATCACGATGGGGTGCTGGGGATTCTCTCGCTGATTTTCTGGTCGCTGATCTGGGTCGTGTCGATCAAGTACATGATGTTCGTCCTGCGCGCCGACAACCAGGGCGAGGGCGGGATCATGGCGCTCACTGCCCTGGCGCGGCGAGCGGCGGCGGGAAAGGCACGACTGCGGACATTCCTGGTGGTCTGCGGCTTGATCGGTGCGGCGCTGTTCTACGGCGACAGCATGATCACCCCGGCGATTTCCGTACTCTCGGCAATTGAAGGCCTTGGCCTGGCGTTCGAAGGCATCGATCACTGGGTGGTGCCGTTGTCGTTGGTGGTGCTGGTGGGGTTGTTCCTGATCCAGCGCCACGGTACCGCACGGATTGGCATCCTGTTTGGCCCGATCATGGTCACCTGGTTCCTGGTGCTCGGCGCTCTTGGCGTTTACGGCATCAGTCAGCAACCGGAAGTGATGCATGCGATCAACCCGGCCTGGGCTGTGCGCTTTTTTGTCGTCCATCCTGGCATGGGTGTGGCGATCCTTGGCGCGGTGGTACTGGCACTGACCGGCGCCGAAGCCCTGTACGCCGACATGGGCCACTTCGGCCGCAAACCGATCGCCCGGGCTTGGTTCATCCTGGTGTTGCCGGCGCTGGTGCTCAATTATTTCGGCCAGGGGGCGTTGCTGCTGGGTGACCCGGAAGCGGCGCGCAACCCGTTCTATCTGCTGGCGCCAAGCTGGGCACTGATCCCGTTGGTGGGCCTGTCGACCCTGGCCACGGTGATCGCTTCGCAAGCGGTGATTTCCGGCGCGTTCTCCCTGACGCGTCAGGCGATTCAGCTCGGTTATATCCCGCGCATGTACATCCAGCACACCTCCAGCGCCGAGCAGGGCCAGATCTACATCGGTGCGGTGAACTGGTCGCTGATGGTCGGCGTGGTGCTGCTGGTACTGGGTTTCGAGTCTTCCGGCGCGCTGGCCTCGGCCTACGGCGTGGCAGTGACCGGTACCATGCTGATGACCACGATCCTGGTGTCCGCGGTGATCCTGCTGTTGTGGAAATGGCCGCCGTTTCTGGCGGTGCCGCTGTTGTTCGGTTTCCTGCTGGTGGACGGCCTGTACTTCGCTGCCAACGTGCCGAAGATCATCCAGGGCGGCGCTTTCCCGGTCATCGCCGGCATTGCCTTGTTCGTGCTGATGACCACCTGGAAGCGCGGCAAGCAGTTGCTGGTGGATCGCCTGGATGAAGGGGCGCTGCCGCTGCCGATCTTCATCAGCAGCATCCGCGTGCAGCCCCCTCACCGTGTCCAGGGTACCGCCGTGTTCCTGACCGCGCGTTCGGACGCAGTGCCCCACGCGTTGTTGCACAACCTGTTGCACAATCAGGTGCTGCATGAGCAAGTCGTACTGCTGACGGTGGTCTATGAAGATATCCCCCGGGTGCCGCCGCAACGGCGCTTCGAGGTCGACGCCTATGGCGAAGGGTTCTTCCGGGTGATCCTGCACTTCGGCTTTACCGACGAGCCGGACGTCCCGCAGGCGCTCAAGCTTTGCCATCTGGATGACCTGGACTTCAGTCCGATGCGCACGACCTACTTCCTCAGCCGCGAGACCGTCATTGCCTCCAAGCTCGAGGGTATGGCCCGCTGGCGCGAGATACTGTTCGCCTTCATGCTGAAAAATGCCAACGGCAATCTGCGCTTCTTCAATCTGCCGCTGAACCGGGTGATTGAATTGGGAACGCAGGTCGAAATGTAAGCCTGGGCAAGAAGCCCCCGTTGCCTTGCGGCGGCGGGGGCTTTTTTGTGGGCGACCCAAATGTAAGATGCTAATGAATCCTTGTGGGAGCGAGCCTGCTCGCGATAGCTGAGGGTCAGTTGACGGTGATGTTGACTGTGCTGCCGTCATCGCGAGCAGGCTCGCTCCCACAGGGGTATGTGCAAATCGAACGACCACAAAAAAGCCCTTGCATCCGTAAAGGCTGCAGGGGCTTCTCGTTAAGCCTGCATCAGGTCACTGGTCGGCAGGCTTGCTCTGGCGCTTGTTGATCTCATCGATCAGGCGCTTGGCCAGGGCCGGGTAGTTTTCGTCAAAGTGGTGGCCGCCGGGCAGTTTGATGGCTTCGCCCACGGCGGTCTTGTCGGTGCAACCGCTTTCGTCAGCCTCTTCGCCGCCATAGATGCACACCACTTTCTCGGCAGGCAGCTTGGCCATTTCCGGGCCGGTGGCCGCCTCGGTGCCGGCGTTGCCGAGCCAGCCTTCGACTTCGATCTCGAAGCTGCCGGTGCGGGCGAAGGCCAGCAGGATGATCGCATCGACCCGCTGTTGTTCGGTGGCTGGCAGGCGATTGTAGATGGCCGGCAGCACGTCGGCGCCGAAGGAGTAGCCGGTCAGGATGAAGCGCTTGGTGCCCCAGATCTGACGGTAGTGCTGCATCAGTTCGGCCAGGTCGACCGCGCTCTGCTCAGGGCTCTTGTGCTGCCAGTAGTAGCGCAGGGTGTCGATACCGACCACTGGGTAGCCGATCTTGGCCATTTCATCGGCCACGTCGCGGTCCAGGTCACGCCAGCCACCGTCGCCGGAGAGGAACAGGGTTACGGTGTCCCGCGCCTGGCTGGCTGGGACTTCCACCACCGGGATGCTCAGGCCACCCTTGCCCTTGTCGGCGCCTACCAGGATCTTGCGCAGTTCGTTGTTCAGCACTTGCGGCAGGTTGATGTCGTAGTCGCTGATGCTGGTTTCGGCATTTTTCTGATCCCGTACGAAACCGGCGCTGGTGTCGTCAGGGTTATCGTTCCACGCCACCAGCCAGTGGCCATGGGCCGCGCTTTTGGGCAGCAAGTGCGTGCAGCCGGGTTTTTCCAGGGCCAGGTCCACCGAAACGGCCTTGGCCTTGTCGTCTTTCTGCTCGGCCAGCCAGCGCCAGGCCAGCACGGCGCCAGGGCCGATGCCGCTAACCAGCGTGGCCGGCCCCTGGAGCTGCCGCAGGCCCGCTTGCAGGGCGCGGCCTTGCAGCATGCAGTCCTTGGGCAGGATCACCTGGACGATCTGTGCCGAGCCGCTGCGGCTGAGGGTCGTCAATTGGGTGTCGCTGAGCTTCTGGTCTTCATTGACCGCCACCAGCACCTGGGCACGTGGCTTGGTGCCAGGGATGACCCGGGTCATTGCCACGCCGTCGGCGGGCGCCAGTTGTTCCAGGGTGGGTTGCGGGGCCGGGCGGTTCCAGTACCAGTAACCGCCACCGAGAATCACCGCCAGCACCAGCAGGGCGGCCACTACGTATCGCCAGGAGCGTTGCATCATCAGCGTTTCACCAGTCCAGTCAGGCCGCCTGCAATCAGGGCGGCAGTATCGGCCAGCGCCACCAGCGGATCGAGTCCGGCGGGCACGGCCATGTAACGAGGTTCCCAGTCAGGCTGGAATTTATCTTTGAAGCGGCGCAGCCCCTGGAAGTTGTAGAGCTGCTCGCCACGGCGGAACACCATCGAGCCTAGGCGCTGGGTCAGCGGCGCGCCACGACGCGGCTGCAGGCCCGACAGTGGGACCATGCCCAGGCTGAAGCGGGCATAGTCATGGTTCTTATAGTGTTGGATGAGGCCGACCATCATGAACTCCATGGTCAGCTTCGGGGCTTCGGGGTGGGCGCGCATCAGGTCGAGGCTGGCCAGATCATGGCTGTGGGTCTCCAGCAGGTTGGCGAATGCGACCGGGCGGCCTTCGAATCGAATCACCGCGATACGAAAGTGCTTGAGGTAGTCGTCGCTGAAACGGCCCAGGGAAAAACCTTTCTCGCGCACGTTCTTGCCGGTCAGCCAGGCATCGGAAATGACCTTGAGCTCATCCATCGGTGCCTGGCCCGGTTCGTGGATCTCCAGCGAAAGCCCGTCACGGGTGCCGCGGTTCCAGGTGTAACGCAAGTCCTTCATCTCTTTGCCCTTGGCTTCGAGATCGAAACGCTTGAGGTCGACCCGTGCTTCCTCGCCCAGCTTGATGGCTGTCAGGCCGATGTCCATGTAGTACGGCAGGTTCTCGGCACGCACCTGGTAGAACACCGGGCGGGCATGGTGGATGTCACACAGGTCACGGAACTGCCAGATCATTTCGGCCCGTTGTTGGGTTGGCCCGATAGGGTCATACAACGCCACCAGGCTGCGACCACGGCGGGCATACATCAGGAAGGCTTCGTCGTTGGGGTGAAACAGCAATGCCTTGTCACCGGTCAGGGCCAGGCCACCGTCGGGTTGCGAAGACGCCATGAGGATCGTCTTGGCCCGCTCCAGTTCTTCTGCGGTCGGCAAATGGATCACCGGCCGGGCGGTGCGCAGCAGCCAGGTCAGGGACACCACCACCAGCAGCACTGCCGCCCCCAGCAGCGAGCGCAGGCCACGAGGGGCGTCGGCGTCGAGGGTGAACTGCCACCAGAGTTGATGGCTGTAGGGCACGTCCTGGTAAGCAAACAGCAACAGCCAGATCGACGCGCCAAGCACGCAAAGGCTGGCGATCAGGAACAGTGGGGAAAACGGCAGCTCGGTCAGGCGACTCGGACGATAGAAGGAGCGCCGGAATACCGCCAGCAGGGAGGCCGTCAGCGTCAGCAACGTGGCTTCTTCCCAGTCAAAACCCTTGAGTAGGGAGAGCAGGGCGCCCACCAGCAGCAAAATGGTGGTCAGCATCCAGGCCGCCGACAGGCGGCGACGCAGCCCCTGGGCGAGCAACAGGCACAACACGCCCACCAGGCTGGCGCCGAAGTGCGAAGCGTCGACCAGCCGATGAGGGATCAGGAAACCGATGTGCTCCAGGCGGGTGTCGATTTCTGGTGTCACCCCGGAAAACAGCAGCACCACGCCCGAGAGGAACACCAGCACTGCCAGGATCGGTGCCGCGAGGCCCGACGCCGCCCGCAGGGTCTGGCGCGTCTGGAACAGCCGTTGCGCTTCATTGATCAGCAGCAATACGCAAGCCACCAGCATCGGCAGCAGCACGTAGATCAAGCGATACAGCAACAGCGCGGCGGCCAGTGGGGCGGCGCCGAGTTTGTCGGCAAACGCGGCCAGCAGGATCGCTTCGAACACGCCGACACCGCCCGGTACATGGCTGAGCACCCCGGCGGCCAGTGCCAGCAGGTACACCAGCAGGAAAGCGCCGAACGGCGGCGCCTCGGGCAGCAACAGATACAACACGGTGGCGGCGGCGGCGACGTCCAGCGCGGTGATCACCAGTTGCAGGAAGGTCAGGCGTCGGCCCGGCAGGCGCAGTGTGCGGCGCCCGGCCTTGACCAGCAGGCTGTCCCGATGAGGCTGTTCCGGCAGGCGCCGGCGGTAAATACCGATGGCCAACACGCTGGTGAGCAGCAGCACCGCCACGGAAATGGCCCCCAGCAAAGTCGCAGGCAGGTGCAGCGCAGCGGACGCGGCGGGCAGGTTGCTGAGCGTCGCCAGGGCCGCCAGCGGCGGCAACGCGCAGCCCAGGGACAGGCTGGCGAACAGCGTCATGTGGGCGACATCCGAGGCCCCCAGGCCATGACGCGCATACAGGCGGTAGCGCACCGAACCGCCCGACAGCAGTGACAGGCCAATGGCATTGCCGATGGCGAACGCGGTGAATCCGCCCAGGACCATGGTTTGTGGTGGCAGCGTCACTCCGGCGTAACGGCTGGCGGACCATTCGTAGCCCAGGAGAATGATGAAACCGGCCACCGTGGCGGCGATCGCACCGAGCAGGGCTGGCCGGGGCACCTCCAGAATAGAGTCGTGCAGGGCGTACAGATCGAGCTCGCTCAGCAGGTGGCGGCAGGCAATCAATGCAATCGCAAACAGCAGCAGCGTGACGGCGAGGCCGATGGGCTGGCGGTACTGGCTGATCCGATCCAGCCAACGCAGTCGCTCGGCCTTGATCGGTTGTGTCGCAGTAGCGGAGTCTTGCGGGTCAGACGAGTGGGCGCGCATCAATCACCTCTTGAGCTATGCGCGACAGGATGGGGGTATCCAGCCAAGTTACCAATCCCTGCGGCAGAAAATAATTACAAAACATTTGTAATGAAGTCTTTTTCGCCAGACACAAAAAAGGCCACTCTTTCGAGCAGCCTTTCTTGATATTTGGTTGCGGGAGCCGGATTTGAACCGACGACCTTCGGGTTATGAGCCCGACGAGCTACCAGACTGCTCCATCCCGCGTCTGTGTGGCGGCATTCTACAGGCGAACGCCCGAGTGTCAACCGTTAAAAGGCGATGGGGCCAAATAAACGAGCGATCCACACCTGGTCTTCCTAAATGCTCGGAATGTAAGGGAATTGTCCTACAACTTGGGGGGGCGTGAAGGGGCGCAGGCGGCGACTCTCTGATCATGTAGTCAAAAACGAGCACGCACAAAAAAGGCCACTCTCTCGAGTAGCCTTTCTTGATGTTTGGTTGCGGGAGCCGGATTTGAACCGACGACCTTCGGGTTATGAGCCCGACGAGCTACCAGACTGCTCCATCCCGCGTCTGTGTGGCGGCATTCTACAGAGGATCGCCTTGCTGTCAACCCCGGCGTCATAAAAACCTGTTCCGCTTCAAGCGCTTAGACTTGGTAAAGGGCATTGTGACAGCGCTGTGACGCAGGCCTGGCAAGGGCTGGCGCTCTATCGGATGATTCGCTGCGATTGAATAAATAAATTTATGTAGGCGCTTTCCTTACTGAGCGAAGGATCTTTCAAACTACTGGTGCTATATACAGGTGCGAGTGCGATACTGGTGACCCGATTCGTCGCACACTCCGCTTCTTTATGACGCAACGTAAAATCATCCACGTCGACTGTGACTGCTTCTATGCCGCTATCGAGATGCGCGATGACCCGCGGCTGGCCGGCAAGCCCCTGGCGGTGGGTGGTTCGGCGGATCGGCGGGGCGTGATTGCCACCTGTAATTATGAGGCTCGTGCCTATGGCGTACGCTCGGCCATGTCCTCCGGTCACGCGTTGAAGCTCTGTCCGGATCTCACTATCGTCAAGCCACGAATGGATGCCTACAGGGAAGCGTCGAGGGAAATTCATACGATTTTCAGCGATTACACTGACCTGATCGAGCCGCTGTCGCTGGACGAGGCTTACCTGGACGTCTCCGCCAGCGCTCATTTCGGTGGCAGCGCCACCCGCATCGCCCAGGATATTCGCCGACGCGTTTCCAACCAGTTGCACATCACCGTGTCCGCAGGCGTCGCGCCGAACAAGTTCCTGGCCAAGATCGCCAGTGACTGGAAAAAGCCCAACGGCCTGTTCGTCATCACCCCGGACCAGGTCGAGGACTTCGTCTCGGCCCTGCCGGTCAGCAAGCTCCACGGTGTTGGAAAAGTCACCGCCGATAAGCTGAACCGGCTTGGTATCGTCGATTGCCTGCAATTGCGTCAATGGGACAAGTTGGCGCTGGTGCGCGAATTCGGCAGTTTCGGTGAGCGGCTCTGGAGCCTGGCCCGTGGGATCGATGAGCGTCTGGTGCACAACGACAGCCGACGGCAGTCCATCAGTGTGGAAAATACCTACGATGTCGACCTGCCCGACCTGGTGAGCTGTCTAGACAAGCTGCCGGAACTGATGGAAACCCTCAGCGGACGCATGGCGCGGATCGACAGCAGTTATCGGCCGGGCAAGCCGTTCGTCAAAGTGAAGTTCCACGACTTCACCCAGACCACTCTGGAGCAGGCTGGGGCGGGGCGGGACCTGGGCAGTTACCAATTGCTGTTGACCCAGGCGTTCAACCGCGGTGGTAAACCGGTGCGATTATTGGGGATAGGCGTGCGGTTGGAAGATTTGCGCGGTGGGTTCGAGCAGTTGGAGTTGTTTGAACGGTGAGGCTGACGATGAGTGCCCTGCTTGGCGCGGTCCTTGTGGCAAGGGAATCCTGTGGGAGCAAGGCTTGCTCGCGATGGCATCCTTGAGACCGCCCTCGCGGGCAAGCCCTGCTCCCACAGGTCTCTCCTTCACACAACCTCCTGCCGCAGGAGGTATTTCAATTCACGCCAGGATCCGCCACCAGCCGCCCGCCATCCTTGGTCAGCGCTTTCATGAATTCGGCTTGCAGCTCTGGATCATTGCGGGTCAGTTCGATCAGGCTCTGCTCCAGTTCGCTGGCTTCTTCTTCCAGTCCCAGCTCCGACAGGCGCTTGACTCGATGAACCCACTGGCTCACTTCGTCGTCTTCCAGGTCGTCGTAGATCAACGCATGGGCTTCCAGCAGCTTGCTGCGCAAGGTGCTGCTGATGCTCAGGGATGAGTCGGTGTGCACTTCGTCCTGGGCATCCGTCACGCTGATCTGCAATTTGCCGAACTGGCTCAGATCCTGTTCGGCGAACGGGCTTTCCAGCAGGTTCAAGCGCAGCACGCCGTTACGGTCGGTGCTCAGCTCGAAGGTCTGCCGGGCGGCCTTGACCTCCACCGGGCGTTCGCTCCAAGGCAGGCTCGAGTGTTCCGTGCGCTTGTCGCGCTGGACTTCGTCGATGCCCGCCAGGTTCTGCTGGGCACGACCATGGGAAGGGACGTTCATGAATGGGTTGAGCCCGGCGAAACCATAGCTGATCCAGTCACGGGTCACGGTGTCCGGCAGGCTGCCGAGGGCGAACACATTGACCACGTTCGCGCCGACACCGGCCACCACGGCCACGGCACCCAAGGGGATTTCGTAAATCTCCCGCCAGGGTTGGTACGGCGTGTAGCGATCGTAATGGCGCGTGACCTCGAACTCAGTGACTTCGAAGGTCTTCTGCTCGTTGATTCGCACCCGCCGCTGGGGCAGGTCGAGCACCTTGGGTTCGCCCACGTCGATCTGCAGGCTGTGGTCGAGCAATTTACGCTCGACCCGCTCTTCGTGCTCGCTGCGTTGTGACATCTGGTTGGCACAGCCGCTGACCAGCAGGGCGCCGCACAGGGCGGCGCCACCGAGGCCTAAGGTGTTTCGCTTGAACATGACGTCTCTATCTGGTGTCAGCGGCGGATACGGGCCTGGAGGAACGACAGCACGTCGGCGACCGGCAGCGCTTGCGGCTCGGCCTCGGTGCGGCTCTTGTATTCCAGGTTGCCTTCGGCCAGGCCACGGTCACTGACGACGATCCGATGGGGGATGCCGATCAGTTCCATGTCCGCGAACTTGATGCCGGGGCTGGTTTTCTTGTCGCGGTCGTCCAGCAGCACTTCGAAGCCGGCGGCCGTCAATTCGGCGTAGAGCTTGTCGGTGGCTTCACGCACCAGGTCGGTTTCATAGCGCAGCGGCACCAAGGCAATCTGGAAAGGCGCCAGTGTGTCGCTCCAGATGATGCCTTTCTCGTCGTTGTTCTGCTCGATGGCGGCTGCCACCACGCGGGAAACGCCGATGCCATAGCAACCCATTTCCAGGGTGACCGGCTTGCCGTTCTCGCCCAGCACTTCGCACTTCATCGCCTTGCTGTACTTGTTACCCAGCTGGAAGATGTGCCCGACTTCGATGCCGCGCTTGATTTCCAGGGTGCCCTTGCCGTCCGGGCTCGGATCGCCGGCCACGACGTTGCGCAGGTCC
Organism: Pseudomonas bijieensis; assembly: GCF_013347965.1. NCBI lineage: Bacteria > Pseudomonadati > Pseudomonadota > Gammaproteobacteria > Pseudomonadales > Pseudomonadaceae > Pseudomonas > Pseudomonas bijieensis. The sequence goes on along the minus strand of NZ_CP048810.1, from coordinate 2,819,979 downwards.
GCGACGGTTGGCACCGGCAGGTCGCGTTCCCAGTTCACGCCGAAATAGTGCTTGTCATCGATGTTGGCACCGATGGCGAAGTCGCTCATCAACGCCACCGAGCGGTCGATGATGATCGGCAGCGGCAGGTTCAGCGGGCCGAGGGAACCGGCACCGGCGCCGATGGCGTCGCGCAGTTCGGCGTCGGTGGCCATGACCAGCGGGCTGGCGACGCCAGGCTGGTTGGCGGCCTTGATTTCGTTCAGCTCATGATCGCCACGGATGATCAGGGCAATCAGCTTGCCGGCTTCTTCCGCGCGGACGATCAGGGTCTTGATGGTCCGTTCGATCGGCAGGTTGTGGCCTTCCACCAACTGGGCAATGGTCTTGGCGTTCGGAGTGTCCACCAGGCGCAGCTCTTCGGTCGGCGCGGCGCGGGAGGTTTCCCGCGGCACGGCTTCGGCTTTCTCGATGTTGGCGGCGTAATCGGAGCCATTGCTGAAGACGATGTCGTCTTCGCCGGACTCGGCCAGTACGTGGAACTCGTGGGAGCCGGCACCGCCGATGGAGCCGTTGTCGGCTTCAACCGGGCGGAATTTCAGGCCCAGGCGGGTGAACACGTTGCAATACGCCTGGTGCATGCGGTCGTAGGTGACTTGCAGCGAGGCCAGGTCGGTATGGAACGAGTAGGCGTCCTTCATGATGAATTCGCGACCGCGCATCAGGCCGAAGCGTGGACGAATCTCGTCACGGAACTTGGTCTGGATCTGGTACAGGTTGATCGGCAGCTGCTTGTAGCTGCTCAACTCGTTGCGCATCAGGTCGGTGATCACTTCTTCGTGGGTCGGGCCTGCACAGAAGTCGCGACCGTGACGGTCTTTGATGCGCAGCAGCTCAGGGCCGTACTCTTCCCAGCGCCCCGATTCCTGCCACAGCTCGGCCGGTTGGGTGCCCGGCATCAACACTTCCAGGGAACCGGCGGCGTCCATCTCTTCGCGAACGATGGCTTCCACCTTGCGCATGACCCGCAGGCCCATCGGCAGCCAGGTGTACAGGCCCGAGGCGAGTTTGCGGATCATGCCGGCACGCAGCATCAACTGATGGCTGATCACGACGGCGTCGGAAGGCGTTTCTTTCTGTGTGGCGAGCAAAAATTGACTGGTGCGCATGGTTGGCCGTTGTCGGTTGCTGATGACGAGAAGTGACGGAGCATTGTACGGGCGAGATGCCCTGGCGTACAGGCGCGTGGCCGGTCGCCAGGTGCGAACGCCGGTTTCCCCGGCGTTTGCTGAAGTTTCCTACGACTCTTCTGCGGGCCGGGTGGGCGCCGGTTCCTCGGTCGGGGGCGAATCTTGGCGCCGGTTCTCCTGGAACCAGTGCAGGGCGATCAGCACCAGGGTCGGCACGCCAAGCAGGGCGGTGATCAGGAAGAAGTTGTGATAACCGAACTTCTCCACCATCACCCCTGAATAACCACCGATCAAGCGCGGCAGCAACAGCATGATCGAGCTGAGCAGGGCGTATTGGGTGGCGGAGAATTTCAGGTTTGTAAGACTCGACAGATAGGCGACGAACGCTGAAGTGGCCAGGCCGGAGCTGAAGTTGTCCAGGGAGATGGTGACGATCAACATCTTCAGGTTGGCGCCCATGTCGGTGAGCATCAGGAAGAGGATGTTGGTTCCGGCCGAGGCGACACCGCCTATGAACAGGATGGGCAGGATGCCGAAACGGACGATCAGCAGGCCGCCCATGCCGGCACCGACGAGGGTCATGATCAGCCCGAAAATCTTGCTGACGCTGGCGATCTGGTCCTTGGTGAAGCCCTGGTCGATGTAGAACACGTTGGCCATGACGCCCATGACCGTGTCGGACATCCGATAGGTTGCGATCAGCCCGAGCAGCAGCAGGGCCTGCCAGCGGTAACGGAGGATGAAATCGTTGACCGGCGTCAGCACTGGCGCCAGTCCACGGCGACCCATGGCCGACAGGCACAGGGCAGTCAGGATGATGTAGAGGATGGCCCGCAGGAACGCACGGTCTTCGAGCAGCAGGTCGAGCAGGCTGACGCCCTCGAACAGCACGCTGGCGAAATCGGTGTTGTAGAGTTGGGTGAACATCGCCGGGACTGACACCAACAGCACGATGAGCACGAACACCGACGCCAACTGATGAACGAACGTGTAGCGTCCGGCCTGCAATTGGGTGCGCAGCGGCACTGGCGGCTCGCGCATGAACAGCGAGGTCAGCAGCGCCGGGACCATCAATACGCCGAATAGCAGGTAGGTACCGGCCCAGGCCGAGTGCTTGTAGCTGAAGCCGGTGGAGCCAAATCCTTCGGCGAAGAACAGGGCGCCAGCGGTGGCCAATAGCGCGGCGATGCGATAACCGGACATGTAGCTGGCGGCGAGGGCGGCCTGGCGGGTGTCGTCGGCGATCTCCAGGCGATAGGCGTCGACGGCGATGTCCTGCGTCGCGGAGGCGAAGGCGACGATGACGGCGATGGCGATCAACCAGGACAGGTGTTTTTGTGGGTCGCAAAAGCCCATGCCGATCAGGCCGAGGATCACCAAGGCCTGGGAGAGCACCAGCCATGAACGGCGACGCCCCAGTTTGCCCAGTAGCGGCAGGCGCCATTGGTCGAGCAGCGGCGACCAGACCCACTTGAAGGCATACGCCAGGCCGATCAGGCTCGCATAGCCAATGGTTTCGCGGGCCACGCCGGCCTCGCGCAACCAGACCGAAAGCGTGGAAAACACCAGCATGTAGGGCAAGCCGGCGGCGAAGCCAAGCAGCAACAGCACGAGCGTCGAGGGACTGGCATAGGCGGCGAGGGCGGCGCGCCAGGTTTTACGGGGCATGGGCTGGAGTCTGCCTCAAAAATTGCGAAAACAAAGCGCGCACTCTAACCGCTGTGCTCTACCGGGCGCCAGCCATGGCGCTGAATATCAACACGATTGTTCAGGACACTGACTCCCTCCATGCGCAGGCGCGCGCGCTGTTCATCTCCTGAAGAGCTGCCCACCGGCAGACTGATCCGACCGCCGGCACCCAAGACTCGGTGCCAGGGCAGCTTGGTGTCATTCGGCAATTGGCTGAGGGTCCGCCCGACCCAGCGCGCCGCACGGCCCAGGCCGGCCATTTCGGCGAGTTGGCCGTAGGTGACGACCTTGCCCGCCGGCACTTGTGCCAGGGTCAGGTAGAGGGTGGTGCGGCGGATTTGGGCAGCGTTCTCGGTATCCGCTGGGGTATCAGTCACGTTGGGGGCTCCTCGGGTGTCCGTCTGTAGATTAATTCCTACAAGGTTGATTGAGAAATGAACTCATCACCCATACACGGGTCAGTCCTTGCTGAGGTGTCATCCTGGGGGATAATGCCGCCTTTTCACCGCAAACTTGAGCCCTTTATCGCTTATGTTGTCTAGAACCCTGCTATGCCTGGCTGTTGCCAGCGCCTCTACGCCCTTGCTCGCCGACACTGTCTGGTTGAAGAATGGGGACAAACTCAGTGGCAAGATTACCGTTTTCGATGGCGGCAAGCTGCTGATCCAGACCGATTACGCCGGTGCGATTCCCATTGACTGGAAACAGGTCAAGACCCTGGAGAGTGACCAGCAACTCCTGGTCAAGCAGGATGCCTATACCGGCGAGAAAGCCAAGGCGTTGCAGGCGGCCGAGGATGGCAAGGTCACTTTGGCCAACGGTGATGCGCCCAAGACCGTCGAGCTGGCCAGTATCCAGCAGATCCTCAAGCCCAAGCCGGTGGTCGAGGACCTGGTGTGGAAAGGCAATATCGATGCCGCGCTGGATTACCAGCGTGCGGAAAACGATACCGACGATTACGACATCGACTTCAAGACCTCGGCACGCCACGGCAGATGGCGGCACACAGCCGAAGGCGAATACAACCGTGAGTTCCAGGACGATGTGGTTTCCGCCGATAACTGGCGCTTGGAGTATTCCCTCGACCGGTTCCTGACGGACAAGTGGTTCTGGCAAGGCCGCCTGAACTACAAGCGGGACAAAGTCGAAGACCTGGCGCGCCAGCGCGTGGTAGGTACCGGTCCGGGCTATCAGTTCTGGGATGACGAGCTGGGCGCGTTCTCGCTGGGTTCGCTGTTGAACCGCACCGATTATGAATACCGTGACGGCGGCAAGGACAACTTCTATTCCGTCGCCATGAAGTGGGACTACAACCGCTACCTGATTGGCAAGCGCGTCGAGTTCTTCACCAACGGCGAAGTGGGCAAACCGCTGTCCGATGTGGCGGATTACGCTTACGACGCAGAGATCGGGTTGCGCTATAAGGTGACCGATTGGGCGTCGCTCAACCTCAAGGCCGAGAAGGATGTCATCGAGGGTACCGAAGACAGCGACTTGAGCAAGACGCGCTACACGGCTGGGTTTGGCGTTACCTGGTAGTCCCAGGCTAACCAGCAAACCCATGTGGGAGCGGGCTTGCTCGCGAAAGCGGTGTGTCAGTCAACGTTGATGTTGCTGATCCACCGCTTTCGCGAGCAAGCCCGCTCCCACAGTTTTTTGTGCACAGTAGAAAACTGACAGGCACAAAAAAGCCCCGCTTTTGAGGGCGGGGCCTTTTACTAAAGCAAGGACAAGTTAGATAACTTGAACTTCTTCAGCTTGCATGCCTTTCTGACCGCGGGTAGCGATGAAAGAAACCTGTTGGCCTTCTTTCAGGCTTTTGAAGCCGTCGGATTGGATAGCTTTGAAGTGAACGAACAGGTCGTCACCGGATTGTGGAGTGATGAAGCCGAAGCCTTTTTTCATCGTTGAACCACTTAACGGTACCGGTTTGGCGATTAGACATGGTGTAACTCCTTGAACAAAGATAACTGCGACTCAGGAAGAACCCTGGCCGAGACTGAGTGCAAAGAGCAGGAAAAATTCTTGTAGATGGTTGGATCGAAATTCAACATATCGTGTAGAGATTCTCAGTGACACAAGCAGCACAGTGGCGCCACCTTAACCCTTTTTCCGGAACGTGCCAATGGTCTTTGCGAAGGTTTCTCGGATTTAGTGACTGGCGGTGCGCGGTATTGCCGTCAGGACCCGGAAATCAAGGTGGATCGGCGAGAATTGCGTGCCGCGCTTTGAACCCGGCCCCGTGCCCCGGTAAGATGCCGGACGTATTTTTTCCACCTCGCTATTTCAGGAAACCGCCATGAGCATCAAATCGGACAAGTGGATTCGCCGCATGGCGCAAGAGCACGGCATGATCGAGCCCTTCGTCGAGCGCCAGATGCGTGGCGAAGGCGCCGACCGGCTGATCTCCTTCGGTGTCTCCAGCTACGGCTACGACGTGCGCTGCGCCGACGAATTCAAGGTGTTCACCAATATCAATTCGGCTACCGTCGACCCGAAGAACTTCGACGAGAAGAGCTTTGTCGACGTCAAGAGCGATGTCTGCATCATCCCGCCGAACTCCTTCGCACTGGCCCGCACTGTCGAGTACTTCCGCATTCCGCGCAACGTGCTGACCATTTGCCTGGGCAAGAGCACCTACGCCCGTTGCGGCATCATCGTCAACGTCACGCCGCTGGAACCGGAGTGGGAAGGCCACGTGACCCTGGAATTCTCCAACACCACGACCTTGCCGGCGAAAATCTACGCCAACGAGGGTGTGGCGCAGATGCTGTTCCTCGAATCCGATGAAGAGTGCGAAGTGTCCTACAAGGATCGTGGCGGCAAATACCAGGGCCAGCGCGGTGTAACGCTGCCGCGTACCTGAATCTGACGAGCTGCTGGAATTCCTGGGCGGGTAGGCACTCTATTGCGTGTACTGCCCGTTTTTTGTGCGTCAGCGCAGCGGGCCTTCGCTCAGGAGTTGCTCTATGAAGATCGATCCGCGAATCAGTGCCGAACTGGCAAGGCTTGAGCCCAATCAGATCGGCGTCATGGCCTGGTCATTGCTGGCCCATCCTGCCGAAGCGGCGGGTGGCATTCCCGGCCAGCCCGATCCCGATACTCCCAACGAACAACCCAACGATCCCACTGAACCCGGCGAACCGACCTTGCCGGATGAGCCGCCTCCTGCGCCTGTTGCCTGATGAGACGATGGCCCGGCAGCGATAGCACCGCGTGCTTCAGTTGACGGGCCATATTTCGTTATCGCCGAGGACAAAAATCCTGCAATCGCTGTCGTGCTCGACTCGATAGCCGCCCGTGAACGCACCGAAGGCCGGTAGCAGGCTGATCTCGCTGCCCAGTCGAAAGCAGGCCAGGCGCAGGCGTTGCCGGCCTTTGCCGCTCAGGTGGTAGACCGGGTGCACGTGACCGGCCAGCACATGGCGGCTGGGGTGCGGGTCAGGCTCGTGTTGTACGGCGAAAGGGCCCAGCAGCAGGGGCTCCGGTACGACGCGAATATTCAGCGCTGGCGGTGGGTCGCCGGCGCGTTTGTCATGGTTGCCACGAATCAGCGTCATGGCCAGGTGCGGATGTCGCTCACGCCAATCGGCAAGGGCCTGCAAGGTGCCGGGCGCGTGGGAGCCCGGGCCGTGGAGAAAATCCCCGAGGAAAAGCAACTGTCGACACGGCAGGCTGGCCAGTATTGCATCGAGTACGGCGATGTTGCTGGCGGTGGTGCCATGGGGTACCGGTTGCCCGAGGCTGCGGTAGGCGGCGGCCTTGCCGAAATGAACGTCGGCCACCATCAGGGTTTCCTGGGCGGGCCAGTACAGGGCTTTTTCCGGGAGCAACCAGAGTTCTTCTCCGGCCAGGCTGACAGGATAGGGCGCTGGCATCAGGCGTCACCGCGATCGGCAATCTTTTCCAGCTCGCTGACCATTCGCCGGATGCGGTCGGCGAGCTTTTCCGAGCTCATGCTTTCCCGGAACCGCTCCACCAGCAGCGGGAACCCGAGTGGGGTAGGGCGCTTGATCACGTGCAGGTCCAGCGTCAAGGTATCGAGGCGTTGCAAGGTCTGCTCCAGTCGATGGATATCCAATTCTTCACGCAGGACTTCCTCCCCAGCCTGGGCCAGCAACAGATTGTCGGCGTCGTATTGCTTGAACACCTGGAAGAACAACCCACTGGACGCCTGCACTTGCCGGGTGCTTTTCGGCGCACCGGGGTAGCCGGCGAAGACCAGCCCGGCGATCCTGGCGATTTCGCGAAAGCGTCTGAGGGCCAGTTCCCCGGCATTCAGGCTCGCAAGCACGTCGGCGAGCAGGTGATCGACGCTCAGCAGTCCCGGGGTCAGGTACTGCGACCAATCCACTGCCGTGGCACTGAGCAGCTCCAGGCCGTAATCGTTGACCGCAATGGAAAACGTCAGCGGCTGTTGCCGACTGACACGCCATGCCAGCAGGCTGGCCAGGCCCAGATGAACCTGGCGTCCGGCAAACGGGTAGAGGAACAGATGCCAGCCTTCCCGGGACTTGAGGGCTTCGGCCAGTAATGTGCTTTGCGTGGGCAACCCGGACCAGCGTTGCTGAGTCAGCAGCAAGGGCTGCACGGCCTGCATCTCCGGGCCCTCGAAACGGCCCGCGGCGGCTTCGCTCAAACGGGCCACGACGGCGGCCGCCAGTTCGCTGGAGAGCGGCATGCGTCCGCCGTTCCAGCGCGGTACGGCGGCTTTCTTGGCCTGGCTGCGTCGCACGTAGGCGGTCATGTCTTCGACCCGGACCAATTCCAGCAGCCGCCCGGCGAACAGGAAACCGTCACCGGGGCGCAGGCGGGCGATGAAGCCTTCCTCTACGCTGCCCAGGGTCTTGCCGCCTCCGCCCTTGCTCCAGAACTTCAATTGCAGGCTGGCATCGCTGACGATGGTGCCGATGCTCATGCGGTGGCGGCGGGCCAGGCGTGCGTCGGGGACGCGCCAGATCCCGTGTTCGTCCGGCTCGACCCGTCGGTAGTCAGGGTAGGCGGTCAAGGAGAGGCCGCCATGACGTACGAAAGCCAGGGCCCAGGCCCATTCGGCTGGGTTGAGATCGCGGTAGGCCCAGGCGCCGCGCACTTCCCGAAACAGTTCATCGGGCACGAAGCCGCCACCCAGGGCCATGCTGACCAAGTGCTGCACCAGGACATCCAGCGGCTTGTGGGGCGATTCGCGAGGTTCGATGCGCCGTTGGGCCACGGCGTCCTGTGCGGCGGCGGCCTCGATCAACTCCAGACTGTGGGTCGGCACCAGCGTCACCCGCGAGGCGCGCCCCGGTGCGTGGCCGGAGCGCCCGGCCCGTTGCATCAGACGTGCTACGCCCTTGGCCGAACCGATCTGCAGTACCCGTTCCACTGGCAGGAAATCCACCCCCAGGTCCAGGCTGGACGTACAGACCACCGCCTTGAGCTGGCCGTCCTTCAATGCCTGTTCCACCCAGTCCCGGGTATCACGCGACAGCGAGCTGTGGTGCAGGGCGATCAGCCCGGCCCAATCGGGCCTCGCCTCAAGAAGCGCCTGATACCAGATTTCCGACTGTGCCCGGGTATTGGTGAAGACCAGGCAACTGCTGCTGGCGTCGATTTCGGCAACGACCTGGGGCAGCATTTTCAGGCCGATGTGCCCGGCCCAAGGGAAGCGTTCGAGGGCCGGGGGTATCAGCGTGTCGACCTGCAGTGCCTTGCCGTCGGCCCCCTGCACGCTGACCCCGTTGCCCTGCGGGATCAATACCTGTTCGGCGTGGGCCTGGTTGCCCAGGGTCGCGGACACGCCCCAGACGATGAGTTCGGGATGCCAGTGCCGCAAGCGCGCCAGGGCCAGTTGCAATTGCACACCACGTTTATTGCCGAGCAACTCGTGCCATTCATCCACCACGACCATGCGCAGGCTCGAGACGGCGACTTGCGCATCGGCCCGGGCGAGGATCAGGGTCAGGCTTTCGGGAGTGGTGATCAACGCGGTTGGCAGGCGCCGGCCCTGGCGGGCGCGTTCGCTGGCACTGGTGTCGCCGGTACGCAGGCCAACGCTCCACGGCAGGTTCAGGTCTGCCATGGGCGCTTCGAGGGCTTTGCCGGTGTCGGCAGCCAGCGCCCGCATTGGCGTGATCCACAGCACCGTGAGCGGCTCGGCCGGCGGTTTGCGTTTGCGCGGTTTATCCGGCGGTGGGGCGGGGCGGGCGTAGCGGTTGAGGGCGGCGAACCACACGGCGTAGGTCTTGCCGGCACCGGTGCTGGCATGCAGTAAACCGGATTGTCCTCGCTTGACGGCGGTCCAGACCTGCTTCTGAAAGGCGAACGGCTTCCAGCCGCGGGCGCTGAACCACTGGTTTGCGAAGTCGTTGGATGTCGCCATGCCTGCCGTGTGCGCCCTGAAAGTCCTTCTTCAGTGACCACGGCGAGCGATGAAAGGTTTAATGGGGAGTCAGTGCAGGGGGCCTGTGGGAGCAAAGCTTGCTCCCACAAAATCCCCTCGCCACAAGGGTTATTTCAGGTTGCCACTGAGAAATTGCTTGAGGCGTTCGCTGGTGGGATTGCCCAGCACGTCTTCCGGCCTGCCTTCTTCTTCCACCAGGCCCTGGTGCAGGAACAGCACCTGATTCGAGACTTTGCGGGCGAAGCTCATTTCGTGGGTCACCATGATCATGGTCCGGCCTTCTTCGGCCAGGCCCTGGATCACCTTCAGCACCTCGCCCACCAGCTCCGGGTCCAGGGCCGAGGTCGGTTCGTCGAACAGCATCACCTCCGGCTCCATCGCCAGGGCGCGAGCAATGGCCACGCGCTGTTGCTGGCCGCCGGAGAGGAACGCCGGGTACTGCTCGGCAACCCGCGCCGGCAGGCCGACCTTGTCGAGATAACGACGGGCGCGGTCGTCGGCTTCCTGCTTGCTCACCCCCAACACCCGGCGCGGTGCCATGGTGATGTTCTCCAGCACGGTCATGTGACTCCACAGGTTGAAATGCTGGAACACCATGGCCAGGCGCGTGCGGATGCGTTGCAGTTCGTTGGCGTCGGCCACGTGCATGCCGTGGCGGTCCTTGATCATCTGGATCGGCTGGCCGTCCAGGCTCATGGCGCCGTCGTTGGGTTGTTCCAGGAAGTTGATGCAGCGCAAAAACGTGCTTTTGCCTGAGCCGCTGGCGCCGATGAGGCTGATGACGTCGCCGGTCTTGGCCTTGAGCGAAACGCCCTTGAGCACTTCATGTTCGCCATAGCTTTTATGCAGGCCTTCGATGGTCAGTTTGTACATGGAGCATGCATCCTCAAGGCGAAAGTAAGTAGCCGCTGCGGTAGGCTTCGGTGCCGGCGACATGGGCGATGACCATGCCGGCAGTCGCCATGCGGCGCAGCGAGCGGGCGTACATCAGCCCGGCGTTACGGCAATGGACAGGGGTGACAGTGTCGTTGACCGGGTCAATGACTTCCGCCACCAGTTGTCCCGCCTCCAGATACTCGCCGGGCAGGGCGCTGTAGACCAGTAACCCGCCCACGGGCGTCGCCACCGGCTCGACAGCGGCCAGCGGCGTGGCAGGGTAGGGCAGTTCGGGCATTGGCATCGGTTCGCCGTCGATGGCGCCGAAACGGATCAGGTACTCGATCAGGGCCTGGCAGTCGAGGCTCGCCAGCCCGTGGTTGACGTCACCCTGGCCACGCAATTCCACTGTGACCGAAAAGCTGCCCAGGGGGATCTCGTAGCGTTCGCCGAAGCGTTCCTTGAGTTGCCACCAGAGCAGGGTGAAGCATTCGTCGAACGACTGGCCACCCGAATCGGTCGCCAGCAGGCTGGCTTCGGCACCGATGTAGCGCGCCAGCGGCTCGACCTGCGGCCAGGCTTCGGGCGTGGTGTAGAGATGGGCCACGGCTTCGAAGTCGCAATGCAGGTCCAGCACCATGTCGGCGTCGCAGGCCAGCCGTTGCAGGGTCAGGCGCAGGGATTGCAATTGCGTGCCTGGGGTCTGCCGGGCGAGAGCGTCGCGCAAGCTGGTGCGGATCAGCATCAGGTTGTGCTGCGGATCGTCGGTGAGCAGGTCCTGGATGTCGTTGCCGATCTCTTCGCTCAGGTCGACGAAGCGCCGGTTGAAGTTCTGCCCGCTCTCGGTTTCGTAGCGGCCCAGGGGCACGTCCATCAACACCTGTTCGAGGCCGATGGGGTTGGCGACGGGCACCAGCACGATCTCGTGCCGCAGGTGGCCCGACGCTTCGAGTTCGGCCAGGCGCTGCTTGAGGTGCCAGGCGACCAGCATGCCGGGCAGTTCATCGGCGTGCAGGGACGACTGGATGTAGATCTTGCCCTCGGCTTTTTCCGGGCCGAAGTGGAAGCTGTGGATCTTGCGCGCGGTCCCCGGTACGGGACCCAGCAAGTCATGGATCTGGTGGCGCATTTGCGTGTGTGTCCTGGAACAAAAGCCCTAGTGGGTCGGCCCGAGAAAGGCCAGCCAGCGGCGTTCGGCGAGGCGGAAGAGGCCCACCAGCGCAAAGGTGACGGTCAGGTAGATCAACGCGGCGATGCCAAACGACTGGAACGTCAGGAACGTGGCCGAGTTGGCGTCCCGGGCGACTTTCAGCACATCAGGAACGGTAGCGGTGAACGCCACGGTCGTCGAGTGCAGCATCAGGATCACTTCGTTGCTGTAGTACGGCAGCGAACGGCGCAGGGCCGAGGGCATGATCACGTAGGCGTACAGCTTCCAGCCGGTGAGGCCGTAAGCCTTGGCCGCTTCGACTTCGCCATGGTTCATGCTGCGGATCGCCCCGGCGAAAATCTCCGTGGTGTAGGCGCAGGTGTTCAAGGCGAAGGCCAGGATCGTGCAGTTCATCGCATCGCGGAAGAAGCTGTCGAGCAATGGCTGGGCGCGCACCGCTGCGATGCTATAGATGCCGGTGTAGCAGATCAGCAATTGGATATAAAGCGGCGTGCCACGGAACAGGTAGGTGTAGAACTGCACCGGCCAGCGTACGTAGAACTTGGGTGAAACCCGGGCGATGGACAGTGGGATCGACACCACGAAACCGATCAGCAGCGAGGCGCTGAGCAGCCACAGGGTCATGGCCAGGCCCGTGACGTTGACGCCATCGCTGTAAAGGAACGGCCGCCAGTATTCCTGCAGAAGTTCGATCATCGCACCGCCTCCCGGGCTCCGGCGGCGTAGCGACGTTCAAGCCAGCGCAGGACGAAATTGGACGCGCTGGTGATCAGCAGGTAGATCAGTGCCGCCAGTACCAGGAAGTAAAACAGTTGATAGGTGCTCTTGCCCGCATCCTGGGCGGCCTTGACCAGGTCGGCCAGGCCGATGATCGACACCAGCGCGGTGGCCTTGAGCATCACCATCCAGTTGTTGCCGATACCCGGCAGGGCAAAGCGCATCATTTGTGGAAACACCACGAAGCGAAAGCGCTGGCCACGCTTGAGGCCATACGCGGTGGCGGCTTCGACCTGGCCCCGGGGGACCGCGAGGATCGCGCCGCGAAAGGTTTCGGTGAAGTACGCGCCATAGATGAAACCCAGGGTGATCACCCCGGCGCCGAATGGGTCGATTTCGATGTATTCCCATTCCATGAAGTCGGTAAACGAGGTCAGCCAGGTTTGCAGGCTGTAGAAAATCAGCAGCATCAGCACCAGGTCCGGCACGCCGCGAATCAGCGTGGTGTAGAGCTGGGCAGGAATTCGCAGCAGTTTGACGCTGGACAGCTTGGCGCTGGCGCCCAGCAGGCCGAGCAAGACGCTCAGCAACAAGGACAGGGCCGACAGCTTGATGGTCATCCAGGTGCCTTGCATCAGCAACGGGCCAAAGCCCTGCAGGCTGAAGGCGGAGAGCCCCAGATTTTGTAGGAGTTGTTCGAACATGAAAGAGGCCTTTGGCAGGAGAAAAGCGCCCATCCGAGGCCGGATGGGCGCCGCGCATTATTTGCCGCTGTACAGATTCAGATCGCCAAAGTGTTTTTTCTGGATTTCGGCGTACTTGCCGTCGTCGTGTAACGCTTTGATACCTTTGTCCAAAAGAGCCTTCAGCTCGGTGTTACCTTTCTTGATACCGATGGCGGTCTTGGCCGGCAGCAGTTCGCTGTCCACTGGCTTGCTGATTTCATAGCCTTCGCCTTTTGGCGATTTCAGGAAGCCCAGCTCGGCTTGCAGCATGTCCTGGATCGCTGCATCGAGGCGGCCGGAGGTCAGGTCGGCATAGACCTGGTCCTGGTTCTGGTAGGCCTGGGTCTTGACGCCGGCCTTGTCCAGCACGGCCTTGGCATAGGCTTCCTGGATGGTGCCTTGTTCGTAGCCGACGGTTTTGCCTTTGAGCGAGGCAACGTCTTCGCTCAAGCCTGAACCCTTCTTGAACACGTACGCCGTCGGGCCGGAGAACAGCTCGCTGGAGAAGTCGATGACTTTTTCGCGGGCCGGGGTCACGGTCATGGAAGAGATCACGCCGTCGAACTTATTGGCTTTCAGGCCAGGGATCATGCCGTCGAAATCGCTTTCGACCCATTTGCATTTGACCTTCAGTTCCGCGCAGATCGCATTGCCCAGGTCAATGTCGAAACCGACCAGGCTGCCGTCGGCGGCCTTGGATTCAAACGGGGCGTAGGAGGGGTCGACACCAAAACGCAGTTCCTTGTATTCCTTGGCCGTGGCGACGCCAGCGGCCATGCACAACGCCAGTGCAGAAAGGGTCAGCAGTGCTTTTTTCATTATTCAATCCCTAAAACCAATATGAGCGCTTGTGGCGCGTAAGTATTGTTACCGGTGAAGGCGAGAACGGTATGACGGCATAAAAGGTAGCAATTTCCGAACCAGAGTGCCGAACAAGTGTTTTAAAAGCTTCGGCGACAGGCAACGGAATGCAATGGTGCGCGGGGATGAGCGTACATCAAAACATGCACCAGGATGGAGCGGACTCGGCGTTCTATCGCTTGCGGGCCACCTGTCGTCGGTGGCGTGGCGACTGACCGCGCAGGGCAGGCCTTTGATGGGAAAGCCGGAACGGCCTGGCGGTTTTCATCGAGCTTTTTTCAAGCCTCAGTATCAGGTCTCAATACGGGACTGTTGTGCGCGGGTTTGTTGGCAAGCGCTCGACCAAGGGCTTGCCCGGTCATTTCGATATACCGGTAGGTGAACATCGACACCAGGACAACCGATCCCGCTACCAGCAAAGCGATGAGGTTGTTGAGCGGTACGTTACCGAGGTCAAGGTAGCGAGTCCCGTCGATCACAGGTGCAATGTCAACGCCAAGGATTTTTCTCGCCACCATGAACACTGACACTACGCAAAACAGAACGGCTGCATGGGTCAGGTAGATTGAATAAGACAACTTGCCGAGAAAGCTGAAGCCACGTCCCGCCAACAACCGCGACACGGCGCCGCCATCGAAGGCGAATATCACCACGATGACACCGAACAACAGGCTGGCCAGTAATTGCTTGCCTGCGAAATCGTTGACCACGAAAACCAGCGCCGCTGTCACTGCCAGTACTTCAAGCGTGGTCAGCAACCAGCTCTGGGTCCGGTTGGGGTGGGGGAACCTCACATACACGGTGTACGCCAGGCAGCCGGTGAAAAAGTAGGCTAGGCCCCGTAGCGACTCGACGGTGAAGAAAGTATTGCCTGCAGACATCAGTGTCAGGGCCACCAGTACCATCGTCGCCCATACCCATGTCTTGATGCCGAAAGCGATGCCCAGAATCAAGGCGAAGATCATGTAGGTGTAGTACTCGATACTGATGCTCCAGGACGGATAGTTGAACGACAGTGGATTGGTCAAATACGTCCAGGATTGCAACAGCAGTGCATTCGGCAGAATTTCAGAAGGGGCGAATTTTCCTGAAAAAGGCGCATTGTTGAAGTCCATGCCTTTTTGGGCGGCCATATACCTACCGCACTCTAGAAGTATAAAGATGCTCAGCATAAATAGGTGCAGGGGCAGTAAGCGGAAAGTCCGTGTTATGAAGAACTTGCGAAAGTTGAACTGTGCGGCGCTGCCGTAGGCATGCGTCAATACAAAGCCGCTTAATACAAAAAAGAAAGACACAAATACTTCGGCATGACGAAATAACAACCATTCGGTGAAACTGCCGCTGACGCGCAAGTGATAGAGCATTACCGAAATGGCCATCAGCCCCCTGAAACTGTCCAGCGAATGAAATCGCTTTTCTGCGCGCATTTCAGGCTCCCTTGCTCGTGTGGGTGGCACGTCTTGGATTTCACTCCGATCACCCTACCGTTGGGGGATGGACTCGCTCGGCTCCACCCTGGGCTAGGCGTCGCCCGCTCCCCGAACGATTGTCTCCCTTCACTGTTGCATGAAGGGTCTGGCGCAGGATCTGGACGATGGGAGGTACTTAAATAGAATCACTGATCTAATGTCACGTTAGCATTGCTCTTTAAAAGAGCAAGTCGGTTTTTTCTTGTTATGGGGAATGTACTAATGACGCAATTACGGCGTCAGAAAAGCTGCTAGCGTGCGGCGCGCCAATAGTTTTTTTAATTGCATCGGCACGCAACAAAACACATATCTTTAAATACCGTTCATCGTCGACTCGCGCTATTTTTTCACGCATGTTACATAGCGGCTATTGTGTAGGCCGAGTGATGGCAGAGCGCCAAAACTTCCGTGCCGGGATGGACGCATTCGTTTTGAAGTACCGGGTGAAAGTATTTTCGCCTTGGCGTGGAGGGCGTCATGACACGGGCCGAAGTCCAGCCGCAGGAGGGCGCTAACATTTCAGCAGGTCTTGCAGGATTGCCAGCGTGTCGGCTTCTTCCACCGTTTTGTCCTGGCGCCAGCGCAACATTCGTGGGAACCGCACTGCGATCCCACTCTTGTGGCGCTTGGACAGGGCGATGCCCTCGAAGCCCAGCTCGAATACCAGGGTCGGCGTGACACTGCTCACCGGGCCGAACTTTTCCACGGTGGTCTTGCGCACGATGCTGTCGACCTGGCGCATTTCTTCATCGGTCAGCCCGGAATACGCCTTGGCGAAGGGCACCAGGCTGCGTTCGCGACTGCCCGGCGGGTTGTCCCACACCGCGAAGGTATAGTCGCTGTAGAGGCTGGCGCGCCGACCGTGGCCGCGCTGGGCATAGATCAACACCGCGTCGACACTGAACGGGTCGATCTTCCACTTCCACCACACGCCCATGTCCTTGGTCCGACCGACGCCGTACAGGGCATCGCGGGCCTTGAGCATCATGCCTTCGACACCGAGGCTGCGAGAGGCTTCGCGTTGCCGGGCGAGGTCGAACCAATCCGGGCCGGTGACGATCGGCGATGGCAATAGCACCGGGCTATGGGCGCGGGCAATCAGCGCTTCCAGTTGCTCGCGGCGCTCGACCTGGGGGCGGCTGCGCCAGTCTTCGCCTTGCCATTCCAGCAGGTCGTAGGCCATCACCACCACGGGCGCATCCTCGAGGATTTTCTTGCCCAGGGTCTTGCGCCCGATGCGCTGTTGCAGCAGGGCGAAGGGTTGCACCGCCGGTTGCAGCGGCGCATCCGGGTCGAAGGCGCCTTCGGTCAACGGCTCGGTGGTTTTCCACACGACGATTTCTCCGTCGATGACCGTGCCGTCGGGCAGCGCCTGGGCCAACACCTGCAATTCAGGGAAGCGCTCGGTTACCAGGTCCTCACCCCTGGACCAGACCCAGAGCTGGCCGTCACGCTTGACCACCTGGGAGCGGATGCCATCCCACTTCCATTCCACTTGCCAGTCACTGGCCGGCCCCAGCAGCGCGTCGAATTGCTCCACCGGTGCGGACAACCCATGGGCCAGGAAGAATGGATAAGGCTGGCCGCCGCGCTGGGCGTGCTCATCGGCGGATTCGGCGGCGATCAACTTGAGGTAGCCGGCGGCGGTCGGACGATGGGACAGATCGGTATAGCCCACCAGGCGCTGGGCCACCCGCTTGCTGTCCAGGTTGGCCATGCCGGCCAGGGCCCGGGTTACCAGTAGTTTGGATACGCCGACGCGGAAACTGCCGGTGATGAGCTTGATACACAGCATCAGGCTCGGTCGGTCCAGTTGTGCCCACAATGCTGGCAGCCGCTGCGCCAACACCTCGGGCGATTCGCCGCGCAACGGCAGCAATTTCTCCTCGATCCACAGCGCCAGGCCTTCGTCGGAGCTGTGGGGCGATTCCGGCAATACCAGCGAAATGGTTTCGGCCAAGTCGCCCACGGCCTGGTAGCTCTCTTCGAACAACCACGTCGACAAGCCCGACACCTGCACTGCCAATTCCCGCAGAATCTTGACCGGCACCAGTTGCCGTGGGCGTCCACCGGAAAGGAAATACACGGCCCACGCGGCGTCCTGGGGCGGGGCCAGGGTGAAATAATTTTGCATGGCGGCAAGCTTGGCGTTGCTGGAGGTCGTAGCGTCCAATTCAGCGTACAGCTCGGCGAAGGCTTTCATGACGCCCCCTCGCTGGTGTCGGCACCGAGCTCTTCTTCATCGTCGCCGTATTCGGTGATGAAACCCTGGGCGTCGAGGCCTTGCTCGCACAAATGGCGCACTAGCACGCCGACCGAGCCATGGGTGACCATTACCCGTTCGGCGCCGGTCTGTTCGATGGCCCAGAGCAGGCCGGGCCAGTCGGCGTGATCGGACAGCACGAACCCCCGGTCCACGCCACGCCGCCGACGTGTACCGCGCAGGCGCATCCAGCCGCTGGCGAAGGCGTCGCTGTAGTCACCGAAACGGCGCATCCAACTGCTCCCCCCGGCGGAGGGCGGGGCGATGACCAGCGCCTGGCCCATGATCGGGTCGTTCTTCTTCACGTCGCCGGCATAGATCGTCGGCGGTAGCCGCACGCCGGCCTCGCGGTAGACCCGGTTCAGCGGTTCCACCGCGCCATGGGCCAGGATCGGTCCGAGGCTTTCATCGATGCCGTGGAGAATCCGCTGGGCCTTGCCAAAGGAATAGCAGAACAACACGCTGGCGCGACCGACCGCGATGTTCCCGCGCCACCATTGGTTGATCTCGTCGAAGACTTGCGCCTGGGGCTGCCAGCGATAGATGGGCAGGCCGAAGGTCGATTCCGTAATGAATGTATGACATTTCACCGGTTCGAACGGCGCACAGGTACCGTCGGGCTCGACCTTGTAATCCCCCGATGCCACCCAGACCTCACCTTGGTATTCCAGCCGCACCTGGGCCGAACCCAGTACATGGCCGGCGGGATGGAAACTCAAGGTCACGCCGTGATGCCGCAAGCGCTCGCCGTAGGGCAGGGTTTGCAAGTTGATGTCCTGGCCCAGGCGTGAACGCAGAATGCCTTCGCCGGGTGCCGCTGCCAGATAGTGTTGGTTGCCGCTGCGGGCATGATCGCCGTGGGCGTGGGTGATAACCGAACGTTCGACCGGGCGCCACGGGTCGATGTAGAAATCTCCAGGCGGACAGTACAGGCCTTCGGGGCGGGCAATGACAAGATCCATGCAGTCACCGGGGCGATGGGCTTGTCAGGTAGAGGCTCAGGCGAGAGGGGAAGTTCTATCGGATTTTTGGCGGACAGGATCAGGTGACAGGAGGGAAAAATGTGGCGAGGGGATTTATCCCCGCTGGACTGCGAAGCAGTCCCAAATCAGCCAACTCAATTTGCCTGAAAGATCGAGTTGCTTGGTTTCAGGGCTGCTTCGCAGCCCAGCGGGGCGGTGCGACGTTTCGCTAAATCCCCTCGCCACAGTGGAGAGTCTATTTGCCCGGCACCAGGGTCAACCGCGTCTTGCCATAGGCCCGATCGAAGTTCTGCGGTTGCAAGGGCAGGTTCTGATACTGCCCCTTGATCCACGGATCGATGCCATTGGCATAGTTCGGGCTGACCGGGTTGCCGGACTGGCCGGTGCCGTCCTGGATCATCAGCGGTTCAGGTTGGCCGAAGTCAACGATAAAACGCATGGCCGGTGCCAGGGTGGTATTGAAATCCTGCCCCACGGCGTACGCCGCGGTGTTGAGCGTGGTGGCGTCGCCACCGGCCGGCAGCGGTCCGCGCACGATCTGGCCGTTACTGTTCTTCCACTCGTAGCGATGCAACTTGCCCCACTGCCAAGCCTTGTGGTCACCGCCCAACTGGCTGTCACCGGCGCTGATGGTCGCGGCGAGGCTGCGGGCCAGGATGACGGCCTTGTCTTCCTTCTGCGGTGTCCGCACGTCGTCCCAGAACGGGCTGTCCTCGCGAGCCAGCAGATGATCGGCCTGGGCCGAGTAGGACAATTGGCCATTGGCGATCAGCGCTTTCCACGCCGGGCTGCTGTCCGGGCCCAGTTCGTCGAGGAAGGTCTGCTTCATGCTTTCCTGCAGGAACAGCTCATAGATCGCCGCATCGGCGGAGGTCGGGCTGAGCCGGCCATCGAATGCCATCAAGCGGGTATAGGCTTCGCGGGCCTTGGCCCGGTCAGCCACCGGCAGGGCTTCGATCGCCTGTTTGAGCGGTTGGGACATGCCCGGGGCTTCGAAGACCTTCTTGAGTTTGGCGGCGAAGGTCGTGGTCTGGTCGTATTGCATGGCGGTCAGGCTGCGGGAGTCGTGCTTGCCCGCGCTGGCCAGTTCGGCCAGGCGCTCGCCACGCTCCGGTGCGGCCCAGGAGTTGGACAACTGCATGCCGTAGCCGTGGGGAATGACCCGCTGGTTGGCGGTGCCGAGCCAGCCTTGGGCCGGATCCTGGTCGTACGGGTGCAGCATCGGGTCGGCGTAACCGTCCCAATCGTAGCGACCATCCCAGCCTGGGGACGGTAACAGGCCTTCGCCTTCGCGGCGGTTGGGGTAGCGACCGGTGACTTGCCAGCCGATGTTGCTGGCGTCGGCGAATACCATATTCACGGCCATGGCGCGGATTTCCCGGCTGGCATCGGAGGCTTTCTCGACGTTTTGTGCCCGGGACAGGTCGAAGAAGGCATCCAGGGTCTTGTCGTCGCCCAGGCTCGGCATCTGCAACGCCAGGCCAAAGCCGTTGGCCATGGCCGGGCCCTGGGCGCTGTTGAGCAGCGGGCCGTGGCGGGTCTCGAACACCGCTTCACGAATCGGCCGCTGGCCTTTGATGAAATAGGTTTCGTTGCGCACGATTGCCGGTTGCCATTTACCGTTGGCCTCGTAGGACAAGCCGTTGCCCTGGCGACGGATTTTTTCCAGGAACAGGTCCTGGTTATCGCCCAGCACGCTGGTCATGCTCCAGGCCACTTTGCCGTTGAAACCGGCCAGGATCATCGGAATGCCCGCCACGGAAACCCCGGCCGCCTGGTACTTGGGCGCCCGGATCTGTACGGGGCTCCACAGTCCTGGCATGCCCAGCGGGCCATGGCTGTCGCTGGCCAACAGGCTCTTGCCGCTGCGGCTGCGTTGCGGCGCGATGGCCCAGTTACTCGAAGAGGCAGCACTCAAAAGGTTCAGCCCGGCCAACTGGCTGGTGGCCTTGCTGATCTCGTTCAGGCCCGGAATCTGGCCGTTGAGCCGCACGCCCTGAAGCTTGTCGGCTTCGGCCTGGGGCAGTTGTTCATCTGGATAGGACGGGCTCAGCCAGGCGAGTTTGTCGTTGGTGACCGTCTGGGCCAGCACCAGGCTAGCGATTTCTTCCGGCAGGTTGGCCGATTGGCTGAAATTCAGCAGGCAGAACATCAGCGCCGAGTCTTCCGGTTTCCAGTACTCGGGTTTGTAACCGGTGGCGGCCAAGTCCGCCGGCAACTTGTCGCGGTAGCGGAACAGGTAGGCGTTGACGCCGCGGGCATAGACTTCGAA
Source organism: Pseudomonas bijieensis (assembly GCF_013347965.1). Lineage (NCBI taxonomy): Bacteria > Pseudomonadati > Pseudomonadota > Gammaproteobacteria > Pseudomonadales > Pseudomonadaceae > Pseudomonas > Pseudomonas bijieensis. The sequence goes on along the minus strand of NZ_CP048810.1, from coordinate 2,799,399 downwards.
GAAGCGCTTGAGCCGTGGCGAAGACGCCTTGTACAGCTCATCGGCGTTTTTCTTCAGGTTGACGGCACGCATGTAGCGGTCGACGTCCAGCCGTTCGGTGCCGGACATCTCTGCCAACCGCCCCTGGGCCAGCAGACGCAGGGTCACCATCTGGGTGATGCGGTCACTGGCATGGACGTAGCCGAGGGTGAACAGGGCGTCATGAAAACTGTTGCTTTCGATCAGCGGCATGCCCGTGGCATTGCGGCGGACCGAGACGTTCTGCGCCAGCCCCTTGAGCGGCTGCACGCCGGAAGTGGGCGGGACAGTGTCCTGGGCATTCCAGGTCTGGCATCCGCTCAAACCGAGCACACTGGCCACCGCGGCGGCAACGCCGAGCCGGGGGATGAAGGAAATAGAGGCTGGCGAGGCCATGGCAAAGCTCCTGCGGGAGGGGGTGGCGGCAATAAAGGCGCTACGTTAGTGAGCAGGAGGGGGCCGCGCAAGCGGGGGCGAGGGTTATTTGTTGATTTGGCGACAAAACCCAGGGCTCGGGTAAGCTCTTTCGCTCGAGGGCTTACCTGTCAGGAAGAGGTGATGCCCAAGTGTGGAAATTCAATGACTGAGCAAGAGGAAATCGGCATGGAGCTACAGATCAACGCAGCGCTGATCCTCATCGATCAACAAAAAGGCATTCTTCACCCCAGGCTCGGCCCTCGCAACAACCCCGAGGCAGAACTGCGGATGCTGGAGCTTCTGGCTTTCTGGCGGCACACGGTTCGACCGGTGATTCATGTCCACCACTTGTCCCGCTCGCCGGATTCGGTGTTCTGGCCGGGACAGTCGGGCGTGGAGGTCCAGCCACGGTTCGAGCCGATGGCCGGGGAGTGGTTGATTCAAAAACAGGTGCCGGATGCGTTCAGTGGCACGCCCCTGGAAGAAGACCTGCGCAGGGCAGGCATCGGGCAACTGGTGATCGTCGGCGTGGCGACGCACAACTCGGTGGAGTCCACGGCGCGTACGGCCGGTAATCTGGGGTTCGACACGTGGGTGGTCGAGGATGCCTGCTTTACCTTCGACAAGACCGACTATTTCGGCAATGCCCGTTCGGCTGGCGAGGTGCACGCCATGTCCCTGGGCAACTTGCATGGCGAGTATGCGACGGTGGTCAGTGTGAAGCGGGTTCTTGAGGCAGTCTGATAGACAGGCATTGAAAGTGCCGGCCTCATCGCGAGCAGGCTCGCTCCCACACTGGATTCTGCACTGATCATGGAATATCGCTTCACCGCAATGCCCTTGTGGGAGCGGGCTTGCTCGCGAAGAGGGTGTGTCAGGTTAATCAATGCCAACTGACCCGCCGCATTCGCGAGCAAGCCCGCTCCCACAGAAGTCGGTGGTGAGCCCCGGCCTTACGAGCGTCGCAGACCCCCTGTGGGAGCGAGCCTGCTCGCGATAGCGATTCAACAGGCGAAGATTATCTGCGCCCGAACCTTCAAGCCCCGTGGCACTTCTTGAATTTCTTGCCATTACCGCATGGGCAAGGGTCGTTGCGGCCGACATCCTTCAGGGCGTTGCGTACCGGTTCCTGGTGGGCGTGGCCGCAGTTCGGGCCGTGGACGTGGCCGTGGTCATGATCGTGATGATGGTCGTGATCGTGGTTGCAATCAGGGCCGTGGACATGGGGTTGCTGGGTCATCGGGGTTACTCCGCAATAAAATCGGCGGCGATTATCACGCCATTGCGCTCAAGGTGCACGTAGTGGGCGATGAATAATCCGGTTTCCAGCTCACCTTCCAGACGATAGGGGATCTGTTCCCGGGGTTTCTCCAGCAACTTCACCACATCCCGCACCTGCGGCCACAGGTTGGTGCGGATCGGCACCTTGAAGTAGGCACTGTGTCTGGGGCGTACGGTGAACCAGTGTTCATGCTCACCTTCGGTCAGCAACAGGTCGCCCAGGTGGATGCGATACGTCAGGCCGCGAACGGTCAGGTCGCTGTCGCCCGGGTTGTCGACGCGAAAGTGCAGCATGAACTTCTGTTCCAGCAGCCGGGCCCGCACCACCTCGACCTTGACCAGATGCACTTGTGGCTCAGGGGCTTCTTCACCCCACCAGGACGCGCAGCCGCCGAGCCCGACGAATAGCAGCAGGCAGGTGATGCGCAGCAAGAGTGATGGTGGGGTCATGTCCGTGCCTCTGGTTTATCCCCAGTCTAGCCCTATGGGCCGATGGACGAGCGTCGGACGTTTCCGAAAAGTCAGCGATTGAAGTAGCCGGCGCAGCACTTCTTGAATTTGTGCCCGCTGCCGCACGGGCAGTTGTCGTTGCGGCCAGTCTTGACTGGCACGGTCGGGTCGATGAAGTACCAGCGCCCGTTGTTCTGTACGAACGAAGATTGTTCACGGTGGCTGTGCTCCCCCTGGCCGTCGTGCCAGCGCGCCGTGAACGTGACAAAGGCGTGCTCCGGTTGCCCGCCGAACACTTCGCTGCTTTCCACCTCCAGTCCCAACCAGGTGCTGTTGGCGCTCCACTCGCTGATCGACTGGCGATCGAGCCCTTGCTGCTGGGCGGGCAGGGTGGTGGCGACCAGATAATCCACCAGGCCCAGCACGTAGGCGCTGTAGCGCGAGCGCATCAAGGCTTCGGCGCAAGGCGCCGGGTGACCGTCGTGGTAATGGCCGCAGCAGGCGTCCAGTGTGTTGCCACTGCCGCAGGGGCAAATGGGTGTGTGCGGGCTTGTGTTCACGGCTACCACCAATATTTTCCAAAGTTTTCCGGGTTGGCCCAAAAGCGCGAGTTGAGCCAGTCGGGGACTTGCTTGTATTCAAGCAGATCATAGGTAAACAGGGTCAGCACCTGCTCTTCGCGCTGGAATCGCTCGCTGGCTTGCAGGGCCAGGGAAAAAAAGTCCGTCTCTTGCCAGCCGCAGGCGTTGAGGTCTGCCAGCACGGCGATACGGCTGGCGTTGAGATTGCGGATGCCGCCCAACAGGTTCAGACCGTCGCGCTTGGGCAAATGCTCCAGGCAATCGAGCGCCAGGGCCAGGTCAAAACGCCGCGCCGCCACGTCCGCCGGCAGCGCGCCTGGGCCGGCATGGACCACTTCGGTGTCGGGGTGGGCCTGCTGGAACGCTTCGAGTGCGGGAAAGCCACTGGCACCGATCAACAGCAGTTTTTGCGGGGCATAACGGTCAAGCACGGCCGCCAGGGCTTGCTGGGGCGTACGCGAAGAAATGGCAACGGTCATCGAAGTTCCTCAGTCAGAAGCGTCACGATAGCCTGCCCGGACATCCTGGCCTAGAGCGGTTTGTCCCTGAATGGGCGCAAACGTCGCAAACACGGGGCGAAAACCCGCGATTGCTCAGGCTGGCGCAGATCCGCAGACGGGTCTTTACTCCCCTGAATCGGCGCAGAGCCGATCCCTCAAGGAGAAAACCCAATGAGCATAGTTCGGACAGCGTTACCCCTGGTTCTGCTAACCAGTGTGTTGACTGGTTGCGCAGGTTTGCAGAAAACCGACTGGCCGATCTGTGCGGCCACTGGTGGTGTTGTCGGCGCGGGACTGGGCGCCATCGAAAGCAGTTCCTGGATCGGCCCGGGAGCGCTGGTGGCCGGCACCGTTGCGGCGGGCTGGTGCTGGGCCCATGGCGACGGCGACGAAGACGGCGATGGCGTGCCGGACAGCCGCGACAAGTGCCCGGGTACACCGAAGGGCGTGCAGGTCGATGCCGACGGTTGCCCACCGCCCGCTCCAGCGCCGGTGGTTGAAGAACCCGCAGTGGTCAAGGAAGAAACCATCGTGATCCGCGATGTGCACTTTGAATTCAACAAAGCCACGTTGACCCCGGGCGACAAAGAGGTCCTGAGCACAGTCGCCACCCGGTTGAAACAGGAAACGTCCACCGCGCAATTGCGCGTCACCGGCCATACCGACAGCGTCGGCAGCGATGCCTATAACCAACGCCTGTCAGAGAAACGGGCCAATTCGGTGGTGAACTACCTGGTCGATCAAGGCGTGCCTCGCGCCAGTTTCGTCTCGGTGAGTGGTGCCGGGGAAAGCCAGCCAGTGGCCGACAACAAGACCGCCGACGGACGCGCCCAGAACCGTCGCACGGAAATCCGGATAAATCGCTAAAACCCTTGCCATCCGCGGCTTGTAGAGTGGCGGATGACAGTCTTTACTCCTGTGTGACCGGTATGGGCCGGTGACACAGGAGCCTTCACCATGAACGTTCTTATCAAGGCCGTCTTACCGGTGCTGCTGGCCAGCAGCGTGTTGTCCGGTTGTGCCACGCACAGCGATGGCAGCGCCCCCCTCAATCAACGCACCTGGCCGATCTGTAGCCTGATCGGCGGCTTGGTCGGTGGCGGATTGGGGGCCATCGAAAGCAGCGGCTGGGCCGCCGGTGGCGCCGCGTTGGGGCTGCTGGGCGGTGGTTTGATCTGCTACGCCCAAGATGGCGATGAAGACAACGACGGGGTGTTCGACCGCCGCGACCGTTGCCCCGATACGCCGGCCAATACTCCCGTCGAGCATCACGGCTGCCCGCTGCCGCAATACCCGGCCAGCGCCCCGCCGGTCGAGCCTGAAGCACCGGCCACCGAAGTCATCACCCTTAACGATGCCGGCAAGGTGCTGTTCGATTTCGACAAATCCGATCTCACCGCAGAAGCCCGAAGCCAACTCGATGGGCTGATGGGCAAACTCAGCCATGCCAATGTCGCCAGCATCCGGGTGGTGGGGCACACCGACAGTGTCGGCACTGATGCCTATAACCAGGGGGCTGTCCGAACGTCGGGCCAGCAGCGTCGTCGAGTATTTGCTGACCCAGGGGCTGGCTCCCGACAAACTCACCAGTGAAGGCAAGGGCGAAAGCGAGCCGGTGGCTGACAATGAAACCGACGAAGGGCGGGCACAGAACCGTCGGGTCGAGCTGCATATCCAGCGTTGAGCCCTGAGCCAGAGCCGTCGGATCGCGAGGAGGGCGGTTCGGCGGTCGCTGGTCGGCGGTAAATTAAATTTGCCTTGCCCTCTGGCTTATCCTGCGCGCAAGCCGTTACTGTGCGGCCAAAGAATAATACTCATCGGGGGGGCATATGAAGGTGTTTTTGGGGGCTGGGGCGTTTACTGACCCTACTGTTCTGGCTGGTGGTGCTGGTCAACCTGATTGTGCCGTTCGTCCATCCGTTGCATCTGCTGGTCAATTTCGCCGCAGCGTTTTTACTGGCGCTCCATCTATTGGAACTGCTGGTGTTCAGGGCCAGTTTTCGTGGCCGTCCCGCGCCTGGCCGCGATCGCCTCAGAGTGCTGCTGTTCGGCATCTTCCATCTGCAAACCCTCCCGACCGCGCCAGAGGCTTCCCATGCGTAAATTGTGTCTGCTCGCCGCACTCGTATGCCCATGGGCTTCGGCCCAAGTGGTCCAGGTCGAAAGCCATTCGTTGATGCGTCTGCCCAACACCACCAGTACCCTGACCCTGGAGCGGCTGGACGTGGCCGACTACGGCACGCTGCTGGTGCCTTCCAATGTCACGGAACTGACCATCGACCAATTGCACCTGGGACGTGAAGCACGGATCGCCATCGTGCCGGCGCAGCAGGTATTGGAAATGAAAGTGGCCCAGGCTGAGTTGGCCGAGGGCAGCCAGATCACTTCACGCGGCGCACCGGGTACCTACACCAAGGCGGCGCGGCCGGGGCGGGATCTGAACCTGCGCTTCAATGCCTTGAATGCGCCGCTGTTGTCGGTGGATGCCCGTGGTGGCACCGGTGCGCCGGGTTTCGTCGGCCTGGACGGCGCCAATGGCCAGGCGCCAGGTTGCACCTGGGGGTCGGCCGGTCGCGGGGCCGACGGCAGCAACGGCAGCGATGGCCAGCCCGGTGCGGCCGGTGCACTGGTACGCCTTGAGCTGCCCCGGGCCTATCCTGCCGAGCAGATCAAGGTGACGGTGGACGGCGGCGCCGGTGGCGCGGCTGGGCACGGCGGCAAACCCGGTGTCGGTGGCAAGGCCAAGGGTTGTCTGGTCTATACCGCTGACGGCGGCAAGAGCGGCCGTCCGGGTGCCGATGGCCAGCCGGGGCCTGCCGGCGCGGCGGGGGCGGTGACGGTGCAGCGGTTCTGAAGAAAATCTGATCCCGACTTGTGGGAGCGAGCCTGCTCGCGATGGCATTGGGTCAGTCGATCAAGTATTGCCTGATGTGCCGCCATCGCGAGCAAGCTCGCTCCCACAGGGTTAGGTGCAATATTTTCAGAACATCGGCCGCGCCGCGCCAATCGCCACCACCAGCAGCCCGATCAGCAAATTGATCCCCACCAGTTTGCGAATTCTCCCCAGCACCGCCGCACCCGTCGGCCAATCCTGCGCAGTCACAGCGTTACGCAACGAAGGCAGTTGCAGGCCCTGGATGCGGATAAACAGCGCCGCCATCACCACATACAGGCCCATCATGATCTGCACATAACGCGGCGCGGTTTCGAAGCCGGCGAAGCGCACGTGGATCAGGCCTACACCGCTGATCGGCAAAAGCACCACCGCCACCCAGACCCAGACGAAAAAACGTTGAAACACTTCTACCCACAATTTGAGCCGGGCAGGGCCCTCAAGTGCCGTCATTGCGGCGGGGCGCAGGATCATCCAGGCGAAGAACATGCCGCCGACCCAAACCAGGGCCGCCAGCAAATGCAGGGTGTAGACAAGGGCAAAGGGTGTCATTGGGTTACTCCGTTCTGCGCAGGATTCATTAGCGGGGTATGATAGCCGCCGATCCGAACCACTGAAAATTTATCCAGCGTTTTTAGCGCCCGACCATTCATGATCAGCACCGAACTCAAAACCACGATCCAGGGCGCCTATTCGCGTTTTCTCGAAGCCAAGAGCCTCAAGCCGCGATATGGCCAGCGCCTGATGATTGCCGAAGTGGCAAAAGTCCTGGGTGACATCGACACCGATGACGAAGGCCGGCGCAGTGGCGAGCCCGCCGTCGTGGCGGTGGAGGCCGGCACCGGTACCGGCAAGACCGTGGCCTATAGCCTTGCGGCGATCCCCACCGCCAAGGCCGCCGGCAAGCGCCTGGTGATTGCCACCGCGACCGTCGCCCTGCAGGAGCAGATCGTCTACAAGGACCTGCCCGACCTGATGCGCAATAGCGGCCTGAACTTCACGTTCGCGCTGGCCAAGGGCCGTGGGCGCTACATGTGCCTGTCCAAGCTCGACATGCTGCTCCAGGAAGGCCAGGCGCAGACCGCCACGGCCCAGCTGTTCGAAGAAGAAGGCTTCAAGATCGAAGTCGATGAGGCCAGCCAGAAGCTGTTTACCAGCATGATCGAGAAACTGGCCGGCAATAAGTGGGACGGCGACCGCGACAGCTGGTCCACGGCCCTGGAAGACGCCGACTGGTCGCGCCTGACCACTGACCATAGCCAATGCACCAACCGCCATTGCCCGAACTTCGGCCAGTGCGCCTTCTACAAGGCCCGCGAAGGCATGGGCAAGGTCGACGTCATCGTCACCAACCACGACATGGTCCTGGCCGACCTGGCCCTGGGCGGTGGCGCGGTGCTGCCGGACCCGCGCGACACGATCTACGTATTCGACGAAGGCCATCACCTGCCGGACAAGGCCATCGGCCATTTCGCCCATTACACCCGGCTACGCTCCACCGCCGACTGGCTGGAAACCACCGCCAAGAACCTCACCAAACTGCTGGCCCAGCATCCATTGCCGGGTGACCTGGGCAAGTTCATCGAGCAAGTGCCGGAGCTGGCGCGGGAAATCAAGACGAACCAGCAGTTCATGTTCACCGCCTGCGAGCAAGTGGCCGACTTCAAGCCCGGCGAAGACGTCGAGGGCCGCGAGCGGCCACGCCATCGCTTCGTCGGCGGGGTGATTCCTGAACACATGCGCGAAATGGGCATCGAGCTCAAGAAAGGCTTCGCCCGCCTGACCGATCTGTTCACCCGCCTGACCGACCTGCTCAAGGAAGGCATGGATGGCGAGGTCAACATCGGCATCGCCAGCAACCAGGCCGAGGAATGGTACCCGCTATTTGGCAGCCTGTTGTCCCGCTCCCAGGGCAACTGGGAACTGTGGACGGCCTTCACCGCCGAAGACCCGGAGGACAACCCGCCGATGGCGCGGTGGCTGACCCTGGCCGAGAGCGGTTCGCTGTTCGACATCGAGGTCAATGCCAGCCCGATCCTGGCGGCGGAAATGCTGCGTCGCAATCTGTGGAACGTGGCCTACGGCGCGTTGGTGACATCCGCCACGCTGACCGCCCTGGGCACGTTCGACCGTTTCCGCATGCGCGCCGGCCTGCCGAAGAAAGCCGTGACCGCGGTGGTTCCGAGCCCCTTCCATCACGCCGATGCCGGCGTGTTGCGGGTGCCAGACCTCAAGGCCGACCCACGGGATGCCGCCGCCCACACTGCGGCGATCATTCGTGACTTGCCGGAATTGGTGGAAGGCTCGCGGGGCACCCTGGTGTTGTTTTCCTCGCGTAAACAGATGCAGGACGTGTTCGATGGGCTTGACCGTGACTGGCGCAAACAGGTGTTCATCCAGGGCAACCTGTCGAAGCAGGAAACCCTGAACAAGCACAAGGCGCGGGTCGACGGCGGGGACTCCAGCGTGCTCTTCGGCCTGGCGAGTTTTGCCGAAGGCGTGGATTTGCCCGGTGCCTATTGCGAGCACGTGGTGATCGCCAAGATCCCGTTCTCCGTCCCTGACGATCCGGTGGAAGCCGCGCTGGCCGAGTGGATCGAAGCCCGTGGCGGCAACCCGTTCATGGAAATCTCCGTGCCGGACGCATCGCTGAAACTGGTCCAGGCCTGTGGCCGCTTGCTGCGTACCGAAGAGGACCGCGGCACCATCACCTTGCTTGACCGCAGGCTGGTAACCCAGCGCTACGGCAAGGCGATCCTCAATGCGCTGCCACCGTTTCGGCGGGAGATTTCCTAGATTCTGGTGATTTGCTTGACGGGGGCTGTGTCAGTCCGGTCAGCCGTCTTGCGGCGGTTCCCAAAAGCCTGAATGGCTGAAACAATGCCAGCACTTTAAAAAGTGTTTGTTTCAAAGGAGTTGCGGGTGCAGATTCAAGGCCATTATGAACTTCAGTTCGAGGCGGTGCGTGAAGCCTTCGCGGCGCTGTTCGATGATCCCCAGGAGCGTGGCGCCGCGTTGTGCATTCAAGTGGGTGGCCGGACTGTCGTCGATCTGTGGGCCGGTACCGCCGATAAGGATGGCAGCGAAGCCTGGCACAGCGACACCATCGCCAATCTGTTTTCCTGCACCAAGACATTTACCGCCGTCACTGCCTTGCAACTGGTAGCCGAAGGCAAGCTGCAACTGGATGCCCCGGTTGCCCGCTATTGGCCGGAATTTGCCGCCGCCGGCAAGCAATCTATCACCCTGCGCCAGTTGCTCTGCCATCAGGCTGGACTACCAGCTCTGCATGAATTGCTGCCGCCCGAGGCGCTTTATGATTGGCAAGCCATGGTCGATGCCCTGGCCGCTGAAACGCCGTGGTGGACGCCGGGCGAAGGCCATGGCTACGCGGCGATCACTTATGGCTGGCTGGTCGGCGAGCTGCTGCGCCGGGCCGATGGGCGTGGCCCGGGGGACTCCATCGTGGCCCGCGTTGCCAAGCCATTGGGCCTGGATTTCCATGTCGGCCTGGCCGATGAGGAGTTTCATCGCGTGGCCCACATTGCCCGTGGCAAAGGCAACGTGGGGGATGCAGCGGCCCAGCGCCTGTTGCAGGTGACGATGCGCGAGCCCACGGCCATGACCACCCGGGCCTTCACCAACCCGCCGTCGATCATGACCAGCACCAACAAGCCGGAGTGGCGACGCATGCAGCAACCGGCGGCCAACGGTCACGGCAATGCCCGCAGCCTGGCCGGGTTCTACGCCGGTCTGTTGGACGGCAGCCTGCTGGAAGGCGAAATGCTCGACGAACTGACTCGCCAGCACAGCCTCGGCGAGGACAAGACACTGTTGACCCGGACCCGTTTCGGCCTGGGTTGCATGCTCGATCAACCGGATGTACCGAACGCGACCTACGGCCTCGGCCCACGGGCATTCGGCCATCCGGGGGCGGGAGGCTCCATCGGGTTTGCCGATCCGGAACAGGATGTTGCCTTTGGTTTCGTGACCAACACACTCGGGCCTTATGTGCTGATGGATCCGCGCGCGCAGAACCTGGCGAGGGTGTTAGCCACTTGTCTGTAAAACGCCATTGAAGGCAGCGGACACCGGAACCTCGTGTCCTTTTCAGTTTCCAAGCGTCTGTTTATGCGGCCCGAACATGGCCTTTTGTTTTTTCATTTAGATCATTTTGTGGATATCCAATGTCATCGAATAAAACCCTCGCTCTGGCGCTGTGCTTCGCTATCACCGGTTGCGCACAAACCCCACAAAATGATGCCGAGGCCGGCAGTAGCTGGTGGCCGTTCGGCTCTTCCGACAAGGTGGTAGCCAAGGAAACGACACCCGCGGCGCCCCTGAAACCGGCCGCCGTCGCTCCGCAAGCCAAGGCCGAGAGCGCTACGCACTGGTGGTGGCCGTTCTCTTCCGATGACGCTGCTGACGTCGCGAAGAAAGATGACGTCAAGCCTCAAGACAAGCCTGAAGCCAAGGCGCCGGCCGTTGCCAAGGCCGAAGCCGAAAGCAACGGCAAGTGGTGGTGGCCGTTCGGCGGCAAGGACCAGGAAACCGCCAAGGCGGTGCCGATGCCCGATCCGAAAGTCACCCAGGCCTGGCTCGACGACTACGAACCGAAGCTGCGCACAGCCATCAAGGACAGCAAGCTCGAACTCGAACGTCGCGACAACGTGTTGGTGGTCACCGCGCCCGTGGACGGCTCCTTCAACCCAGACCGTCCGGCCATGCTGCTGCCCGTGACCCTCGGCCCGTTCACACGCGTGGCGAAGATCCTTGAAGCCGACCCGAAGACCGCCGTGCTGATCCTCGGCCACGCCGATACTTCGGGCGCCGCGCCTGCGAACTTGAAGCTCAGCCAGGAGCGTGCCCAGTCCGTGGCGGCGATTTTCCGTCTCAGCGGCCTGCAACGTGATCGCCTGATGCTGCGTGGCATGGGCGCAGTGGCACCTCGTGCGGCCAACGACAGCGTGGAAGGCCGTGCCTTGAACCGTCGCGTGGAACTGCTGGTCACGCCGGCCAACACCATGGTTGCGCTGCTGAGCAAGTACAACATGCCGGCCCCTGCGCCGGTGACGCTGGTGGCGGCCCAGGACGTGAAGCCCGCAGCCGCGGCCCCAGCGCCTGCGGCTAAAAAAGCCGTGACCTCAACGGCCAAGAAGGCTCCGGCCAAAAAAGCCGCGGCCAAGGCTCCGGCGAAGAAAGCGCCAGCCAAGGCCACTACTGCGGCGAAGAAACCCCAACCGGCCAAAGCCGCCACCGATACCAAGAAAGTCGCGGCCGCCGATACTCCCAAGCAGTGATGGGCTAACCACAAGGAACGCGCCATGACCCAACCGCTGGCTGATATGCGCCGCGACTACACCCGCGATGGCTTGACCGAGGCACAAGCCCCGGCCGAGCCGTTTGCATTGTTCCACCAATGGTTCGCCGACGCGGTGAAAACCGAGCAGGCTCCGGTTGAGGCTAACGCCATGACCCTGGCCACGGTGGATGCACAAGGGCGACCGCACTGTCGAATTCTGCTGCTCAAGGGCCTGGATGCCTTGGGCTTCACGTTCTTCACCAACTACGACAGCGCCAAGGGCCAGCAACTGGCCGCGAATCCATTCGCGGCCATGACGTTTTTCTGGCCGGCCCTGGAACGCCAGGTGCGCATCGAAGGCAAAGTGGTCAAGGTCACGGCGCAGGAGTCGGACGCCTATTATCAGGTTCGCCCGCTGGGCAGCCGTCTCGGCGCCTGGGCTTCCCCCCAGAGCCGGGTGATTTCAGGGCGCGCTGAGCTGGACGACTTGCTCAAGGCCACCGAACAACGTTTCAGCGACAGCCAGCCGCACTGCCCGGAGCATTGGGGTGGTTATCGTTTACTGCCCGAGCGCATCGAGTTCTGGCAAGGCCGTCCGAGCCGCCTGCACGATCGCCTCAACTATCGTCTGCAAGGGACGAACTGGATTCGCGAGCGCCTGGCTCCTTAGCCGCGATAACCTGCCGCAGCGGTTTGAAGCCATTGCGGCAAGTCCCGGCGCTTGATGCCTTGCTCCCGGGCGCGGGCCAGTTGTTGCAGCATGTAGGTCTTTTTCCGTTCATCCTGCCCCGCCAGGGACAGCGCCAGGTCGCGGTCCATCCAGCGTTTGATCCGTACGTACAACCACCAGTGGAAGTACAAGCCGGCCACGGTGATCGCGACGATAATGAAATAATCCATGAAAAATCCCCGGGTTGATGACGCAGGTTTTGGAAATTGGCGCTACTGTTGGGTGAATTTTTCCGGTGCGCCTGTATCCCACCTGAATGAAAACAATTTTATCCCGGCGAGACCGTGACAGGCGTCAAGTCGCGGAGTTTAATGAATCCCTGTCTTTTGGAGTTGATGCTATGCGTAAGTCTGTTTTGCTGGTTGCTTCCTTTTCCACGATGGCGATGTTGCTCACTGGCTGTCAGTCGAGCCTGACCGGTGACTCCTATTCCCGTGACGAAGCGCGTCGCGTGCAGACGATTCGCATGGGGACCATCGAATCCCTGCGTCCGGTCAAGATCGAAGGCACCAAGACCCCTATCGGCGGTGCGGCCGGTGCCGTGGTCGGTGGTGTAGGCGGTAGCGCCATCGGTGGCGGTCGTGGCAGCATCGTCGCCGCAGTGATTGGCGCTGTGGCCGGTGGCCTGATCGGCTCTGCCACCGAAGAAGGCCTGACCCGTACCCAGGGTGTGGAAATCACCGTTCGTGAAGATGACGGCAGCATGCGTGCCTATGTGCAGCAGGTTCAGGAAAACGAGGTGTTCCGTGTGGGTGAGCGGGTTCGTATTTCCACTGTGGATGGTACGAGTCGCGTATCCCACTAAGCTGGAATTGTTTGAGAAAACGGCGCCTTGTCCTGGACGGAAGGCGCCGTTTTTTTATGGCTTTGTTTCCGGGGGCGGGGCGGTGTACATAGCCGTTACCGCAGCAATGGATATACGCACCCCTCAGGCAGCCAGGAATCAGCTTGGCAATGCAGGCTGCTTGCGACTGGACGCAGCTGTCACCGCGTAACCCAACAACGCCGCGAGGATCGAACCGGTGAGAATCCCCATCCGATCCATGCCGGCGTAGTCACTCACGCCAGGCTCGAACGCCAGGGAGCCGACGAACAGGCTCATGGTGAACCCGATGCCACACAGGATCGCCACGCCCAGTACCTGACCCCAATTGGCGCCGGCGGGCAGGCTGGCAATGCCGATTTTCACGGCCAGCCAGGTCAGACCGAGGACGCCGACGGTCTTGCCCAGTAACAGGCCGATCGCGATACCCATCGGCACGTGATGGGTAAAGCTTTCGACGGTGACGCCACTCAGGGACAGGCCGGCGTTGGCGAAGGCGAACAGCGGCAGGATACCGTAGGCCACCCAGGGATGCAGTGCATGCTCCAGGCTCAGCAGCGGTGAAGATTCGGCATTCTTCGTGCGCAGCGGGATGCAGAACGCCAGGGTCACACCGGCCAAGGTGGCATGGACACCGCTCTTGAGTACGCAGACCCAGAGGATCAGGCCCACGACCATGTAGGGCCCGAGCTTGACCACGCCCATCCGGTTCATCGCCACCAATGCGGCGATGCAGGCAGCTGCCAGCATGAGCGACAAGGTCGACAGGGCGCCGGAGTAGAAGATGGCGATGATGATAATGGCGCCCAGGTCGTCGATGATCGCCAGGGTCATCAGGAACAGCTTGAGCGACACCGGCACCCGCTTGCCGAGCAAGGCCAGCACGCCGAGGGCGAACGCGATGTCGGTGGCCGTCGGGATTGCCCAGCCGGCGAGGGCGGGGGGATTGTCACGGTTGAGGAACCAGTAGATCAGCGCCGGCACCACCATGCCGCCAATCGCCGCCGCGCCCGGCAGGACGATTTGCGAAGGTTTCGACAGTTGCCCGTCGAGGACCTCGCGCTTGACCTCCAGGCCGATGAGCAGGAAGAACATCGCCATCAGGCCGTCATTGATCCATAGCAGCAAGGGTTTGGCGATTTTCAGCGCGCCGACCTGGGCCACCACCGGGGTGTCCAGCAGGCCGTTATACAGCCAGGACAGCGGCGAATTATTGATGGCCAGGGCCAGTACGGCGGCAGCGATCAGTAGCAGGCCACTGGCCGCCTCCAGCTGGAAAAAACGTGTCAGAGAATTACGTAGAGCCACGATCGCTCTCCATTCATCGAATCAAAAAGATGGCACACCCTAACCCGTACTGTTAGTTGTTAAAACAAAAGTTATATTCTTTTTTGTTATATGGCGTTACAACGCCTGCACGGCGCGGTCGGGCAGTTACGGCGCATATTGGACCTTAGCTGTACCTGTGCGCGCTGTCGGTTTTTTCCTAAGCTTGTGCCTGGTTTTTCCGAGACCAAAGTCGCGCCTGCATGACCGTCAGGTTCCCCGCGTCGAACCGATCCAGTGAGAAAACACCATGAACGACCACCGCCAGTGGGCGCGCGAAGCGATCCGCATCATCGAGGCTGACTTCCAGCGCAGCGCCGATACCCACCTGATTCCGCTATCGCTGCCTGGCCTGCCGGGCATCGAACTGTATTTCAAGGATGAGTCCAGCCATCCCACTGGCAGCCTCAAGCATCGGCTGGCCCGTTCGCTGTTTCTCTATGCGTTGTGTAACGGTTGGCTCAAGCCTGGGGCGCCGGTGATCGAAGCTTCCAGCGGTTCGACAGCCATTTCGGAGGCGTACTTTGCCCGTCTGCTGGGCCTGCCGTTCATTGCAGTGATGCCAGCGTCCACCTCCAGGGAAAAAATCGCACAGATCGCCTTCTATGGCGGCCAGAGCCATCTGGTGGACGATCCGACGCAGATCTACGCCGAATCCGAACGCCTGGCCCGCGAGCATGACGGGCATTTCATCGACCAGTTCACCTATGCCGAGCGCGCCACGGACTGGCGGGCCAATAACAACATTGCCGAATCGATCTTCCAGCAGATGCGCTTCGAGCGGCATCCGGAGCCAAGCTGGCTGATTTCCAGTCCCGGCACGGGCGGCACCACGGCCACCCTGGGGCGCTACGTGCGTTATCGCCAGCACGGCACCCGGGTGTTGTGTGCCGACGCCGAGCGTTCGGTGTTCTTCGACTACTACCGCAGCGGCGATGCCAATCTGCGCATGGATTGCGGCTCGCGCATCGAGGGTATCGGCCGACCACGGGTCGAGGCGTCGTTCTTGCCCAAAGTCATCGATGCGATGGTCAAGGTCCCGGACGCCCTGTCACTGGCGGCCATGCATTACCTGGCCGAGCGCTTGGGACGACGGGTTGGTGGTTCCAGCGGTACCAACCTGATCGGTGCGTTGATCGCCGCGAAGCAGATGATGGAGGCAGGGGAGTCGGGATCGATCGTGGCGATTTTGTGTGACGGCGGCGAGCGCTATGCCACGACCTATTACGACCCCGCGTGGCTCAAAGCCCAGGGCTATGAGTTGAGCGGGCTGATGGCGGCCGTGGCGGCGAGTGTGGAGAGGGGAGATGCGTTGCCAGAGAGTGTGTTGCGGGCGAATATCTGAACCTTGAAAACACCGGAATCCCTTGTGGGAGCGAGCCTGCTCGCGATAGCGGCGGACCAGTCAACATCTGTGTTGAATGCCAGGCCGCCATCGCGAGCAGGCTCGCTCCCACAGGGTCATGCTGTTCACTTAAGCAAATTCGGCCTTGAGTGAACAGCATTGCCCTCACAAGGACGCTTCTGTCAGGCCTCCAGCCCCAGGATATCCCGCGCCACCGCCTCGGCAATCCGGATCCCGTCCACGCCCGCCGACAAAATCCCGCCCGCATAACCGGCGCCTTCACCGGCGGGAAACAAGCCCTTGACGTTCAGGCTCTGCAGCGATTCGTTGCGGGTAATGCGCAGGGGCGACGAGGTGCGGGTTTCGATCCCGGTCAGCACCGCATCGTGCAGCGAATAACCGCGAATCTGTTTCTCGAACGCCGGCAGGGCTTCACGGATGGCTTCGATGGCGAAGTCCGGCAGGGCCAGGGCCAGGTCGCCCAGGGAGACGCCGGGTTTGTAGGAAGGTTCGACGCTGCCCAGTGCCGTGGACGGCTTGCCGGCGATGAAATCGCCCACCAGTTGCGCCGGGGCCTCGTAGTTGCTGCCGCCGAGCACGAACGCGTGGGACTCCAGGCGCTCCTGCAACTCGATCCCGGCCAGTGGGCCACCCGGATAATCCACTTCCGGAGTAATGCCGACGACGATGCCGGAGTTGGCGTTGCGCTCGTTGCGTGAATACTGGCTCATGCCGTTGGTCACGACGCGGTTCGGCTCGGAGGTCGCGGCCACCACGGTACCGCCCGGGCACATGCAGAAGCTGTACACCGAGCGACCGTTCTTGGCGTGGTGCACCAGTTTGTAGTCGGCGGCCCCCAGTTTCGGGTGGCCGGCGTACTTGCCCAGGCGTGCGCTGTCGATCAGCGATTGCGGGTGTTCGATCCGGAAACCCACCGAGAACGGTTTGGCTTCCATGTACACGCCACGGCTGTGGAGCATGCGGAAGGTGTCCCGGGCGCTGTGGCCCAGGGCCAGGATCACATGCCTGGAATGAATCCGTTCACCGCTAGCCAGTTCGACGCCGACCAACTGGCCGTCCTCGATCAGTACATCGGTGACGCGCTGCTGGAAGCGCACTTCACCGCCCAGGGCGCGAATTTGCTCACGCATGTTTTCCACTACGCCTGTCAGGCGGAACGTACCGATGTGCGGCTTGCTGACGTAGAGGATTTCTTCCGGTGCGCCGGCCTTGACGAATTCGTGCAGGACCTTGCGACCGAGGAATTTCGGATCCTTGATCTGGCTGTAGAGCTTGCCGTCGGAAAACGTCCCCGCGCCGCCTTCACCGAACTGCACGTTGGACTCGGGGTTGAGCACGCTTTTGCGCCACAGGCCCCAGGTGTCCTTGGTGCGCTGGCGCACTTCCGGGCCGCGTTCGAGGATGATCGGCTTGAAGCCCATCTGTGCCAGCAACATGGCGGCGAAGATCCCGCACGGGCCAAAGCCGACCACGATTGGCCGTTCGCTCAGGTCGGCTGGTGCCTGGCCGACCACTTTGTAGCTGACATCCGGCGCCTCGTTGACGTTACGGTCATCGGCGAACTTGCGCAGCAGGCTGGCTTCATCGCGCACCGTCAGGTCGATGGTGTAGATGAAGCACAGTTCGGAGGATTTCTTGCGCGCGTCGTAGCTGCGCTTGAACAAGGTGAAATCGAGCAGATCATCGCTGGCGATGCCCAGGCGTTGCACGATGGCGGGGCGCAGGTCTTCTTCGGGATGATCGATTGGCAGCTTGAGTTCGGTGATTCGTAACATGGCGGGGTCCGGTTCGCGGGATGCACAACTGCATCAGGGCGTGAACCGGCGATTATAAGCCAAAACCTGTGAGTCAGTCGTTGCGCGCGCCGCCGAAATAGGCGCAGCCGCGCTGGACCTGTCCGTTGACCCGCAGTTCGGCGCTCATGTGTTGCACACTGCCGGTGACGCTGTCGACGCAGCGCTGGGTGGCCAGCCAGAGCTCGACCTTCTGGCCGTTGGCTTCGGTGCTGATGTTGAGGCGACCATCACCCAGTTGCTCCTCCATGTAAGGCACCGCCAGTGGCGGCTGGCCGTCACGTTCGAGCACCAGGCCCTTGCCGCTGGCCTTGAGGTTCCACTCGGGGCCATGGCCGGCGGCGCGCAGGATCAACAGTCTGAAATTTTCGTCATTGCATGCGGTGCTCGACCGTTCCAGGCGATAGAGCTGCTCCACCTCCAGCTGGCTATCGGTGCCGGCCGCCGCGCTGGAGCCGATACGACCGCGCATATCGGCAAACAGTTTGCCCTGTTCATCGGCCAGGCTGGCGGCCTGTTGCAGCACGCTGGTACCACCGCTGTCGTTGACGATGTAGCGGCGCTGTTCCTGGCATGGCTGGAACACCAGCTTGCCATCGGCCGCCGTGAGTTCGCCCTGCATGCGCGTCTGGTCGGCGTGGGAGACGCTCTGGCGCGGGGCGTCGAGCAATTGGCAGCCGGCAAAGAGCGGCAGGAGGGCGACAAACAGCAGGGAGCGGGCGGCACGCATCATTGGGTCTCCAGACAAGTGCCGCCACGTTACTCAGACTGTTCCTGCATCACAAGGGGTGTCAGCCCACGTGAAAGGTCTGACCGGTTTGTAGGCCTTCGACACTCTTGGCGTAGGCCAATGCCACATCGACGGCTGGCACTGGTTTGTAGCCACGGAAGTAGGGGGCGTATTTGCCCATGGCTTCCACCAACACGTTCGGGCTCACCGAGTTGACTCGCAAGCCCCGTGGCAACTCGATTGCCGCGGCGCGCACGAAACTGTCCAGGGCACCGTTGACCAGGGCCGCCGACGCGCCGCTCTTGATCGGATCGTGGCTGAGCACGCCGGTGGTGAAGGTGAAGGATGCGCCGTCGTTGGCGAATTCGCGGCCGATCAGCAGCAGGTTCACCTGGCCCATCAGCTTGTCTTTCAAACCCAGGGCAAAGCTGTCTTCGGTCATGTCGGCCAGGGGCGCAAAGGTGACGTTGCCGGCGGCGCAGACCAGGGCATCAAAACGGCCGGTCTTTGCGAACAGCGCACGAATCGAGGCGCTGTCGCTGATATCCACCTGCAGTTCACCGCTGTGGCGGCCGATCCGAATGATTTCGTGGCGGGGCGACAGTTCCTTATCAATGGCCGAACCGATGGTGCCGTTAGCGCCGATCAACAGGATTTTCATGAGCTGTTCCTCAATGGGTTGAATGAGTTTTCAGTCTAGAGGGGTTCTTTCCTTGGATAATCATGCTAATAGGCAACCTTTGGTTTTCAATTGGAAACAATCCAATGAGCGAAATGGATGACCTGGCGGCGTTTGCCGTGTTGATAGAGGCCGGCAGTTTCACACTGGCGGCCCAACAGTTGGGCTGCAGCAAAGGCCAGTTGTCCAAGCGCATCAGCCTGTTGGAGAGCCGATTTTCGGTGGTGTTGCTGCAACGTACCACCCGGCGCTTGAGCCTCACGGCGGCAGGGGCGGCGTTGTTACCCCAGGCCCAGGCGCTGCTGGTGCAAGTGGAAAGGGCACGTCAGGCATTGGCTCGATTGAAGGATGATGTTTCTGGACCGGTGCGTATGACGGTTCCGGTTTCGTTGGGCGAAACCTTCTTCGAAGGCTTGCTGATGGAGTTCGCTCGCACCTATCCCGATGTGCAGATCGAACTGGAGCTCAACAACGGTTACCGTGACCTGACCCGCGACGGCTTCGACCTGGCGATCCGCTCCGACGCCGCCATCGATGAGCGGCTGGTGGCCCGGCCGTTGCTGGCGTGGCACGAAATGACCTGCGCCAGCCCTGCCTATCTCGAACACTATGGCGAACCCGCGACCCCCCAGGTCCTGGCCGAACACCGCTGCCTGCTCAACAGCCACTACAGCGGCCGGGAAGAATGGCTCTATCACCAGCAACACGAACTGCTGCGGGTCCGCGTGTCGGGGCCGTTTGCCAGCAATCACTACAGCTTGCTGAAAAAAGCCGCCCTGGCCGGCGCCGGAATCGCCCGGCTGCCGTCGTATCTGCTGCATGAAGAATTGGCTGACGGGCGCCTGCGCTGGGTGCTACGCGATTACCAGACTCGGCGTATGCCGATGTACCTGGTGCATCCGTACCAGGGCGGATTGCCCAAGCGCACCCAGGTGTTGGCCGATTACTTGATCGATTGGTTCAAGCGCAGTGGCGAGGCGTTGGATCGGTTGCAGCGATAGCCCGGCCATTGGGCCTCTTGTGGGAGCGGGGTTAGTCAGCGGGCATAGCGCCTGGCGATCAGGTGGTCGATGGACAGCAACCCCGGTCCGCGCGCCATCAGGTAGAGCAATACCGCTGCCCAAGTGCCGTGGGTGGGGTAGGCGTCCGGGTAGACAAACAGCTGAATGGTCAAGGTCATGCCCAGCAAGGCCATCGCCGAGAAACGTGTTGCCAGGCCAAACAGAATCAACACCGGGAATACATGTTCAGCAGAGGCCGCCAGATGCGCCGCCAGTTCCGGCGACAGCAACGGCAGGGCGTATTCGCTTTTGAACAGGGGAATGGTCGAGTCCGCCAGATGCGGCAGGCCGATCTGGAAGGTGCCGTCGAACAGGTCGATGGCCAGGCCTTCGATTTTGGTCTGGCCGGACTTCCAGAACACCGCGGCGATGGAGAAACGGGCAATAAAGGCGATCAGGCTGTGGGGGATTTTCTCCAGCCATTGAATGAAACCAGTAATCAGGGCGTTCATTGGGTTACCTGTTCAGATAGGAGGCCAGTGATGGCCTGGTGGCGGATGAGCCTCCCCAGGAGGTGCTCCAGGTCGAGGTCGGTGTAGCGCTCGATTGCCGCTGTCAGGGGTAGGCCTTGCTGCAGGGAGGTGATGAAGGCATGGGCACCATGGCTGATCGCGAGCACTTCCACGTCGAGGCCATTGCGCAGTACCAGGGCGTTTTGTGCGGCGCGCGGCTCGAACGCTACGAGAGGCTTTTGTTGATGGGCAGCCCAGATCGTGACCACGGCGAAAGGTGATTTCAGCAGGCGCAGCGATGGGTGGAAGGCGATCTTCAGATGCGCTGCGAGGGTGGGGCAGGACAGTAATTCCACGACTCGTTCCGCGCTCATGGGCTGGGCGTCGGCTGCATGCCCGGCCTCGATTTGCAGCCGTTCCAGGCGAGCCACGTCCGCGAGATAGGGCACGCCGGCGGCGGGTTCGAAGCGTTCGATGAAACCGGAAAAATCGGCACCGTATTCGCTCATGATCGGGCTCCGTGGTGCCGCCGACTGGACATAGACACCGGCCATGCCACGGAAGAATTCCTCGCCCACCAGTTGTGTCACCACTGGATAGTTGTCGGCCAGGGCGTTGATCAATGAGCTGAGCACGTTGTTGCGGTACACCGCGAAGCGGCTCTCGGAATCGGCGCCATTGGCGCTGATCAGGCCCGGCGGACAGGCCTGGCGCGGATCGAGCAGGGCCGCGGCAAATTCGCTCTGGCGGCTCATGGCCGGGCTCCGGCGGCGCTTAGCAGTCGCTCGGCCTGGCGCGCTTCGGCCAGCAGCACCTCGAATGCAGGGACGTGGTTGTCTCGCTCGATCAGGGTGGCTACCGGCCCGGTTCGCGCCAGTGCCTTGCGATACAGCTGCCAGACTTCGTTGGCGATGGGCGCCCCGTGATCGTCTATCAGCAGGCGCTCGCCAAGGCTGTCGGCGTCTTCGGCAAACCCGGCCAGATGAATCTCGCCGGTGGCTTGCAAGGGCAGGGCGTCGAGGTAGACCTGTGGATCGCGGCTGTGGTTGATGCACGAAACGTAGACGTTGTTCACATCCAATAGCAGGCCGCAGCCGGTGCGACGAATGACTTCGCCAATGAAGTGAGGTTCGTCGAGGGTCGATTCCTCGAACGTCAGATAAGTGGCCGGGTTTTCCAGCAACAGCCGGCATTTGAGGCTGGACTGCACCTGATCGACGTGTTCGCAGACACGGTCGAGGCTCGCCTGGTCGTAGGCCAGGGGCAGCAGGTCATTGAGGAACACCGGGCCATGGCTGGACCAGGCCAGGTGTTCGGAAAAGGACTGGGGCTGATAGCGTTCGATCAGTGTGGCCAGGCGCCGTAAATGCGTGACATCCAGCGGCCCTTCGCCACCGATCGACAGGCCGACGCCGTGCAGCGACAGCGGGTACTGTTCGCGTATCCGCCCCAGGTAGTGATGAAACGGCCCACCAGCCACCATGTAGTTTTCCGCATGCACTTCGAAGAAGCCCAGATCCGGTTGGGTCTGGAGTACTTCATGGAAATGCTCGGCCTTGAGCCCCAGACCCGCCCTTGGCGGCAATCGGGTATCAGTGGCGAGGAAAAGCGCAGTGGACATGGCAGTGGGCCTCAGGCAGATGCGATCAGGACTTGGCTTTGAACGCTTGGAGTTGGCCGAAGCCGGTGGGGGAGGTCTTGCTTTCAAGGGTGGTGCAAGTGCCTTTAGGGACCGATTTCCACGCGTTGCCTTGATAGTCCATTTTCGCGGTGCCGGCGCAGGTGGTGCCGGCACCGGCGGCGCAGTTGTTCATGCCTTTGAGGGCGACGCCGAAGCATTTTTCCATGTTGTCGTCGGCTGCGTGGGCGGACGAGACGGCCGTCATGCTCAGGGCAGAACCCAGGGCCAGGATCAGGGCGGTGGCGGACAGGGTGCGAGTCGAAGCAGTCATGGTGATTCTCCAGTTCTTCAGGGAAATGAACCGGCGTTAGCGCCGGTCTGCTGAACTAGAGAAGGGGCGTGGGGAAGTGTTACAGCGGTTCTCGATTTTTTATTTCGAAACCCAATGGGGTGAGGGTAGGTTTTTGTGGGAGCAAGGCTTGCCCCCAAAAAAAACGGCCCGAAGGCCGTTTTTTCATTGCGACAGACTCAACCGCCCAAGTACGCCTCGCGCACTTTCGGGTCGATCAGCAGCGCTTCACCGGTGCCTTGCATCACCACGCGACCGTTCTCCAGCACGTACGCCCGGTCGGCGATTTTCAGCGCCTGGTTGGCGTTCTGCTCCACCAGGAACACCGTCACGCCATCCTTGCGCAGTTGTTCGATGATGTCGAAGATCTGCTGGATGATGATCGGCGCCAGGCCCAACGAAGGCTCGTCGAGCAGCAGCAGCTTGGGCTTGCTCATCAGTGCGCGGCCGATGGCGAGCATTTGCTGTTCGCCGCCGGACATGGTGCCGCCGCGCTGGGTAAAGCGTTCTTTCAGGCGGGGGAAAAGGTGCAGCACCTTGTCCATTTGCTCCTGATAGTCGCCCTTGTCGGTGAAGAACCCGCCCATGGCGAGGTTTTCTTCCACGGTCAGGCGGGCAAAGACCCGACGGCCTTCCGGCACCACCGCGATGCTCTTGCGCATGATGTGTGACGAGTCCTGGCCCACCAGTTCCTCACCCATGTAGCGGATGCTGCCGCTGTGGGCCTGGGGCGAACCGCAGAGCGTCATCAGCAGGGTGGACTTGCCGGCGCCGTTGGCTCCGATCAGCGTCACGATTTCGCCCTGGCGGACCTCCACGTTGACGCTGTGCAGGGCCTGGATCTTGCCATAGAAGGTGGAAACGTTTTCGAACTGCAGCATTTACGCTTCCCCCAGGTAGGCTTTGATCACTTCAGGATTGTCGCGGATCTGTTCCGGCGAGCCGTTGGCCAGGGGCGTGCCCTGGTTGATCACGACGATGTGGTCGGAAATGCTCATGACCAGCTTCATGTCGTGCTCGATCAGCAGCACGGTGACATTGTGCTCTTCACGCAACACGCCGATCAGGGCTTTGAGGTCTTCGGTTTCCTTGGGGTTCAGGCCGGCGGCCGGCTCGTCGAGCATGAGGATCCGCGGACGGGTCATCATGCAGCGGGCAATTTCCAGGCGCCGTTGCTGACCGTAGGCCAGGGTCCCGGCGGTACGGTTGGCGAACTCCTTGAGGTTGACCTTCTCCAGCCAGTACTCGGCGTACTCCATGGCCTCGCGTTCGCTTTTGCGGAACGCCGGGGTCTTGAACAGGCCGGCAAAGAAGTTGGTGTTCAGGTGACGATGCTGGGCGATCAACAGGTTCTCGACCGCCGTCATGTCCTTGAACAGCCGCACGTTCTGAAAGGTGCGCACTACACCCTTGCGGGCGATCTGATGGCCGGGCAGGCCCTGGATCGGCTCGCCGTCCAGCACGATGGTGCCGCCGGTGGGCTGGTAGAAGCCGGTCAGGCAGTTGAACACGGTGGTCTTGCCCGCGCCGTTCGGTCCGATCAGCGCAACCACTTGTTTCTCTTTCACGGTCAGGGCCACGCCGTTGACCGCCAGCAAGCCGCCGAAGCGCATGCTCAAGTTTTCGACTTTGAGGATCTCGCGGCTCATTTGCGCAGCTCCATGTGGGGGCGTTGCATAGGCAGCAGACCTTGAGGACGCCAAATCATCATCAGCACCATCAAGGCGCCGAACATCAACATGCGGTATTCACTGAATTCACGCATCATTTCGGGCAGCAGGATCATCACGATGGCTGCCAGGATCACGCCCAGCTGCGAGCCCATCCCACCCAGTACCACGATGGCGAGGATGATCGCCGATTCGATGAAGGTGAAGGATTCCGGCGTCACCAGGCCCTGGCGGGCGGCGAAGAAGCTACCGGCAAAACCAGCGAAGGCGGCACCGAGGGTGAAGGCCGACAGCTTGATCACGGTTGGGTTGAGACCCAGGGCACGGCAGGCGATTTCGTCTTCACGCAACGCTTCCCATGCACGGCCGATTGGCATGCGCAACAGGCGGTTGATGACGAACAGCGCGGCCAGGGCCAGCAACAGCGCGACCAGGTAGAGGAACACCACCTTGCTGACGGGGTTGTAGGTCAGCCCGAAGAACTGGTGGAAGGTCTGCATGCCCTCGGCCGCGGTGCGGTCGAAGCTCAGCCCGAAGAACGTCGGCTTGGGAATGTTGCTGATGCCGTTGGGGCCGCCGGTGAGGTCGGTGAGGTTACGCAGGAACAACCGGATGATCTCGCCGAAGCCCAGGGTCACGATGGCCAGGTAGTCGCCCCGCAGCCGCAGCACCGGGAAGCCCAGCAGGAAGCCGAAGGTGGCCGCCATCATCCCGGCGATGGGCAGGCAGATCCAGAAGCTCAGGCCAAAGTAATGGGACAGCAGCGCATAGCTGTAGGCACCGACGGCGTAGAAGCCCACATAACCCAGGTCGAGCAGGCCGGCCAGGCCGACCACGATGTTCAGGCCCAGTCCCAGCAGGACATAGATCAGGATCAGCGTGGCGATGTCCACCGCGCCGCGGGAGCCGAAGAACGGCCAGACCAGCGCAACCACGATCAACGCGATGATGATCTGGCGCTGGGTGCGAGGCAGGGACAGGAACTGGCTGACCTTGGGCGAAACCAGCGGGCCGCGGTTGGAGCGCAACAGCGTGCCGACCTGTTGGCTGAACAGCACCCGCAGGAACATCAGCACCGAGCACAGGGCAATCACGCTCAATGTCAGGGGACCGGTGCCATGCACTTCAAGGTTGACCCCGACGATGCTCAGCTTGAGGCCCAGCACAGGGAAGGCCACGGCCCAGACCAGCGCGGCGCTGAACAGCGCCTGTTTAAGATATTTGTTCATACTTTCTCAACCTCCGGACGGCCCAGGATGCCGGTCGGCCGGAACAACAGGACCAGGACCAGGAGACCGAACGCCACGACGTCCTTGTACTGGTCGCCAAAGATATCGGCACCGAACGCTTCGGCCACCCCAAGCACCAGCCCGCCGAGCATCGC
Source organism: Pseudomonas bijieensis (assembly GCF_013347965.1). NCBI lineage: Bacteria > Pseudomonadati > Pseudomonadota > Gammaproteobacteria > Pseudomonadales > Pseudomonadaceae > Pseudomonas > Pseudomonas bijieensis. Next base: position 2,773,973 of record NZ_CP048810.1, on the reverse strand, counting down.
GCCCGGAATGCTGCCGATGCCACCCAGTACCGCTGCGGTAAAGGCCTTCAGGCCCACCAGGAAACCGGCGTTGGGGTTGATCACGCCGTACTGCATGCTCAGCAGCACCGCGGCGACAGCCGCCAGCGCGGCACCGATGACGAAGGTGAGGGCGATGATGTTATTGGTGTTGATGCCCAGCAGGTTGGCCATCTTGATGTCCTCGGCGCAGGCGCGGCAGGCGCGGCCAAGGCGGGATCGGGAGATGAACAGCGTCAGCCCGAGCATGGCGACCAGGGTCACGATGAACACCAGGATCTGCATGTAGGAAACCAGTACTTCTTCGGCGCCGCCCGGGCCGAAGGAGAAGCTCCCCGGGATCAGGTTGGGAATCGACTTGTCCTTGGAGTCCTGGGACAGCAATACGGTGTTCTGCAGGAAGATCGACATGCCGATGGCGGAGATCAGCGGGATCAATCGGTTGCTGCTACGCAAGGGGCGGTAGGCAACGCGCTCGATACTGTAGCCATAGGCACTGGTTACGATGATCGACGCCACGAACGCGGCGGTCATTAACAGCGGCAGTGAATCGATACCCATCATGGCCAGCCCGGCAAGGGCGATGAAAGCCACGTAGGAACCGATCATGTAGACCTCGCCATGGGCGAAGTTAATCATTCCAATGATGCCGTAGACCATTGTGTAGCCAATGGCTATCAAGGCATAGGTGCTGCCAATGGTCAGGCCATTAACCAGCTGTTGGAAAAAATGATAGATCTCAGGCATTACAGCGCTCCTAAAAACCCGATACGCATTTCACTGGTGGAGTCATGTTCCGGCCCGGTGCTGTGTTCTCTGATCACATTCGCCCCGAGCGTTTGCCAGCGAACCGCTGGTGACGGTTTTAAGATTTTCAGGTGAACCAGCTCCCGGATCGCGGGTGCCTGGCCCATAAACCTCGTAAAACAAAGCCCACTGCTCGCACAGTGGGCTTGTTGACCAGTAAGGCCTGGCTTACTGAGGGGAGACTTCAGTCTTCGGTTTGTTGAAGTGCCATTCGTAGACCACGAACTGGAAGTCCTTCAGGTCGCCCTTCGCGTCGAACGACAGGTCGCCGGTCGGGGTCTTGAAGGTGCCTTTGTGGATGGCCTCGGCGACCTTGGCAGTGTCTTCGCTCTTGGCGGCCTTGATGCCTTCGGCGATCAGTTGGACCGCGGAGTAGGCCGGGAACACGAACGGACCGCTCGGATCCTTGCCGTCGGCCTTGATGGCGTCGACGACGGCCTTGTTCGCCGGATCGGCATCGAAGGACTTCGGCAGGGTGACCAGCAGGCCTTCGGAGGCGTCCTGGGCGATTTGCGAGATGGAGTCGTTGCCGACACCTTCCGGGCCCATGAACTTGGCTTTCAGGCCTTTTTCCTTGGACTGACGCAGGATCAGACCCAGTTCAGGGTGGTAGCCGCCGTAGTAGACGAAGTCGACGTTGTTTTGCTTGAGGCGCTGGATGATCGAGGAGAAGTCCTTGTCGCCAGCGTTCAGGCCTTCGAATACGGCTACTTTGACGCCTTTGGCCTCGAGGGTTTTCTTCACGGCGCTAGCGATGCCTTCACCGTACTGCTGTTTGTCGTGCAGTACAGCGACGACTTTCGGCTTGACGTGGTCGGCGATGTAGTTGCCGGCGGCAGGGCCCTGGGCGCTGTCCAGGCCGATGGTGCGGAAAATCATCTTGTAGCCACGAGTGGTGATGTCCGGGCTGGTGGCTGCCGGAGTGATCATGATCACGCCTTCGTCTTCATAGATGTCCGAAGCTGGCTGGGTGGAGCTGGAGCACAGGTGGCCGACGACGAACTTGACGCCATCGTTGACCACTTTGTTGGCCACGGCAACGGCCTGTTTAGGATCGCAAGCGTCATCGTATTCCTTGACTTCGAGCATCTTGCCGTCGACGCCGCCCTTGGCGTTGATGTCCTTGATGGCTTGTTTCGCGCCAATGAATTGCATGTCGCCGTACTGGGTGACCGGACCGGTTTTCGGACCGGCAATGCCGATGGTGATGGTGTCGGCGGCGAACGAATGGCTGGCAACCCCGGCCAGAACCATAGCGGCAAACAGTTTGGAAATCTGCTTAGTAGCCTTAGTCATAGTGCTCCACTCATGCTGTTGTAGTTTTTATAGTCCTGGCGCCGTAGCAGCAGAACCGGGTCAGATATCTTGGATACCCTCGCGGAAATGCCCCCGGCAACTGTACCGGTACAGTGTAGAGCGCCGGTTGTTGGCAAGGGAAGCTGGCGCTTGGGGGCAAAACCTGAGGGTGTCGCTTAATTGAAAGAAAAAGACAGAATGGCGGCGGGGGTTGTCCGGTCATATCGGCAATCCTTGGCTTTCCTGCGCTTTTCAATCGGTGCTGCAATTACTACCGGGTTTTTCTGCCAGACCACCGACGTTATCATTCGCGCCGATTTCTTTTCCGGACAGGTCCCATGAATCAAGAACCTAGCACCCTCTATGCCAAGCTGCTTGGTGAAACCGCATCCATCACCTGGAAAGAGCTGGAGCCGTTCTTTGCCAAGGGTGCCCTATTGTGGGTCGATCCGGCACTGGATTTGATCGCCGCCGCCGAAGCCGTTGCCCAGGACGAAGGTACCAAAGTCGCTGCCTGGCTGGCCGCCGACCAGCTCGCCAAGCTGTCTGAAACGCGGGCGCTGGATTTTCTGGAGCGTGATCCGCAGCTTTGGGCGGTGGTGGTTTCGCCCTGGATTATGATCCAGGAAAGGGCGTCGAACTGATCGGTGCACCAACTTGGTTCGTGATTTTTTGTCGGATGAAAGTGTGTAGGTGAGTAGCGTGATGGCGTCCTGCCGTGGCGAAACGCCACAGGAGAGGGTGACGTATACGTAACGGGAACAGTTTCTGGACCAGCCATGGGGCTAGTTAATTGTTTCTGGATGTTGTTGTGTAGTGTATTTGAGATCGGCATCGCGAGCAGGCTCGCTCCCACAGTAGACCGAGTTTCTTCAGGAAGAACGCGATCAAATGTGGGAGCGAGCCTGCTCGCGATTCGGGGCGACGCGCTCTTGCGCCTACCTCAATAAGTCCTGCCAGTATGGTTATTAAGGGGAAATAACCTTGGTCTTGCCAATGCGGTGACGGTAGATCTCGCGCAGGTACTTGATGGACTTCTTCACGCAGTCACGGGACAAGCGGATATCGTTGATCGAGACGAACTTGTCCTTGTCATTGATCAGCTCGCGGTATTTCTTCTCGTACATCGGCTTGATCGCGTACCAGTTGGTGTCGAGGATCTTCGCCGGGTTCTCGAATTCGTTGAGCAGATCGTCGATCCGTTCTTCGTCGAAGTCTTCATTGATGATGAAGTCCAGGATCGAGTTGTCCAGGGTGTCGTCGAAACGGTACGGGGTGCGGGCGAAGCAGCGTTTGATGAAGGCCACGATCAGGGTCAGGAAGTCGTCCGACAGGCACGGGCTCTTGGCGATCAGGGTGGTCAGCGACAGGTTGGCCGAGGCGCCGATCACCAACGCGTAACGCTTGAGGGTCGTGTTGGGGAACAGGCTGTTGAGATGGGTCTTGAGCCGGTTCAGGTCCATGTAGGACAGCTTGTAGTCCTTGGGCAACGAGACGATGGACACCACCGACGAGCAGTTCTTGAAGAAGTGCAGGTCGTGCAGGGCGGCTGCGTCGTAGCCGGAATTCTTGTACTGCTCCAGCGAGGCGCGGTAGCGCTTGGATTCGATCGGCAACAGGCTGATGCCTTCGATGGCCTGGGTGACTTTGTTGAAGTGCGGCAGGTCGATGGAGCGGAAGAACAGGTCGTCGATGTTCAGGCGTGGTGGCTCTTTCTCGAACACCTTGAACTTGTCGCCGCTTGGCGCCGGGGTTTCCGGGACCACGGATTCGGCGTAGGCAATCGCTACCGGCCCGGCCAGGCTCATGAACAGGTCGTTGGCGTCCAGGCGAATGGTTTCGCCGATGTCGATGCCGGCACGCCTGAAGTAGTTCTGGTCGTAATCGGTCGTGACCGCCTGGGCCGTCAGGATGTTGAAGATCTGTTGGGAGATGTACTGGTTGGCGTGCTTCTCCATGGCATTGACATCAATGTTCTGGATGTTGCCGTCATCGCTTTCTTCGGCGTAGCGCATGATGTCGTTGGAAATCAGCATCATCGCGTTCCACGGGCGGATGCGGCCCATGACGCTGGCTTCGCTGCTGTCTTCGTTGGCGAAGTTGTACGAGAAATCCCATTCTTCCGACAGGTACTTGCACAGCAGGCGTCCGGCGTTGATGTGCAGGGCCTCGGACATTTCGCTGCGGTGGTCGGAAATGTTCGGCAGCACGCAGATGCCGCTGGTGAAGATCGGTTCGAAGACGAAGGAATGACCGCTCTTGCTGTCGTGTTCGTCCATCGGCTTGGTGTCGAACGTCTTGTTCATGTACGAGTATTGCTGGGCCAGGCCGAACTCCGAGGCCATGCCCGAACCGGTACCGCCGCCGGCACTGAAGATCGAGAAGTACAGGCGCGACTGGTTGGCCTTGATGCCGCAGCTGTCGATCAGGTACGAGTGGATCATTTTCCAGTCAGGGCTGGAGAAGCGCTGGGTGTCCTTGTTCAGGATGATCTTGGCCAAGTACTGGCCCAGGATCGGCGCGTTACCGGCACCACCGGCGTGGACTTCCGACAGGTCCATGATTTTCATTTTGCTGTAGTCGCGCAAAAAGCCGCTTTTCTCACCCTTGCGCGAGAAGCGGATGCGCCCGGCGATGTCCTTGTCCAGGTCGCCGAGCATTACCAGCGGTTCCACCAGGAACACCGGTTTGCTGGCCTTGCTGGTGCCCAGGCGCAGATTGTTGCGGATCCACTGCGCGGGGCTGTAGCCCTTGTCGCTGTAGGCCTTGTCTTCGGCGTTGAATTCGTTGAGGTAGAACTTGCGGGCGTTGTACACCAGCTCGGCCACGTCCAGGGCAATGTTGGAGCCGCAGCGCCCCAGGCCGATCAGGCACACCGACGGGAATTCCTGCTGGGTACGGTCGCTCTCGTCTTCTACCAGATGGGGCGGACGCGGGAACACCGCGTCGCGCAGGCCATCGAGGTTGTCGAGGATCCGATCGGTGTTGGTTTCGGTGAAATACAGATACTGCTGAGTCGACAGGGGACGCGAGTTGCTCGAGGGTTTCGAGACTTCAGGGCCGTTGGCGGCCGGGCTCAGGGTCAGATCGGATACCGCAGTGGCTGTTTTTTTGGAAGTCATTGTGCGCCATATGCCTGAACTGGTTGGTTCGACGAGCGCTGTCATCGAACCGTCGCGGATGGGAGCTCGCGTCCTTGGATGGCGCGAAGGTCGGCCCGAGCGTTCAGGACTGTGCCTGAGCGCCGCTCGGGAGATTCTTTCCTGATAGGTTGAATCGGCCACCTGGAGACGATCTTTAATCAAGAACGGGCAAAATGATGGCAATTGTTACAGGAAATTGACCGCTATCAATAAACACGCCCCTCGCCATGGGCGGGTATCAACCTTGCGAATGATTGGAGACAGTCCACGCGCCGCTGTCTAGATTGCAGACTTCGGGCTCGGATGCCTCACCGTTGCCCCCATAACAATAAAGAGACGGACCCATGCAGAACTCGACCCAAGCGGCGAATGCCTGGCGCATTCTGTTCCTGCTGTTCCTGGCCAACCTGTTCAACTTCTTCGACCGCACCATCCCTGCGATCATCATCGAGCCGATCCGTATGGAGTGGAGCCTCAGCGATTTCCAGATCGGCATCATCGGCACCGCCTTCACCATCGTTTATGCCATTGCGGGATTGCCGCTGGGGCGCATGGCCGATACCGGTTCGCGCAGCAAGTTGATGGGCTGGGGCCTGGCGGCCTGGAGCGGACTGACCGCGGTGAACGGCCTGGTGGGCAGTTTCTGGGCGTTCCTGGTGGTGCGCATGGGCGTCGGCATCGGCGAGGCCAGCTACGCGCCAGCCGCCAACTCACTGATTGGTGATCTGTTCCCGGCCCACCGCCGGGCGCGGGCCATGGGCATCTTCATGCTGGGGCTGCCGCTGGGCCTGCTGTTGGCGTTTTTCACCATTGGCGCGATGGTCAAGGCGTTCGACAGCTGGCGTGCGCCGTTCTTCATTGCGGCGGTGCCGGGGCTGGTGCTGGCGGTGTTCATGTTTTTCATCAAGGAACCCAAGCGCGGCGCGGCGGAAACCGTGCAGGTGTCCCAGGAAAAGATCGACAGGCCGGTTCGCCGGGTACTGGCGATTCCCACTTTCCTATGGCTGGTGCTGGCCGGGCTGTGCTTCAACTTCGCCACCTATGCTTGCAACTCGTTCCTGGTGCCGATGCTGCAACGTTATTTCCTGATGCCGCTGCACGAGGCGGCCGTGGCCACCGGGATCATGGTGGGTGTGACGGGGCTGTTCGGGCTCACCCTGGGTGGCTGGGTCGCGGACAAGATCCACCAGCGCGTGCCCAACGGCCGGCTGCTGTTCGCAGCGTTCAGCCTGGCGATCTCGACGGTCACCACGGCGTGGGCCCTGCATGCCGGGCGCATTGAAATCGGCGTGTTCGTGGCGGTGTTCAGCGTCGGTTGGCTGTTTGCCTATAACTTCTACACCTGCGTCTACACTGCGATCCAGGACGTGGTGGAACCGCGCCTGCGCGCCACGGCGATGGCGTTGTACTTTGCCGGGCTGTATTTGCTCGGTGGCGGTTTGGGGCCGGTGGTGGTGGGCGGCTTGTCCGACTACTTCGCCCGCACGGCCATGGCAACCGCGGGTGTCGACCAGATGACCGAAGCGTTCAAGGCCATCGGCCTGCACGACGCGATGTACCTGATCCCGGTGGCGCTGCTCCTGACCATGGTGTTCCTGTTCCTGGCGTCACGCTGCTTCGTGCGCGATGCCAAGCGGATGAAGGACGGGATGAGCGCGGAGGTGATGCCGGAGGGTGTCGCGGCGACGGCCTGAAGAGATTTTGTGACAACAATGCTTTTGTGGCGAGGGAGCTTGCTCCCGCTCGGTTGCGCAGCGACCGCAACATTTTTGGGGCCGCTTCGCGCCCCAACGGGAGCAAGCTCCCTCGCCACAGATCGTGTCTTACAGGTTATCCAACCTTTTCATCCCGTCCCCGCAGCAAGCGATCAGGCATCGCCACCGCCGCTGCCAGCCCCAACAGCGACACCGCCGCGCTGATCAACAGCAAGTCCCGGAACGTCGCCTGCAATTCCTGGCGCAAGGCACTCTGGGCCTCGCCCGGGGCGGCGTTCAGGCCGTCCAGCAAGACATTGCCGGAATGCCCTTCGCCGATCAGCGACGAGCTGGCGATCTGGGCGAAGCTTGAATCCTGCAGCAGGGCCAGCAGCAACGCCGACATCAGTGCCACGCCCACCGCACCGCCGAGGGAGCGGAACAGGTTGGTGGTGCTGGTGGCGACGCCGATGTCCTGTTGGTCTACGGAGTTTTGCGAACCCACCAACGAAGTGGGGAATTGCATGCCGGAGGCGATGCCAGAGAGCAGCATGAACAGGCTGCTGAGCCAGAACGCGGCGGGCGGGGTGAAGGCCATGCCGAGGATGGCGAGCGGGAAGAGCAGGGCACCGCTCAGGATCATCGGTTTGTAGCGCCCCGTGATTGAGGTCCGGCGTCCAGCGAAGTACGCGCCTATCGGCAGCCCTATCGCCAGCGGCAACAAGTGCAACGCCGCGCTATCGGCGCCCGCGCCGGTCACGCTCTGGAAGCGCAACGGAACCAGCACGGTCAGGGAAATCGCCTGGAAACTGGTGAAGAACACCGTGCACCAACACAACACCGCGCTGCGGTTGGCGAACAGGTGCATTGGCAGCAATGGTTCCCGAGCCCGGCGCTCGTGCCAGGCGAACACCCCCAGCGTTACCCCCGCGCAACCCAGCAACGCCAGCACTTCTTGGCTGTGCCAGGCATGGCCCTGGCCGACCTGGGTGATCCCCAGTAAAAGCGCCGTCAGGCCGATGATCAGCAGCACGGTACCCAAGTAGTCGATGATCGGCGTGCGTTGCGGCACCGGCAGCCCGACCAGGGTGCGCCGGGCCACCCACCAGGCCGCGAGCCCCAGCGGCAGGTTGATCCAGAACACCCAGCGCCACGACAGGTATTCGGTCATGTAGCCGCCGAGCACCGGCCCGGCCACGCTGGCCACCGCGTACATGCTGCTGAAATAGCCCTGGTAGCGGCCACGCTCGCGGGGCGGGATGATGTCGCCGATGATCGCCTGGCTCACCGAAATCATCCCGCCGGCGCCGATGCCCTGGAAAATCCGCGCCAGCACCAGTTGTTCCATGTTTTGCGCCAGGCCACAGAACAGCGAGGCCAGGGTGAACAGGCCCATGCCGAACAGCATCAGCGGCCGACGCCCATAGAGGTCGCCGAGCTTGCCGTAGATCGGCACCGCCACGGTCATGGCGACCATGTAGCCGGAAATCACCCAGGCCAGCAGGCTGACGTCGGCAAATTGGGCGGAGATGGCCGGCATCGAAACGGCGACGATAGTCTGGTCCAGTGCACCCAGGAAAATCGCCAGCATCAGCGCCACCAGCACGCTGCGGATGGCCGGCTTCGGGGCTTGGAGCGTATTGAACTGAGTCACGGCAGAACCTGCGGGCCGTAGAGGCGAATGAGACAAGGCCCGCAGTTTAAATCGGTAGCCGGCTATTCGATAGCCTCGTAAGGAAGGCCGACGTAATTTTCCGCGATGGTTTTGCGCCCGGCCTCGGAGTCGACGAAATATTCCAGCTCGGCTTCGCTGATGCGCTGGTTGAAGGCATCGTCGTCGAAGCGGTGCAGCATCGAGGTCATCCACCAGGAGAACCGTTCGGCTTTCCAGACGCGGCGCAGGCAGATGGCCGAATACTTTTCAAGCAAATCCACCCGCCCGTCGCGATAGACCTTGAGCAGGATGTTGAACAGCGTGCTGACATCGCTGGCCGCCAGGTTCAGCCCCTTGGCGCCGGTGGGCGGGACAATATGGGCGGCATCGCCCACCAGGAACATGCGTCCGTATTGCATCGGCTCGACCACGAAGCTGCGCAGCGGTGCGATGCTTTTCTCGATGGAAGGGCCGGTCACCAGGGCTTCGGCCAGATCAAAGGGCAGGCGGTTTTTCAGCTCCTGCCAGAAGCGCTCGTCCGGCCAGTCGGCCACTTGCTCCTCGGCGGGTACTTGCAGGTAATAACGGGTGCGGGTCTTGGAGCGCATGCTGCACAGGGCAAAACCGCGGGTGTGACGAGCGTAGACCAGTTCTTCGTGGACCGGCGGCGTGTCGGCCAGCACGCCGAGCCAGCCAAACGGGTAGACGCGCTCGAAGACCTTGAGTTTTTCCGCGGGAATGGACTGTCGCGCCACGCCGTGGAAACCGTCGCAACCGGCAATGTAGTCGCAGTCCAGGCGCCAGGATTGCCCTTCATGCTCAAAGGTCACGAAGGGCTGTTCGGTTTGCATGTCGTGGGGCTGGGCGTTGCTGGCCAGGTACAGGGTCCGGGCGCCGGCGGCTTCGCGGGCGGCCATCAAGTCTCGGGTGACTTCGGTCTGGCCGTAGACCATGACGTTTTTGCCACCGGTCAGGCCCTTGAGGTCGATGTGTACCCGCCGATCGTTGAGCACCAGTTCAAAGCCGTCATGGGGCAGGCCTTCGGCGTCCATGCGTTGGCCAACGCCGGCCTGGCGCAGCAGCTCGACCATGCCTTGCTCCAGCACACCGGCGCGGATGCGGCTCAGTACGTATTCCGGGGTTTGGCGTTCGAGGATGACAGTGTCGATCCCGGCGTTGTGCAGCAACTGGCCGAGCAGCAGGCCAGAGGGGCCGGCGCCGATAATAGCGACTTGGGTCTTGAGGGTTTTCATTGTTCTTATGACTCGCACGAAGCACGCGACCAGGGTCGGTGTTGATTATTAGAAATCGAGTGCCTACATTTTTCGCTTGCGGACCTGTCAGTTGAAGGGGAAAACTGAGCCGATACCTGTTCTTTTCGCCAATTGGTGCGATTATCGCCCGCCACCCCAGGCCCGGATCCACGTTATGAAAAAACCTGACCTGCCTTCGATCCCGGTGTTCAAGCTCTACGGTGAAAGCCAGGAATGGCCGACGCCGGACCTGTTGCATTGCGAAACCATCTCCAAGCGCAGCCGCGAGCATCAATGGGAAATCAAACCCCATCGGCATGCGGATCTGTGCCAGTTGCTGTTTGTCTTCAAGGGCCAGGCGGAACTGGAAATCGAAGGCCGGCGCACGCTACTCACCGAACCGGCGGTGCAGATCCTGCCGCCGTTGTCGGTCCATGGCTTTCGTTTTTCCGAGGATGTGGAAGGTTACGTGGTGACCCTGGCTGCACCGCTGGTCACGCACCTGCAAGCGCAACTGGGGCATTCGATCAATGTCCTGGCCGAGGCCGAAAGCTACCCCGCCCTTGAGAATGCCGAGTACCTCAATAGCCTGTTCAGCGCCTTGCAGAATGAGTACGTGGGGCATCAACCGGCCCGGGAAATGCTGATGCATGCACTGGTCAGCGTGATCATGGTCTGGGTCAGCCGCCAGGTGATGCAGCGCCACACCCAGGCCCAGCGCCCGCAACGGGCCCGGGAATACCTCAACGGGTTCATTCAGTTGGTGGAAGAAACCTATCGCGAGCACGTCAAGGTCGAAGACCTGGCCCATCGCCTGGGCATTTCCGTGTCGCACCTCAATGGCACCTGTCGGGAATTGGCGGGGCAACCGGCGTTGCAGATCATGCACGAGCGTCAGTTGCTGGAAGCCAAGCGGCTGCTGACCTACACCGGCATGACCATCTACGAGATTTCCGAAATGCTCGGGTTTTCCGACCCGACCAACTTCACCCGGCTATTCCGCCGGCGCGTCGGCATCTCGCCCAAGGCGTTCCGGGACCGGCTCAAGACCGATCAACAGGACGACTGACCACGCCTCAGCGCAGGGCGTTCAGGGTCGCACTGTGGGGGGATGCAACGTTCGAAGTTGCAACTGGCGTATTCACGGGGCAGTTGCCTGGCCTGCTCGACCCGGTAGGCCGCAGTGCCATATAGCGCAAGCGTGGCGGCGCAGGTGACGAAGATGGCGAGGCGTCTTCTTGTTTTGATGTTCATGGCGGTGACCTCTGAACGAATACCCGGGGGTACTACATTGAGCATAGGTCAGCCGTGGTGGGATGCCAGCCAGGCAGGTGTTGCATTTAACCCGATATTCAGATCGCTGATACTCCCCTGTGGAAGCGAGCTTGTGGGAGCAAGGCTTGCCCGCGATGCAGACACCTCGGTGTAGCGGATAAACCGAGGCGATGCCATCGCAGGCAAGCCTTGCTCCCACAGATCAGTTCCACAGGGGACTGGGGTGGTCTTTTAACCGGGTTATTCCAGGTGTTCAGGCTTCATCGGATCCCCCTGGCTTGACGTCCAGTTGTTTGCGCACGTCTTCGAACATTTCGTCGTAGTACTTGTGCATCGAGCCGATGCTGGCGGTCTTGGGCAAGCCGTATTTCTGGGCGATGCGCGTGGCATGACGGGCGAAGTCGAAGGCCTGGTCCTTGGCCAGGAAGAACGTCTCGTCCAAGGGCTTGTCTTCGACGGTGCCATGCACCCGGAACGACATGCCCGTGCCCTCCTTGCCGTCCTGGTCGACCTTGTAGTCGATGCACAGGTTGTAGCTGAAATCATCCTTGTTCAGTGCATGGCGTTCCATGTGCAGGTGACCGGGTTCGAACATGGCCATAAGCGACTCTCCTTCGAAGGCATGGGAGTAGGGCAGACCCTGGATCTGCCCGACAAGTTTCCTGTTATCGATAAGCGATGCCCGGTGTCGCCGTGCTGATGCGGGTGCCGGCCGTGCCCTGGACGATCGCGTCGATGTCCGAGAGTGAACCGATCACCGCGACCTTGCCAGTGTTGCGCGCAAACTCGCAGGCCGCTTGCACCTTCGGCCCCATGGAGCCGGCGGCGAAGCCGAGTTTTTCCATTTCGTCGGGGTGGGCCTGGGCGATGGCTTTCTGGGTTGGCTTGCCGAAGTCGATGAACGCGGCATTGACGTCGGTGGCGATCACCAGCAGATCGCTTTCCAGCTGCTCGGCCAGCAGCGCCGAGCACAGGTCCTTGTCGATCACCGCTTCCACGCCTTGCAGCTTGCCGTCGGCGTCATACATCGTCGGGATGCCGCCACCGCCGGCGCAGATCACGATGCTGCCCTTTTCCAGCAGCCATTTGATCGGGCGGATTTCAAAGATGCGCTTGGGCCTGGGGCTTGCGACCACGCGGCGGAACTTGTCGCCATCCGGGGCGATGGCCCAGCCTTTCTCGGCGGCCAGTTTTTCGGCTTCGACCTTGTCGTAGACTGGGCCGATTGGTTTGGTCGGGTTCTTGAAAGCCGGATCGTTGGCGTCGACTTCGACTTGGGTCAGCAGCGTTGCGAAGGGCACTTCGAAGTCCAGCAGGTTGCCCAATTCCTGTTCGATGATGTAGCCGATCATGCCTTCGGTTTCGGCGCCGAGCACGTCCAGCGGATACGGCGTGACCGAGGTGTAGGCTGCCGCCTGTAACGACAGCAGGCCGACCTGCGGGCCGTTGCCGTGGGCGATGACCAGTTGGTTGCCGGGGTGGATCTTCGCGATCTGTTCGGTCGCGGTACGGATATTGATGCGTTGGTTGTCTGCGGTCATGGGTTCACCCCGACGCAGGAGGGCGTTACCGCCCAGGGCAACGACGATGCGCATGATGCTGTCCTTTCAAAAATGGAACGAACAATGCGGTCCCCTGTGGAAGCTGGCCTGTGGGAGCAAGGCTTGCCCGCGATGCAAACACCTCGGTGTTAACTGATGGACCGGGGCGATGCCATCGCGGGCAAGCCTTGCTCCCACAACTGCATGAGGTTCTAGATATCCGCCAGCGCCGACACCAGGATCGCCTTGATGGTGTGCATGCGGTTTTCCGCCTGCTCGAAGGCGATGTTGGCCGGCGATTCGAAGACCTCTTCGGTCACTTCCACACCGTTGGCCAGGTTCGGATAGCGGGCGGCGATGTCCTTGCCAACCTTGGTTTCGCTGTTATGGAACGCCGGCAGGCAGTGCATGAATTTCACCCGCGGGTTGCCCGAGGCCTTCATCATTTGCGCGTTGACCTGGTAGGGCAGCAATTGCTCGATGCGCTCATCCCAGGCTTCCACTGGCTCGCCCATGGACACCCAGATGTCGGTGTGGATGAAGTCCACGCCCTTGACCGCTTCCTTCGGGTCCTCGGTGATGGTGATGCGCCCGCCACTTTCGGCGGCGAAGGCCTGGCACTGGTCGATGAAGTCCTGATGCGGCCAGAGTGCTTTCGGTGCGCCGATGCGTACGTCCATGCCCAGCTTGGCGCCGATCATCAGCAGCGAATTGCCCATGTTGTAGCGTGCGTCGCCCAGGTACGCGTAGCTGATGTCATGCAACGGCTTGTCGCTGTGCTCGCGCATGGTCAGGGTGTCGGCGATCATCTGGGTGGGGTGGAATTCGGCGGTCAGGCCGTTGAACACCGGCACCCCGGCGAACTTGGCCAGTTCCTCGACGATCTCCTGTTCGAAGCCACGGTATTCGATGGCGTCGAACATCCGCCCCAGCACCCGGGCGGTGTCTTTCATGCTTTCCTTGTGGCCGATCTGCGACGATACCGGGTCGATGTAGGTGACATGGGCGCCCTGGTCATGGGCCGCGACTTCGAAGGCGCAGCGGGTGCGGGTCGAGGTTTTCTCGAAGATCAGCGCGATGTTCTTGCCCTTGAGGTGCGGCTGTTCGGTGCCGGTGTACTTGGCACGCTTGAGGTCGCGGGACAGGTCCAGCAGATAGTGCAGCTCGCGATTGGTGTGGTGCATCAAGCTCAGCAGGCTGCGGTTGCGCATGTTGAAAGCCATGATTTGGATCTCCTTGGGTTCGGTTATCCCCTGGGCCGGTCTCTGCCGTGGGATGGAGAGCGGTGCCGGTCCAGGCTCAAAGATCAGTAGTCGATCGGGTCGCGGATGATCGGGCAGGTCATGCAGTGACCACCGCCCCGGCCCCGGCCCAGCTCGCTGGCGCTGATAGTGATGACTTCCACACCGGCCTTGCGCAGCAGGGTGTTGGTGTAGGTGTTGCGGTCGTAGCCGATCACCACGCCCGGCTCCACGGCCACCACGTTGTTGCCGTCGTCCCATTGCTCGCGCTCGGCGGCGAAGCTGTTACCGCCGGTTTCCACCACCCGCAGCGCTGGCAGCTTGAGGGCTGAGGCCACGGTGTCGAGGAAGCTGCCTTCTTCACGACGCACATCGATGCCGCCGGGCTTGCTTTCGTCGGGGCGCAGGGAGAAGGCGACGATCTGACTCACCACTTCCGGGAAAACCGTCACCAGGTCGCGATCGCAGAAGCTGAACACGGTGTCCAGGTGCATGGCGGCGCGGGATTTCGGCAAGCCGGCGACGATCACCCGTTCCACGGCCTTGTGCTTGAACAGGTTCAGCGCCAGTTGGCCGATGGCCTGGCGGGACGAACGTTCGCCCATGCCGATCAGCACCACGCCGTTGCCGATGGGCATCACGTCGCCGCCTTCGAGGGTCGCGTTGCCGTGATCCTGGTCCGGGTCGCCGTACCAGATCTGGAAGTCAGCCTGGGTGAACTCGGGGTGGAATTTGTAGATGGCGCTGGCCAGCAGGGTTTCCTGGCGGCGCGCCGGCCAGTACATCGGGTTCAGCGTCACGCCGCCGTAGATCCAGCAAGTGGTATCGCGGGTGAACTGGGTGTTGGGCAGCGGTGGCAGGATGAAGCTGGAGTGCCCGAGGAAGTCGCGGAACATCTGGATGGTCTTGCCACCGAAGCTGTCCGGCAGGTCATCGGCCGAGACGCCGCCGATCAGGAATTCGGCGATATGGCGTGGCTCCAGGCTGCGCAGCCACGAGCCGACTTCATTCACCAGGCCCAGGCCCACCGAGTTGGCGGTGATCTTGCGCTCCAGGATCCAGTCGAGGGCTTCGGGGATGGCGACGATGTCGGTCAGCAGGTTGTGCATTTCCAGTACGTCGATGTCACGCTCGCGCATCTTGGTGACGAAATCGAAATGGTCGCGCTTGGCCTGGTTGACCCAGATCACGTCATCGAACAGCAGCTCGTCACAGTTGTTCGGGGTCAACCGCTGATGGGCCAGGCCTGGGGAACACACCATGACTTTACGTAATTTACCGGCTTCGGAATGAACGCCGTATTTCACTTTTTCCGTGGTCATTACAAATCCTCCAGTTAAAACAATCAGCCAGCTACAAGGTCAGGAAGCCGTCGTAGAGCCCATAGGCAGCCACCAGGGCGCCTGCGATCACTGCGGCGAAAATCAGCTTCTCGACAGAGGTGAAAACCGGTTTGCCCAGCTCGTGCTTGGCTTTGGCGAACAGGATCGCGCCGGGGGCGTAGAGCAGGGCGGAGAGCAGCAAGTACTTGACCCCACCGGCATACAGCAACCACATCGCGTAAATCAGGGCGATGGCGCCGATGATCAGGTCCTTGCGGCGTTCGGCCAGGGCGTTTTCGTAGGTCTCGCCGCGTACCGCCAGCAGCACTGCGTAAGCCGCCGACCACAGGTAGGGCACCAGGATCATCGAGGTGGCGAGATAGATCAGAGACAGGTAAGTGCTGGCCGAGAACAGGGTGATGACCAAAAACAGCTGGACCATCGCATTGGTCAGCCACAGGGCGTTGGCCGGTACGTGGTTGGCGTTCTCCCGGCGCAGGAACTCGGGCATGGTGTGGTCCTTGGCGGCGGCGAACATGATCTCGGCGCACAGCAACACCCAGGACAGCAGGGCGCCGAGCAGCGAGATGATCAGGCCGACGCTGATCAGCACCGCGCCCCAGTGCCCCACCACATGCTCCAGCACGGCGGCCATGGACGGGTTCTGCAATTTTGCCAATTCAGGCTGGGTCATGATGCCCAGGGACAATACGTTCACCAGCACCAGGAACAGCAGCACGGTGATGAAACCGATCACGGTGGCCTTGCCCACGTCGGTACGTTTCTCGGCCCGGGCGGAAAAAATACTCGCACCTTCGATGCCGATGAACACCCACACGGTGACCAGCATCATGTTGCGCACCTGGTTCATCACACTGCCCAGATCCGGGTTCTTCAGGCCCCAGATGTCGGCGGTGAAAATATCGAGCTTGAAGGCGAACACCGCGATCAGCACGAACAGCACCAGCGGTACGATCTTGGCGACGGTGGTCACCAGGTTGATGAACGCCGCTTCCTTGATGCCGCGCAGCACCAGCCAATGCACCGCCCATAACAACACCGAGGCGCCAATCACCGCGGCGACAGTGTTGCCCTCACCAAAAATCGGGAAGAAGTAGCCCAGGGTGCTGAACAACAGGACGAAGTAACCGACGTTGCCCAACCAGGCGCTGATCCAGTAGCCCCAGGCCGACGAGAAACCCATGTAGTCGCCAAAACCGGCCTTGGCATAGGCATACACACCGCTGTCCAGATCGGGTTTGCGGTTAGCCAGGGTCTGGAACACGAAAGCCAGGGTCAGCATGCCGACGGCGGTGATGGCCCAGCCGATCAGCACCGCACCGACATCGGCACTGGCCGCCATGTTTTGTGGCAAGGAAAAGATCCCGCCACCGATCATCGAGCCGACCACCAGTGCAACCAATGCACCCAATCGAAGTTTTGCGGGGGTATCAGACATTTGCGAGACTCCAGCGCAGGAGAAGAGAGTCAACAGACTAAGTCGATTTGAAAGTTGAATAGCTGATCTGGATCAGTGCATGGCAACATTCCATTGTTAATGAAGAAGTTAACAGCGTCCGTGGGTGTCTATAGTGCTTGGAAGGCCCGTTTCGTGCGGCTTCGGCGAGGGTGTTGGAAGTTTTCCTCGCCTTGGGATTATTCACGCTAGTTGATTTTCACTGAGTCGCAACTATTTTGTAGGCTGCCTGCATGACAGAAATAATCGTGCCGCATGGTCTTTTAAATTAACGTCTTGGATAATGGACAGGACATAAACTTTTGGACTTTGCGGGGGTGACGTTATTCAAAAACGTTATGTCGCTTTATTTACTTATTTAATAGTGAGAGAACATGTCGCAGCCGATTGAAAAGTTGCCACTTGGCGCCCTGGTCGCCCTGGTGGTGGGGTCGATGATCGGAGGTGGGATCTTTTCCCTGCCGCAAAACATGGCGGCTCGGGCCGACGTCGGTGCGGTGCTGATCGGCTGGGCCATTACCGCCGTCGGCATGCTGACCCTGGCCTTCGTGTTCCAGACCCTGGCCAACCGCAAGCCGGAATTGGACTCGGGCGTGTATGCCTATGCCAAGGCCGGGTTCGGTGACTACATGGGCTTCTCGTCCGCCTGGGGCTACTGGATCAGCGCCTGGATGGGCAACGTCGGTTACTTCGTATTGTTGTTCAGTACCTTGGGCTATTTCTTCCCGGTGTTCGGTCAAGGCAATACGCCGGTGGCTATCGGGTGTGCATCGTTGCTGCTGTGGGCGGTGCATTTCCTGGTGCTGCGTGGGATCAAGGAGGCGGCGTTCATCAACCTGGTGACCACTGTGGCCAAGGTCGTGCCGCTGTTGATGTTCATCGTCATGGCCGCCGTGGCCTTCAAGGCAGAGATTTTCACCCGCGATATCTGGGGCGTGCTGAGCCCGGACCTGGGCAGTGTGATGGACCAGGTGCGGCACATGATGCTGGTCACGGTGTTCGTGTTCATCGGCATCGAAGGCGCCAGCGTGTATTCGGCACGGGCAGAAAAACGTGCGGACGTAGGGCGTGCGACGGTGATCGGGTTCCTCGGGGTATTGGCGCTGCTGGTACTGGTGAATGTGTTGTCCCTGGGGGTCATGAGCCAGCCTGAACTGGCGCAGTTGCAGAACCCGTCCCTGGCTGGCGTCCTGGAGCACATTGTCGGGCCGTGGGGCGCCTTGCTGATCAGTGTCGGATTGGCGGTGTCACTGCTCGGCGCTCTACTGTCCTGGGCGTTGCTGTGCGCGGAAATTCTCTACGCCACCGCCCGGGACAAGACCATGCCCGCGTTCCTGACCAAGGAGAATGCCAACCATGCTCCGGTCAATGCGCTGTGGCTGACCAATGGCATGATCCAGCTGTTTTTGTTGATCACCCTGTTTTCCGCAGGCACCTACACCAGCCTGATCTATCTCGCCTCGTCGATGATCCTGGTGCCGTACCTATGGTCGGCGGCTTATGCGGTGCTGCTGTGCGCCCGCGGGGAAACCTATGAACAGGCCTCGGCCCGGCGCATGAAAGACCTGTGCATCGGTGGCGTCGCGCTGTGTTATGCGGTGTGGCTGCTGTATGCCGGAGGGGGTGAAATACCTGCTGCTGTCGGCGCTGTTGTATGCGCCGGGGGTGATCCTGTTTGCCCAGGCCAAGCGTGAGCAGCGGCAGCCGTTGTTCACTCACGTGGAGAAGGGCGTCTTTGCGTGTGTGATGTCCGGGGCGGGCTTGGCGGCTTATGGGTTGTACAGTGGGTTTTTGACACTGTGAGGCGAAGGTCACCTTTGCGGCGGGTTAGAGGCGGCCGTTGTGGCGAGGGGATTTATCCCCGTTGGGGCGCGAAGCGGCCCTGAAACCTGGCGCCTCGGTGTGCCAGGAAAATCACTAACCTGCTCTTGGGGGGCCGCTTCGCGCCCCAGCGGGGATAAATCCCCTCGCCACAATGTCTTGCTCGCGTTGGCGGCTATCACCACTGCGCGCGATGTGCACCCAGTTCAGCCGCCGGCAAGGTCCATTGCAGCGGTGTCCCGGTAATTTTCAAGGGCACCTGCAGGCGATGGGCCGGTCCCCAGGGGGTCTGCTCGACCAGCAGTCCCTGATCATCGGCGGCCTCGGCGCGCAATGGGGTCGAGTCCCCCTGCGCCACGCTCGATCAACAGCTTCGCCGTACGCGCCAGTGACAAGCGTGCCGAGCCGCCGTGACCGCTTGCCAGGCACCGGGACAACAACACCAGGACGCTGGCCGCCAGCAGATAGCCGGTGCCGTGATCCAGCGCTTGCACCGGCAGCGGTGTCGGTTTGTCGGTGTGTTTCCAGCCCATGCCGGCGTCGGCAATGCCGCTGCTCATCTGCACCAGACTGTCGAAGCCGCGCCGGTTCTGCCACGGGCCGCTCCAGCCGTAGGCGTTGAGGCTGACGTCGATCAGGCCCGAGGCTATCTGCCGGCGCTGCTCGGCGCCATAGCCCAGGCGTTCCAGGGCGTCGGCACGGTAGCCGTGCAGGAGGATGTCGGTGTCCTTGAGCAGAGCCTCAAATGCCACGCGATCTTCAGCTTGGTGCAAATCCAGGCGAGCGCAGCGTTTGCCGAGGGTGACTTCCGGCACTACGCCGGGTTCGTTCCAGGTCGGTGGGTCGATGCGCAGCACGTCGGCCCCCAGGCCGGCGAGGAAGCGGCTGGCGACGGGGCCGGCCAGTACGCGGGTCAGGTCCAGTACCTTGAGGCCCGCCAGTGGCTGGGTCACGGAGCCGAGCCAGGGCTTGCGCTGCTCTCCAGGCTTTTCACTCAGGTGCACCAGCGGCTCGGCATTGACTGCCAGGCCTTGAGGATGGGTTTGCCATGCCTGCCATGAACGCATCTCGGCGGCGCAACCGCCCGCGTCGACCACCGCCTGCTCCAGCTCGGCCTTGTTCCAGCGGGCCACCCTGGCCGCCATGTCGGCGCGGTCGGTGCAGGTACCGAGGACTTTTTCTGCGGCAAGGCGATGATGTGGCGCGTTGGTGTGCAGGCGAATCCAGCCGTCGGCGCTGGCATAGTCGCCGGCCACCGGGTCCCACATCGGCGGCACGCTCCAGCCGACGGGGCGCAGGGAGGTGGAGAACCAGAACGACGCCAGGCGCCGATCGACCTCCACAGGCGGCAGGCGGCCGGTTTGTTGGTGGATGAGCTCGGCGGCGGCCTGGCCGGCCGCGGCGATGCTGGCGCAAGCCAGCTCCGTGACGGCGAACGCCGAGGGCAGGGCACCGTCGCCGGTGAAGTTGATCGGGGTCGTGGGCAAACCAAGCGCGGCTTGCATGGACGTGAGCAGATCTGACATCGAAAGCCCTCCGGTACGAGAGGGCGATCATAGTTCAAAATCCCGTTGGGGGCTGCTTTGCGGCCCAGCGGGAACAAGTGCCCTGTACCTGTTCCGGTCGCGACCAGATCCACAGGTTGCC
This sequence comes from Pseudomonas bijieensis, assembly GCF_013347965.1. NCBI lineage: Bacteria > Pseudomonadati > Pseudomonadota > Gammaproteobacteria > Pseudomonadales > Pseudomonadaceae > Pseudomonas > Pseudomonas bijieensis. The sequence continues at coordinate 2,753,784 of NZ_CP048810.1, read as the reverse complement.
CAGGCCCATGGCCATGAGTGCCAGATAAACCGGCCAGCCGTGGTCAAGCATCACCAGCATCAGTCCGGCGCAGAACAGCATGCTGGCGGTGGCACCGAGCTTGGCCCGGCGCGGGATGATTTTTCCGTTGCGCCAGTTGTGCAGCATCGGCCCGAACAACCGATGGTTCTCCAGCCAGGCGCTCAGGCGCGGCGAACTGCGGGTTGCGGCCCAGGCGGCCAACAGGATGAACTCGGTCGTCGGCAGGCCGGGCACGACGATGGCGACCAGGCCGATGGCCAGGCTGGTGTAGGCGAGCAGGGCGAAGAGCAGTCGGGTGAGTTTCGTGGGACGGTTCATCAGTATCTTTCACGCATACGCATGTCCTCGTGGGAGCGAGCCTGCTCGCGATAGCGGTGTGTCAGGCGCCATCATTGGAGCTGACACACTGCAATCGCGAGCAGGCTCGCTCCCACAAGGGACAGCGGTGAATTTTCAGGCCAACTCGACCGCATAGGCATGCTCTAGCAACACCGTAAAGCGGTTGAAGGCATCCAGCGCGCCTTGGTCCGCCTCGGCTTCCTGCTGCTCGGTGAAGGCCAGGCCATCGAGGGTGCGGGTGAAGGTTTTCCAGCCTTCGGCGCGCCCGCCAGCGGGTTCCGCCAGGTGCCGGGCGCCGAAGGTTTCGCTCAGCCCCAGGCCCACGGCACGCTTGATCAAGAATGCGGCGCCGAGCTTGGAGCCTTCGGAGACGAACAGCCAGCCCAGGGCTTCGGCCTGGGTCGGGTTTTTCACCGCTCCGGTCACTGGCGTGGGGACTTCGGTGTCCAGGTCTGCCAGATCCGCCTTGGCCGCTTCTGCCCGGCAACGGGCCGGCAGGTCGGGGATCAGGGTGGACAGTTCGGCATCGTTGTACAGCGCCATCAGTTCCGATTGGAACAGGTACTGGGCTACGACGAAGCGGGCGAAGCTGGCCGGGGTTTCGAAGGGGGCGTGGGCCTTGACCAGTGCGTCGAGCTTGCTGTGGGGCTCGTGGGTGATCTGGTTCAGGCGTTGGGAGCGTGAAGTGGGATGTTGTGTGGTCATGGAAACTCCTTCGAATTAGAACGGTGTGGCGAGGGGCTGTGGGAGCAAAGCTTGCTCGCGAACAGGCGCCTCGATCTCTGGAAAGACCGCATGGCCTTCATCGCGGGCAAGCCTTGCTCCCACATGACCCTCCTCACTACGGGTATTTGTTTGGCCTGGGCAACCGAGTCAGATATCCCAGATCAGGTTCACCGCGAAGTTACGCCCGGGCGCCGTCAGGCGATCGAGGTTGGCGGGGTTCAGCACCGCCGCTTCGCCGACGCTGTCGTAGCCGCGCACGTCATCCCACAGCCAGTACTTCTTGTCGGTGAGGTTGTAGAGACCGCCGCTGACGGTGATGTCGTCGGTCACCTTGTAGAAGCCGCTCAGGTCGAGAATGCCGAAACCCGGGGTCTTGAACTGGCTGCTCACGCCATCGGGCGAGTTGAAGTTGCTGTCGTCGACGCGGTCCTTTTTCTTGACCAGAGTCCAGCTGAGCAAGGTGCCGTAGTGGTCCTGGTCGTAACCCAGGCCGAACACGCCGGTCAGCGGGTTGACGCTGTTGAGCGGTTCGCCGGTGTCGGCGTTGCGTCCGTAGGCGTAAGCCACCGAGCCTTGGGTGTACAGGCCCTTTGGCGCGCCCAGCACGTCCAGTTCCAGGCGTCCCCTGGCTTCGACGCCCTTGATGGTGGCGTGCTTGATGTTGTTGCTCTGGAAGGTCAACTGGTTGGCGCCGGGGGTGATGGCGTCCTCGTTGATGAAGTCGCGGTACTTGTTGTAGAACACCGCCACGTCGAACGAGCCGGCGTCGAAACGGCCGCGCAGGCCAGTCTCGTAGCTTTTGCTTTTTTCCGGCTCCAGGTCGGGGTTGGGCTCCACGCTGTAGCCAGCGCCGGGGTTGTCGAAACGCCCGTACAAGGCCTTGGCGGTCGGGGTGCGGAAACCCTCGGCGTACTGACCGTACCAGGTGTACTGGTCGGTCAGGGCATAGGTCATGCCGAACTTGGGCGAGACGCGGTGCCAGGTCTTGTTCTTGTCGCTGACTTCACCGCCACTGGTTGGGTCCACGGTGTTGAGGAACTCCTCGGTCAGGTGGGGTTTGAGGCGGGTGTAGTCGTAGCGCAGGCCGGGTGTGAAGGTCCAGCGGTCCCAACTGATCTGGTCCTGGGCGAACAGGCTGTAGGTGTCGATGGTCGGATCCGGGAAATCACTGGCTTTTGCCAGCACGTCCCGGGTGCTGATGGCGCCCACTGCTGAACAACCCACGCCAACCGCCAGGCACACGCCATTGCCACTGCGCGAACCGGTGACTTTCTGTTGCTTGATCGTGGTGCCGTAGGTCAGGGCGTGATCGGTGTCGGCGACGTTGAAGGCCTTGTCCAGTTGCGCGTCGAAGACCCACTGTTTTTCTTCGTAGAGGGTGTCCCGGGTGCGCAGCACCTGGCGGGTGATGGGGAAGTAGAACTCGGCGGTGCTCTGGTCGGTCTTGGCGATCTGGTGGTTCAGGCTCCACTTGACGTGGTCGGCCAGCAGGCTGTCGAGGGCGAAGCTGTGCTCCAGGCCGAAACGCTCGCGGCTGATGGTGTCGTTGCCGGTGCGCCACTGGTACATGCCGCCGGGCAGCATGGAGGTGGGGATTGTGGGGCGGCCGTTGGAGTAGGGGCCGCCATAGGCGCTTTTCAGATCGGTGTCGCGGTCGTCCTTGTATTTCTCGTAGACCAGGCCCAGGCGCGCGTCGTCGTTGTAGTTCCAGCCGAGCTTGGCCAGCACGTTGTTGGCGCGCACGTCTTCCGGGTTGGCGGCGGTACGGTCCAGGCCGGTGCCGTTGTGGCTGCCGTAGGATTCGGTTTCGTGACCGTCGCGTTGGCTGTAGTGCAACAGGCCGTCGAACGGCCCGCTGCGACCGGCGACGGTGGCGGACTTGAGCCAGCTCTCGTCGGCGGAGCTGTAGCCGGTCTTCAGGCGAGCGCCAACGTCCTGGCCTGGTTTGATGATGTCATCCGGATCGAGGGTGAAGTAGCTGACGGCACCGCCAATGGCATTGCTGCCGTACAGCACCGAGGCCGGGCCGCGCAGGATTTCCACACGCTTGACGATTTCCGGGTCGACGTAGTTGCGCTGGGTCTTGGCATAGGGACCGTTGAAAAAACCATCGGGTACTTCCACGCCGTCGACCTGGGTCAGGATCCGGTTGCCGTCGATGCCGCGGATGTTGTAGCCGCTGATGCCGCCGCGCTGGCCCGCGCCGCCCACCGATACGCCCGGTTCATAGCGCACCAGGTCTTTGAGGGTGTTGACGTTGTTGCGGTCCAGTTCCTGGCGGTCGTGGACAGTGACCGTGCTCGGTACGCTGGTGATGTCCTGTTCCTGGCGGGTGGCGCTGATGGTTACCTGTTGCAACTCCAGCGTGCTGCCGGTACTGCGCTTTTGCAGGATGATGCTGTTGTCGCCCAGCTTGCGGTAGCTCAGGTTGGTCCCCACCAACAGGCGCTCCAGGGCTTTGTCTGGTGGCAGCGAGCCGCTCACCCCTGGCGAGGCGACGCCTTCGGCCAGTTCCGCCGGCATGCCGACTTGCCAGCCTGTGATAGCGGTGAATGCATTCAGGGCCGAGACCAATGGCTGCCGGGCAATGGCAAAGGTGTAGTCGCCCGTGTTGCGTGCAGGGGGTTGCACCGTGGCGGCGGCCAGGGCGAGCGGTGCGGTGCCGGCTATCAGGATGGCGGCGGTGAGCAGTGACAACGTGCAAGAGGGGGCAAGAAACCGGCAAGTAAGGCGAGAGGACATCGATAGCGCTCCGTGTCGCATCTGTTATAGGTGCAGACTCACATCCGTGGATGCGAATCAATTGCATTGGCTATAACGAGACGAACCAGCGAAGCCTATCGAGTAAAAATAATTCTCATTCAGTTCAGGATCACCAGCGCCGGGAACTCCTGGAGCCGCGCCGAGGTGATATGGGCCAGCGAGCGGACCACGTCCAACGGCTGGTCGAGGCGGTAATTGCCGGTCACGGCAACGTTGGCCAACTGTTCGTTGCTGTTGATGATCCAGCCGGGGTAGTAACGGCGCAGCTCGGCCAGTACCTGGCTCAGTGGCCGGTTCTCGAACACCAGCCGACCCTGGACCCAGGCCAGGTCCGTGTTGGCATCGAGCCGGGCCGGGCGGTCGAAGCCGTTGGGACCTATGCGGATGCTTTCGCCAGCGGACAGCCGTACATGGGTGTCGTTGCGGTTGGCCCGCAGGTCCACATCGCCGCGCTGAACCTGGACCTGGGCCACGCCGTCGAGGTAACGCACGGCGAAGGTGGTGTCGCTGACGCTGGCCGTGACGGGGCCGGCATCGATTTGCAGCGGCAAGTTGCGGTTGCCCGGCACTTCGAAAAACGCCTCGCCCTTGTACAGGCGCGCCACGTGCCGTTGTTCATTGAACGTGCTGGAGAAGGCCGAGTCGGTGTTGAGCAGGACCTGGGAGCCGTCCTCCAATTGCAGGCGCTGGCGCTCACCGACCACGGTCAGGTGGTCGGCCTGCAAGCGCAGGGGCAGGTCGCTGAAATTGAACAGGCCGAGAAGCAGCACGGCGGCGGTGGCCAGGGGCTTCCAGTGGGCACGCAGGCGCGACAGCGCGGTGACCCTGGGCGTGGCGTCGAGTCGACGGGCACTTTCCATCACCTGCGGGCCGTTCCAGATCGCCTGGGCCCGGGCGAACGCCTCGCCATGGCGTGGATCGGCCGCCAGCCAGGCGTGGAACTGCCGCGTCTGTTCCTCGCTGGGGTTGTCCAGCAGGATCAGCCAGTCCAGCGCCTGTTCCATGGCATGGGCGGTTTCCTGCGTCGCAGTCGGCTCAGCAGAGCGGTGATTGTCCGTCACAGTGGGATCTCGGTATTAGCGGCACGGGCCCAAGCTACAAGTTGGACGCAGCAAGTGGCAAGTCTGTAGGCAGTTCATGGCCTGAAGCGTGAGGCAGGTCACTGCTCACCGTGGCTGCGTTCCGCCACACCCACACAGATCGCCATGATCAGTTTCAGTTCCTTTTGCACGGTACTCAGGGACACGCCCAGCCGTTCGGCGATTTCCTGATAACTGTGGCCATGCAGGCGGCTGAGGATGAAGATCTGCTGCTGTCGCGAGCTCAGGGCCTGCAGGCTGACATTCAGGCGCTCGAGCAGTTGCTGGGCGTGGGCGGCGTCCTCGGCACTGCTCTGGGGGGCGACGACGTTGTGGACGACTTCCAGCGGCACGTCATCGAGCAAGGTCCGTGACTGGATACGCCGGGCACGCAGATGGTCCCGCGCCAGGTTGCGGGCGGTCTGGAAAACAAAGGGTTCGAGGTGTTCGACCGTGCGTTCGCCCAGTGCGCGGGTCACGCGCAGGTAGGTTTCCTGAAGCAGGTCTTCGGCGGTGCTGGGGTTGCTGACCATGCGCTCAAGGGTGCGCAGCAGCGGCGTGCGCTGGGCGAGGAAGACGTGATGAAAGCGCGATTGACTCACGGTAGGGCCCGATCCGGTTTGAGTAGATGATAATGCTTATCATCTACGGAGCGGGTCAAGCGTTCATTCATTGGCGCCGAAGCAAATGTGGGGAGCGAGCCTGCTCGCGATAGCGTCGTATCAGCCAGCACAGTGTTGACTGATAGACCGCTATCGCGAGCAGGCTCGCTCCCACACTACAAGGCGCGGCCGGCTCTGCGAGGATTACTCGGCGTTACACAACGCCAGGCAGTTATCGAGCATGCGGTTGGAGAAGCCCCATTCGTTGTCATACCAGGCCAGTACCTTGAGCAGCTTGCCGCTGACCTTGGTGTGGTTGGCGTCGAAGATCGACGACAGCGGGTTGTGGTTGAAGTCACTGGAGACCAGCGGCAGGGTGTTGTAGCCGAGGATCTTGGAATGCTGGCTGGCGTGGCGCAGCAGTTCGTTGACGTCTTCGGCCGATGCTTCGCGCTTGAGCTGCACGGTGAGGTCGACCAGGGACACGTTGATCACCGGTACACGTACCGCCATGCCGGTCAACTTGCCCGCCAGTTCCGGCAGCACCAGGCCCACCGCTTCGGCGGCGCCGGTCTTGCTCGGGATCATGTTCTGGGTGGCCGAACGGGCGCGGTACGGGTCGCTGTGGTAGACGTCGGTCAGGTTCTGGTCGTTGGTGTAGGCATGAATGGTGGTCATCAGGCCGCTTTCGATGCCCAGTTCGCGGTGCAGCACCTGGGCCACCGGGGCCAGGCAGTTGGTGGTGCACGAAGCGTTGGAGATGATCTGGTGGGACTGGCGCAGGATGTCGTGGTTCACGCCATACACCACGGTGGCATCGGCGCCCTTGGCCGGGGCCGAGATGATCACCTTGCGCGCGCCGGCGCTGATATGGGCCGCCGCTTTGGAACGATCGGTGAACAGGCCGGTGCATTCGAACACAACGTCGATTTTTTCAGCGGCCCAAGGCAGTTCGGCCGGGTTGCGGATGGCGCTGACCGAGATGCGGTCGCCATTGACCGTCAGGCTTTCGTGATCATGCTGTACCTCGGCATCGAAGGTGCCGTGGACGGTGTCGAACTTGAGCAGATGGGCATTGATCGCACTGTCGCCCAGATCGTTGATGGCGACGATCTGCAAGTCGCGACGATAGCCTTGGGTATACAGTGCTCGGAGGACGTTGCGGCCGATGCGGCCAAAACCATTGATTGCGATTCGAAGAGTCATTAACTGCGCCGCCGTCGATTTGTTGTTGGAATTACAAGATTATTCGCATAAAAATAGAAAACAAGCCTTTTTAGTGGCAATATTTTGTTTTATCTACAACGAGTGACCTGAATCAACTGGTCCGAACGGTCAATAAACAGTCTGCCGCCTCGCCTTTACACAGCGTGCGGCGGGCTTTTGACCAGCATAGACAATCAGGTCGCCACACCCGTTAGCCTGGAGTTCTACACATGCATCCCCGCGTTCTTGAGGTCACCGAACGGCTTATCGCCCGCAGCCGCGCCACGCGTCAGGCTTACCTTGCATTGATCCACGGTGCAGCCAGCGATGGTCCGATGCGCGGCAAGCTGCAGTGCGCCAACTTCGCTCACGGTGTGGCCGGTTGCGGCACCGAAGACAAACACCACCTGCGGATGATGAACGCCGCCAACATCGCCATCGTGTCGTCCTATAACGACATGCTCTCGGCCCACCAGCCCTACGAAACCTTCCCGGAACAGATCAAGAAAGCCCTGCGCGAAATCGGCTCGGTCGGCCAGTTTGCCGGCGGTACGCCAGCGATGTGCGACGGCGTGACCCAGGGCGAGGCGGGGATGGAACTGAGCCTGCCGAGCCGCGAAGTGATCGCGCTCTCCACGGCGGTGGCGCTGTCCCACAACATGTTTGATGGCGCGCTGATGCTTGGCATCTGCGACAAGATCGTGCCGGGCCTGATGATGGGCGCGCTGCGCTTCGGTCACTTGCCGACCATCTTCGTGCCGGGCGGGCCGATGGTCTCGGGCATTTCCAACAAGGAAAAAGCCGACGTGCGCCAGCGCTATGCCGAAGGCAAGGCCACCCGCGAAGAGCTGCTGGAATCGGAGATGAAGTCCTACCACAGCCCTGGCACCTGCACCTTCTACGGCACCGCCAACACCAACCAGTTGCTGATGGAAGTGATGGGCCTGCACTTGCCTGGCGCCTCGTTCGTCAACCCGAACACGCCGTTGCGCGATGCCCTGACCCGCGAAGCGGCGTTCCAGGTCACGCGCATGACCAAGCAAAGCGGCAACTTCATGCCCATCGGCGAAATCGTCGACGAGCGCTCGCTGGTCAACTCCATCGTTGCGCTGCACGCCACCGGCGGCTCCACCAACCACACCCTGCACATGCCGGCCATCGCCATGGCGGCAGGCATCCAGTTGACCTGGCAGGACATGGCCGACCTTTCCGAGGTGGTGCCGACCCTGAGCCACGTCTACCCGAACGGCAAGGCCGACATCAACCACTTCCAGGCTGCGGGCGGTATGTCGTTCCTGATCCGTGAACTGCTGGAAGCCGGTTTGCTCCACGAAAACGTCAACACCGTGCTCGGTCATGGCTTGAGTCGCTATACCCAGGAACCGTTCCTGGAGGATGGCGAGCTGGTGTGGCGCGACGGCCCGATCGAAAGCCTCGACGAAAACATCCTGCGCCCGGTGGCCCGCGCGTTCTCGCCTGAAGGTGGCCTGCGGGTGATGGAAGGCAACCTGGGGCGTGGGGTGATGAAGGTCTCGGCCGTGGCCCTGGAAAACCAGATTGTCGAGGCGCCGGCGATGGTGTTCCAGGATCAGCAGGACCTGGCCGATGCATTCAAGGCCGGTTTGCTGGAGAAGGATTTCGTCGCGGTGATGCGCTTCCAGGGCCCGCGCTCCAACGGCATGCCGGAGCTGCACAAGATGACGCCATTCCTCGGTGTGTTGCAGGACCGTGGCTTCAAAGTGGCGCTGGTGACCGATGGGCGCATGTCCGGCGCGTCGGGGAAAATCCCGGCGGCCATTCACGTCAGCCCCGAAGCTTATGTCGGCGGTGCGTTGGCCCGGGTGCAGGAGGGCGATATCATCCGCGTCGATGGCGTCAAAGGCACCTTGGAATTGAAGGTGGACGCCGAGGAATTCGCCGCGCGCACGCCGGCCAAGGGCCTGTTGGGCAACAACATCGGCACCGGTCGTGAGCTGTTCGGTTTCATGCGCATGGCCTTCAGCTCGGCGGAGCAGGGCGCCAGCGCCTTCACTTCTGCCCTGGAGACGCTTAATTGAAACTGGCTTTGGTCGGTGATATCGGTGGGACCAACGCACGTTTCGCGTTGTGGAAGAACCACAACCTGGAAAACATCCAGGTGCTGGCGACGGCGGATTACGCCTGCCCTGAAGATGCCATCCAGGTTTACCTGAGCGGCTTGGGTTTGAAACCGGGCGCCATCGGTTCGGTGTGCCTGTCGGTGGCCGGTCCCGTGAGCGGCGATGAGTTTCGGTTCACCAACAATCACTGGCGCCTGAGCAACCTGGCGTTCTGCAAGACCCTGCAGGTGGAGAAGCTGTTGCTGGTCAACGACTTCTCGGCCATGGCCCTGGGCATGACCCGTTTGCGTCCCGATGAATACCGGGTCGTCTGCGAAGGTACCCCGGAGCCGATGCGTCCGGCGGTGGTGATCGGGCCGGGCACCGGGCTGGGCGTCGGTACGCTGTTGGATCTGGGGGAAGGCCGTTTCGCGGCGTTGCCGGGGGAGGGTGGCCATGTCGACCTGCCCATGAGCAGCCCGCGGGAAACCCAGCTGTGGCAGCACATCTACAACGAGATCGGCCACGTCAGCGCCGAAACTGCCCTGAGCGGCAGCGGTTTGCCGCGGGTGTACCGGGCCATTTGCGCGGTGGACGGCCATGTGCCGGTGCTCGACACTCCCGAGTCCATCACCGCAGCTGGCCTGGCTGGCGATCCCATTGCCCTGGAAGTGCTCGAGCAGTTCTGCCGCTGGCTGGGGCGCGTGGCCGGCAACAACGTATTGACGCTGGGCGGGCGCGGCGGCGTCTACATCGTCGGTGGCGTGGTCCCGCGGTTCGCCGATTTCTTCCTCGAAAGCGGCTTCGCCCGCTGCTTCGCCGACAAGGGTTGCATGAGCGACTACTTCAAGGGCATTCCGGTCTGGCTGGTGACTGCGCCGTACTCCGGCCTGATGGGAGCGGGCGTGGCGTTGGAGCAATCGACCCCCCGTTTAAAGTTGAAATGTGGTCTCCTGTGGGAGCGGGCTTGCTCGCGAAGGCGGTGTGTCATTCAATATTTTCGTTGTCTGACACACTGCCTTCGCGAGCAAGCCCGCTCCCACAATGGTTTAGCGATGTTTGTAGTCCTCATCCATCAGGCATAATCGCCGCAATCCAAACAACAAGGACGAGGCCCCGTGAGTTCAGTGAACAAATCGATTTTGTTGGTCGACGACGACCAGGAGATTCGCGAACTGCTGGACACTTACCTCAGTCGTGCGGGTTTCCACGTGCGTACCACGCCCGACGGCGCCGGGTTTCGCCAGGCGCTGAACGAGGCGCCGAGCGACCTGGTAATCCTCGATGTGATGCTGCCCGATGAAGACGGCTTCAGCCTTTGTCGCTGGGTTCGCCAGCACCCACGCCAGGCCCATGTGCCGATCATCATGCTCACCGCCAGTTCCGACGAGGCCGATCGGGTCATCGGTCTTGAATTGGGCGCCGATGATTACTTGGGCAAGCCTTTCAGCCCGCGTGAATTACAGGCACGCATCAAGGCTCTGCTGCGCCGGGCGCAGTTCGGCCAGGAGCGCTCCGGCAGCGAAGTGCTGGCCTTCGATGAATGGCGGCTGGACATGGTCAGCCATCGGCTGTTCCACACTGACGGTGAAGAGGTGATTCTCTCCGGTGCCGACTTCGCCCTGCTCAAGTTGTTTCTCGACCATCCCCAGGAAATCCTCGATCGCGACACCATCGGCAATGCGACCCGTGGGCGTGACCTGATGCCTCTGGATCGGATCGTCGACATGGCGGTCAGTCGCCTGCGCCAGCGCCTGCGTGACACCGAAAAGCCGCCGCGGCTGATTCGCACGGTGCGTGGCAGCGGCTATCAACTGGCGGCCAGTGTGGTTGCCAGCAATGGTCATTGATTGGGTCAAGAAAGTCGCTCGGCGGGTGCCGTTACCGCGCTCGTTGCTGGGGCGGATGCTACTGCTGACCTTGCTGGTGGTGCTGTTCGCCCAGACCTTGTCCAGCCTGATCTGGGTCTCGCAACTGCGCGCCACCCAGCTCGAGGGCCTGGTCACCAGCGCCCGCAGCCTGGCCCATTCGATGACTGCCAGCGTCAGTTACTTGCGTTCGCTACCCGTGGCGTACCGGCCGTTGGTGCTGGACCAGCTGCGCAGCATGGGCGGTACGCGGTTTGTCGTGACGCTCAACGATAAGCCCCTGGGCATGGACGTGCTGCCGGTCACGCCGCGCAAGCTGGCGGTGCTCAAGGCAGTGGACGATGTGCTGCGGCGCTCATTGGGCAGTAACGCCGATATCTCGGTGAATTTTGTCAGCCCCGACGACCTGCGGATTTTCAACGCCGGGCTCAAGCTCGATGAATTGCCCCGCTCGTGGGCTCACTATGCCCTGACCCTGGAGCCCGTGAACCCTCCGGTGCTGGTCACGCAGATCCAGATGGCGCCAGGCGAATGGCTGTACATCGCTTCGTTGCTGCCCGAGCCCTACACCAGCCTTGAAGAACAAGACCTGCCCAAGCAACAGGTCGGTTTCATCGTGCTCACCAGTAGCTTGTTGCTGCTGTTCATTGGTTTGCTGGTGCATTGGCAGAGCCGGCCCCTCAAGCGTTTGGCGCGGGCGGCGCGGGACATGTCCCTGGGCGCCGAAGTGGAGCCGGTGGCCGAGGGCGGCGGCAGCGAAGTGGTGGAGGTGGGGCGGGCGTTCAATGCCATGCGCGAACGCATCAGCCGTTACCTCACTGAACGCAGCCAGTTGTTCAGCGCGATTTCCCATGACTTGCGCACGCCAATCACGCGGCTGCGCTTGCGAGTCGAACTGCTGGAGGACGAAAACCTGCAAGCCAAGTTCGGCCGCGACCTGGACGAACTGGAGTTGTTGGTCAAAGGCGCGCTGCAATGCGTCAAGGACACCGACATTCACGAGAACATCGAGCCGGTGGATCTCAACCATGTGCTCGATTGCCTGGTCGAACCTTACCTGGCGCCCAACGGCAACGGCCGGGTAACCCAGGATGGTCGGGCACTGGCGCCGTATCCCGGCAAGCCGCTGGCCCTCAAACGTTGCATAGGCAACCTGATCGACAACGCGTTGAAATACGGGCAGAACGCCCACCTGCATATCGATGACGATGAAACCGCGTTCATCCTGCACGTCGACGACGAAGGTCCGGGCGTACCGGAACAGCGCCTGGAGCAAGTCTTCGAACCGCACTTTCGCCTCGCCGGGCAACAGCAGGGCTATGGCCTGGGCCTGGGCATCGCTCGCAACATCGCCCACAGCCATGGTGGTGAAGTGAGCTTGCAGAACCTGCGCGAGGGTGGGTTGCGGGTGACGTTGCAGTTGCCGCGCAGTGTGGATTGATTGGACTGCGTTATCGTTCATCGCGAGCAGGCTCGCTCCCACAGGGTTCAGTGGTGGACACAAAAATTGTGTACACCATGGCGCTCAATGTAGGAACGAGACTGCTCGCGATGGCGCCATGAACCTCAATACATCTCTCCAGGGAAATGTCACAAGTCGGTGACATAACTCGTCCCTTTCGTTACCTGCCGCCCGTCATCCCTTGTTTAGACTCCCTGCGTCAAAACAACAAAAAAGGTACCTCCCGATGGACACCTTCCAACCGGCCTTCAGCAGTTGGCTGAACGCGCCTGCCCACCAGCGCTGGCTCGCCGACGAAGGCTTGCGGCTGCTGGCGTTCGCCAAGGCCTCGAAGCTGCCGGACGGCTTTGGCAACCTGGACGAGCACGGCCATCTGCCGGCCGACGCCCGGGCCGAAACCATGAACACCGCGCGCATGACCCACAGCTTCGCCATGGCCCACATTCAGGGCCTGCCGGGCTTCGCCGAGCTGGTGGATCACGGTATCCAGGCCCTCAGCGGCCCGTTGCGCGACGCCAAGCACGGTGGCTGGTTTGCCACGACGCGACCCGATGAAGACGGCGCCGACAAGGCTGCCTACCTGCATGCCTTCGTCGCCCTGGCCGCCAGTTCCGCGGTGGTGGCCCAGCGTCCCGGCGCGCCAGCGTTGCTGGACGAAGCGGTGCGGATCATCGACACACATTTCTGGAGTGAAGAAGAGGGCGCCCTGCGCGAGTCCTTCAGTCGCGACTGGAGCGTCGAAGAGGCCTATCGCGGTGCCAACAGCAACATGCACGCCACCGAAGCCTTCCTGGCCCTGGCCGATGCCACCGATGATCCTCGCTGGCTGGCCCGCGCCCTGCACATCGTCGAACGGGTCATCCACGGCCATGCCGCCGCCAACGATTACCTGGTGGTGGAGCATTTCGATCGCCATTGGCAGCCTTTGCGCGAGTACAACCAGGACAATCCCGCCGACGGTTTCCGCCCCTACGGCACCACCCCCGGCCACGGTTTCGAATGGGCGCGGCTGCTGTTGCACCTTGAAGCTGCCCGGGTGCAGATCGGCATGCTGACCCCGGGTTGGCTGGCCCAGGACGCGCAGAAACTCTTCGACCAGAACTGCCGCCATGGCTGGGACGTCGATGGTGCGCCAGGCATCGTCTACACCCTGGACTGGGACAACCGCGCCGTGGTTCGCCATCGCTTGCATTGGGTCCACGCCGAAGCCGCGGCGGCCGCCAGCGCCTTGCTCAAGCGCACCGACGAGGCGAAGTACGAAGCCTGGTACCGGCGCTTCTGGGAGTTCTGTGACAAACACTTCATCGACCGCTGCAATGGCAGTTGGCATCACGAACTCGACCCGCAAAACCGCCCCAGCGCCGACATCTGGCCAGGCAAGCCGGACCTGTATCACGCCTGGCAGGCGGTGCTGATTCCGCGCTTGCCCCTGGCACCGAGCATGGCCACGGCCCTGGCGAAACTTTCCAGTCCCGCGCCTGTGTAACCATGTCGTGACATTTACGCGTCCCTTCGTTACCTGCGAAGGGATTTCCCCTGTTTAGAATCCATGCAGCGCAAGCACCAGACTTGCATGCATAACAACAAGAAAGGTACTTCTAGATGAATGCGATTTCTCGCCTCGCTACTGTCATTTCTCTTGCTTCCCTGCTTCCCGTCGCAGCCTTCCCTGTCAGCACCCTTGCCGCCGAATCCAAAGGTTCCGTGGAAGTCGTCCACTGGTGGACGTCGGGTGGCGAAAAAGCCGCGGTCGATGTGCTCAAGGCCCAGGTAGAGAAAGACGGCTTTACCTGGAAGGACGGCGCTGTCGCCGGCGGTGGTGGTTCCACTGCCATGACCGTGCTCAAGAGCCGCGCCGTGGCTGGCAACCCACCGGGTGTCGCCCAGATCAAGGGCCCGGACATCCAGGAGTGGGCGTCCACAGGGCTGCTCGACACCGACATCCTGAAAGACGTCGCCAAAGAAGAGAAGTGGGACAGCCTGCTCGACAAGAAAGTCTCCGATACCGTGAAGTACGACGGTGACTACGTCGCCGTGCCGGTGAACATCCACCGCGTCAACTGGCTGTGGATCAACCCGGAAGTCTTCAAGAAAGCCGGTATCACCAAGAACCCGACCACCCTCGAAGAGTTCTACGCCGCCGGTGACAAGCTCAAGGCCGCGGGCTTCATTGCGCTTGCCCACGGTGGTCAACCTTGGCAGGACAGCACCGTGTTCGAAGCCGTGGTGCTCTCGGTCATGGGCGCCGATGGTTACAAGAAGGCCCTGGTCGACCTGGACAACAAGGCGCTGACCGGTCCGGAAATGGTCAAGGCTTTGACCGAGTTGAAGAAAGTCGCGACCTACATGGACGCCGACGGCAAGGGCCAGGACTGGAACCTGGAAGCGGCCAAGGTCATCAACGGCAAGGCCGGCATGCAGATCATGGGTGACTGGGCCAAGAGCGAGTGGACCGCCGCGAAGAAAGTCGCCGGCAAGGACTACGAGTGCGTAGCGTTCCCGGGGACCGACAAGGCGTTCACCTACAACATCGACTCCCTGGCGGTGTTCAAGCAGAAAGACAAAGGCACTGCGGCTGGTCAGCAGGATATCGCCAAGGTCGTGCTGGGTGAGAACTTCCAGAAAGTCTTCAGCATCAACAAGGGCTCGATCCCGGTGCGCAACGACATGCTCGGCGACATGGCCAAGTATGGGTTCGATTCCTGCGCCCAGACCGCTGCCAAGGACTTCCTGGCGGACGCCAAGTCCGGCGGCCTGCAGCCGAGCATGGCGCACAACATGGCGACCACGCTGGCGGTACAAGGTGCGTTCTTTGACGTGGTGACCAACTACATCAACGACCCGAAAGCCGACCCTGCCGATGCCGCCAAGAAACTGGGCGCAGCGGTGCAGGCTGCCAAGTAATTAGCGCCGCGGTCCCTTTGTGGGAGTGAGCAAGCTCGCTCCCACAAAGGGAATGTTTTGTAGTCTTTTTCTCTTGTACTGGATCTTCCCATGAGTTCTGTTGCTGTGTTCAGCAAGGCCTCGCCGTTCGATGCATTGCAGCGCTGGCTCCCAAAACTGGTGCTGGCGCCGAGCATGTTCATCGTTCTGGTGGGCTTCTATGGCTATATCTTGTGGACGTTCGTCCTGTCGTTCACCACCTCGACCTTCTTGCCGAACTACAAGTGGGCAGGCCTGGCGCAGTATGCGCGGCTGATGGACAACGATCGCTGGTGGGTGGCGAGCAAGAACCTGGTGCTCTTTGGCGGCATGTTCATCGGTATCACCCTGGTGATCGGCGTGCTACTGGCGGTGTTTCTTGACCAGCGCATTCGTCGCGAAGGTTTCATCCGCACCATCTACCTGTACCCGATGGCGCTTTCGATGATCGTTACCGGTACGGCCTGGAAATGGTTGCTCAACCCGGGCATGGGCCTGGACAAATTATTGCGGGACTGGGGCTGGGAAGGCTTCCGCCTCGATTGGCTGATCGACCCGGATCGCGTGGTGTACTGCCTGGTGATCGCGGCAGTGTGGCAGGCCTCGGGCTTCATCATGGCGATGTTCCTGGCCGGCCTGCGGGGTGTCGATCAATCGATCATCCGGGCCGCGCAGATCGATGGCGCGAGCATGCCGCGCATCTACTGGAAAGTGGTGCTGCCGAGCCTGCGTCCGGTGTTCTTCAGTGCGGTGATGATCCTGGCGCACATCGCGATCAAGAGCTTCGACCTGGTGGCGGCGATGACGGCCGGCGGCCCGGGTTACTCCTCCGACCTGCCAGCCATGTTCATGTATTCCTTCACCTTCAGTCGCGGCCAGATGGGCATGGGCTCGGCCAGTGCAATCCTGATGCTCGGTGCGATTCTCGCAATCATCGTGCCTTACCTGTACTCCGAGCTGAGGACCAAGCGTCATGACTAGTCTCGCTGCCAAACCTTCCATCAGCCTGAGCCGCATCGCGATCTACGCGGTGCTGATCCTCGCCGTATTGCTTTACCTGGTGCCGTTGGTGGTCATGCTGTTGACCAGCTTCAAGACGCCGGAAGACATCAGCACCGGCAACCTGCTGAGCTGGCCGACCGTGGTCAGCGGCATCGGCTGGGTCAAGGCCTGGGCCACGGTGGACGGCTACTTCTGGAACTCGATCAAGATCACCGTCCCGGCGGTGCTGATCTCTACCGCCATCGGTGCCTTGAACGGCTACGTGTTGTCGATGTGGCGTTTTCGCGGTTCGCAGTTGTTCTTCGGCCTGTTGCTGTTCGGTTGCTTCCTGCCGTTCCAGACCGTTCTGCTGCCGGCTTCGTTCACCCTCGGCAAGATGGGCCTGGCCAGTACCACCACGGGCCTGGTGTTCGTGCATGTGGTCTACGGCCTGGCGTTCACCACGCTGTTCTTCCGCAACTACTACGTCAGCATTCCCGATGCACTGGTGAAGGCGGCGCGACTGGACGGTGCGGGGTTCTTCACCATTTTCCGGCGGATCATCCTGCCGATGTCCACCCCGATCATCATGGTCTGCCTGATCTGGCAGTTCACCCAGATCTGGAACGACTTCCTGTTCGGCGTGGTGTTCTCCAGTGGTGATTCGCAGCCCATCACGGTGGCGCTGAACAACTTGGTCAACACCAGTACCGGGGCCAAGGAATACAACGTGGACATGGCGGCGGCGATGATCGCCGGGCTGCCGACCCTGCTGGTCTATGTGGTCGCAGGCAAGTATTTCGTGCGCGGTCTGACGGCCGGCGCAGTCAAGGGGTAATCATGGCAACGCTTGAACTTCGCAACGTAAACAAGACCTATGGTGCCGGCCTGCCGGACACCCTGAAGAACATCGAGTTGTCGATCAAGGACGGTGAGTTCCTGATCCTCGTCGGACCTTCGGGCTGCGGCAAGTCCACATTGATGAACTGCATCGCTGGCCTTGAGACCATCACCGGCGGCGCGATCATGATCGGTGACCAGGATGTCAGCGGCATGAGCCCGAAGGATCGTGACATCGCCATGGTGTTCCAGTCCTACGCGCTGTACCCGACCATGAGTGTGCGCGAGAACATCGAGTTCGGCCTGAAGATTCGCAAGATGAACCAGGCTGCTATCGACGAAGAAGTCGCGCGCGTGGCCAAGCTGCTGCAGATCGAACACCTGCTCAACCGCAAGCCTGGCCAGCTTTCCGGCGGCCAGCAACAGCGTGTAGCCATGGGCCGGGCGCTGGCGCGGCGGCCGAAGATCTACCTGTTCGACGAGCCGCTGTCCAACCTCGACGCCAAGCTGCGGGTCGAGATGCGTACCGAAATGAAGCTGATGCACCAACGCCTGAAGACCACCACGGTCTACGTGACCCACGACCAGATCGAAGCCATGACCCTGGGCGACAAAGTGGCGGTGATGAAGGACGGGATCATCCAGCAGTTCGGCACGCCGAAAGAGATCTATACCAACCCGGCCAACCTGTTCGTGGCGAGTTTCATAGGTTCGCCTCCGATGAACTTCATCCCGTTGCGCCTGCAACGCAAGGACGGTCGCCTGCTGGCGCTGCTCGACAGCGGCCAGGCCCGTTGCGAGCTGCCGATGGGCATGCAGGACGCCGGCCTGGAAGACCGCGAAGTGATCCTGGGCATGCGCCCGGAGCAGATCATGCTGGCAGGCAGCGAGCCCAATGGCTTGCCGACCATCCGCGCCGAAGTCCAGGTCACCGAGCCTACCGGGCCGGACACCCTGGTATTCGTCAACCTCAACGACACCAAGGTCTGCTGCCGCCTGGCGCCGGACGTGGCGCCGCAGGTTGGAGAAACCCTGACGCTGCAATTCGATCCGTCGAAAGTGCTGCTGTTCGATGCCCAGTCCGGCGAACGCCTGGGCGTGGCCGGCCAGGCGCAAACAGATGCCCGGAGCGCAAACGTCGCGCAGTTCAAAGGCCGATGAGAGGCCTGTGTGGGAGCAAGCCGCTCCAACAGGAAAAGGAGTATGCGGTGAGTGGGGGACCACCCATCGCAATCGTTGTAAACCGCGTTAGATAAAAACAGTTAATAACAATAAAGACGAGGATGTAGGGATGAAGAAGAAAAATAACGCCCAGCTTATCTGCCAGTTGTCAGCCGTTGCGGCGATGATGCTGGTCGGTAGCGCACAGGCTGCCGACGCGTTCAGCGCCGATTCGCAGTGGATGACGGGTGACTGGGGTGGCGAACGGACCAAGCTGATCGAGCAGGGTATCGACATCAAGGCCGACTACGTCGGCGAAATGGGCGCCAACCTGCATGGCGGCTACAACAACGACAAGACCGCGCGTTACTCCGACCAGTTTGGCCTGGGCGTAGCGCTGGACCTGGAAAAGCTGTGGGGTTGGGATAACACCCAGGCCAAGATCCAGCTGACCAATCGTAATGGCGAGAACATCTCCAACGACCGTGTCGGCGATCCGCGTGCCGGGACCTTGAGTTCCTCTCAGGAAGTCTATGGCCGGGGTCACATGGTCCGTCTGACCCAGTTGTGGATCAAGCACCAGTTCCTCGATAACAAACTGGACGTCAAGGCCGGTTACTTCGGCGAAGGCGAAGACTTCAACACCTTCCCTTGCGAATTCCAGAACCTGGCCTTCTGCGGCTCTCAAGTGGGTAACTGGGCGACCGGTATCTGGTACAACTGGCCGGTCATGCAGGCCGCGATCCGCGTGAAGTACAACATCACGCCTGAGTTCTATGCGCAGATCGGTGCGTACAACCAGAACCCCTCGCAACTGGAACACGGCAACGGCTTCAAGCTCAGCGGCAGTGGTACCAAGGGCACCGTCATTCCGGTCGAGCTGGTCTGGTCGCCGAAGGTCAACAACCTGCCGGGCGAATACCGTGTCGGCTACTACAAGAGCACGGCCAAGGCTGATGACGTCCGTGAGGACGACAACGGCGACGATGCGGCGACCACCGGTAACGCCTATCGCAGCCACAGCAGCAAGCACGGCTACTGGTTCGTGGCGCAGCAACAACTCACGACCCACAACGGTGACGCTTCCCGCGGCCTGAACATCGCAGCCAATGCGACCTTCCACGACAAGGACACCAACGTCGTCGACAACTACCAGTCGCTGATGTTCGTGTACAAGGGGCCGTTCGACGCACGTCCCAAGGATGACATCGGGATTGGCTTCGCCCGTATCCATGTCAACGAAGACGTGAAGAAAAACGCTGAGCTGACCAACGCTGCCAATGGTGTGTCTGACTACAACGATCCACTGTTCGCGCCGTTGCGTAGCACTGAGTACAACTACGAGCTCAATTACGGCATCCATGTCACCAACTGGCTGACCGTACGTCCTAACCTGCAATACATCACTCATCCAGGCGGTGTGGATGAAGTGGACAACGCGCTGGTGGCTGGCCTGAAAATTCAGTCGGTGTTCTAACGCTGTTGCGATAAGCTCCTCTCTATGTGCGCATATTTGCGGATGGCCAAGGCTGTCCGCTTTTTTTTGGGGTGTGCGTTTGGCTAGCGCAGAACCTGTGGCGAGGGAGCTTGCTCCCGCTGGGTTGCGAAGCGACCCCAAAGCCATTCACTGCGGTGCCTTAGCCTGACCGCATTTGCCTTGTTTACGACTGCTTCGCAGCCGAGCGGGAGCGAGCTCCCTCGCCACAAAAAGAACGCGTTGCAACCAGATGAGCAACTCAATGATTTCCAGGACTGCGGCCCATGCATGAGCATCCGCTACAACGCTTTTTCAGATCCTTGCGCGAGCGCCCGGTGTTCGCCTGGGAGCGCTATCGACAGCGCGACGTGTTGGTGATCGATCACCCGTTGTGCCAGGCGGTGTTCAGTCGTCAGGGCGCACAGTTGCTGCATTTTCAGCCCAAGGGCCAGAAGCCCTGGTTGTGGTGCGCGGCCAAGTGGCCGCAAGTCGGGGCGATCCGCGGCGGGGTGCCGGTGTGCTGGCCGTGGTATGGCCGCCATCCGAGCGAAAACGCCTGGCCGTCCCACGGTTGGGCGCGGTTGATCGATTGGAAGCTGCTCGACAGCCGTAGTGACGAAGAGGGTGTGCACCTGCATTGGCAATTGCAGTTGTGCGACTGGCAGGTTGACCTGCATGCGGACCTGGGTGAACGCATGGAACTGCGCTTGAGCACCGAGCACCAGGACAGCCTGCCGTGCCAGTTGAGCCAGGCTTTGCACGCCTACTGGCGTATTGGTGACGTTGGTGAGGTAGCGCTGTCTGGGCTCGAAGGTGCACAGGGTTACGACCAGTTGAACCGTGCGGCTTGTCAGCAGGAAGGCGAGTTGCGCGTCGAGGGCGGTTGTCAGCGGGTGTTTCAGCATGAGGGCGAATTGCAGCTCAAGGACCACGCTTGGCAGCGCGAATTGTGCATCGACACCGGTGACAGCGCCGACACCGTGGTCTGGCATCCCGGCGCGCGGCCGTTGCTGGGGGTGAGTTGGGATGAGGTCAGCGAATTCGTCTGCGTCGAAGCCGCCAGTGGCGGCACCGACAGCCTGTGCCTGGCGCCGGGGGAGCGGGCGCATCTGAGTTTGCAGGCGTGGGTGGGGGCTTAGCTCAGGATCTCTGGTGTGGCGGCTGGCCCCTTCGCGAGCAAGCCCGCTCCCACAGGGGTTTTGTGAACGCCAAAGATCCAGTTAATGAAATGGCTACCCCCACCGCCCCCTGCGATCGCCCACTAAGCTTTCGCAGGGGGCTCATCGGAGACTGTTGCCATGAACAAAGTAGCTATTGCCGCCATCGATTTGGGAAAACACTCCTTTCACCTGCATGCTCAAGATGATCGTGGTCATGAGCTTTATCGCAAAAAATTTACTCGAGTGACGCTCGCTCAACACCTGGCGAATCTCGAACCTTGCACCGTCGTGATGGAAGCTTGTGGCGGAGCCCACTTCATGGCGCAGGAGGTCGCGAAGCTGGGACATACGCCCAAGCTCATTGCTCCTCATCTCGTGCGTCCTTACGTGAAGAGCAACAAGAACGACTTCGCTGATGCCGAGGCGATCTGCGAGGCAGCGACTCGCCCAACGATGCGCTTTGTGCCGCCAAAAAACCAAGCTCAGCAGGCGCTAGCCATGCTCAACTCGACCCGCGATTCGTTCATCAAAGACCGCACCGCGACCGCCAATCGGATTCATGCCGCCCTTCTAGAGGTGGGCATCAGCCTGGCCCCAGGCTTCAAATCCATCAAAGAGCTTCCGGCGTGGCTGGAGGCGAGTTCACTTTCTGAACGCTTCAAAATTCTGATGAAGCTGCATGAGCACTTCAACCACCTGGATGAGCAGGTCAAGACACTGGACAAGGACGTGGAGAGCCAGGCCGCTGAAGATGATCTGGCGGCTCGTTTGATGACTATGCCCTGTGTCGGGCCGATCACCTCCAGCGCCCTGGCTGCTGAGTTGGGCGATGGTAAACAGTTCAAGTGCGGGCGAAACTATGCGGCCTCAATCGGGCTGGTGCCCAAACAGCATTCCACGGGCGACAAGACGGTACTGCTGGGCATCAGCAAGCGCGGTGATCGGAATCAGAGGCGTCTGCTCATCCAGTGTGCCCGAGTCTACTTAATGCAGCTGGAGCGCCAAAGAGGCTGGCTGGCGGACTGGGTCCGGCAGCTGTTGGCCCACCATCACTCCAACCATGTGGTCTGCGCGCTGGCCAATAAGATGGCGAGGATCGCTTGGGCGATTGCGGCACACCACACTGAATTCGATGCAGGGCCAGCTGCGATGAACACCTGACCCTGCTGTCATCCGAGCACCACCCACCTGGTTTTGCGATGCTGGATAACTGATGACGTGAACGGCCAACCGGCCTGACGACAACCCTGAGCTCCCACACGGCTGAAAGGCCGTCCAATTAATTAGGATCGTCGGGCATCGATTCTCATCGAGGCGCGGGGCCACAACCCCACTCAGACGCCGGATAGATGAAAGCAAGCCAACCACGCATCAAAAACAGTATTGCAGAAAAGGGGATAACCATAGATGTGGGAGCGAGCCTGCTCGCGATGACGGCCTGTCAGGCAATAAAGCACTCAGGTCCGATCAGTTGAACTCATCCCCCACCGGATACCGGCTGGCATTCAGGCTTTCCTTGATCTTGCGCAGGTGTGGCTGGAAGTCCACGCCTCGGCGCAAGGTCATACCGGTGGCGAGCACGTCCAGCACGGTGAGCTGGATGATCCGTGAGGTCATCGGCATATAGATGTCGGTGTCCTCGGGCAACGGAATGTTCAGGCTCAGGGTACTGGCCTTGGCCAAGGGCGAGCCTTCGGCGGTCAGGCCCAGCACCGAAGCGCCGTTTTCCCGAGCGATGCGCGCCACTTCCACCAGCTCACGGGTGCGGCCAGTGTAGGAAATGATCACGAACAGTTCGCCGGTATGGGCCACCGAGGCGATCATGCGCTGCATCAGCACGTCGGCGTGGGCGGTCACCGCCAGATTGAAGCGGAAAAACTTGTGCTGGGCATCCAGCGCCACCGGGGCGGAGGCGCCGAGGCCGAAGAAGTGGATCTGCCGGGCCTGGATCAGCAGGTCCACGGCACGACTGATCAAATTGGGATCAAGGGCCTGGCAGGCGCTGTCCAATGAGGCAATGGCACTGCCAAAGATTTTCCGGGTATAGGCTTCCGGGTTGTCGTCGGCTTCCACCGCACGGCTGACATAAGCGGCGCCGCTGGCCAGGCTTTGGGCCAGTTGCAGCTTGAGCTCCGGGTAGCCGCTGACGCCGAACGAGCGGCAGAAACGGTTGACGGTCGGTTCGCTGACCGAAGCGGCCTGGGCGAGGGCGGCGATGCTGAAGCGGGTCGCCTGCTGCGGGTTGAGCAGGATGATCTCGGCCACCTTGCGTTCAGCCTTGTTCAGGTCTTCAAGGCGACTCTGGATCTGTTCCAGTAAATTTCGCACGCGGTCCATACAAGATTCCTAGAAAGACGGGTCTTTGATACGACCCTTTGCGGTGGCCTATCCTACTGATGGCTCCGGCGGACCACCACTCGGAATCGGTATTTTCGAAAAATGTTGTGGTTATTACTACATTTTTCCTTGAGTGATACCTTGAAAAAAGGTATTTGTAGTTTAACTTGATAAAAGAACAAACATCATGCCTTCGATTACGGTTGAACCGTGCACCTTTGCCTTGTTCGGCGCGTTGGGCGATCTGGCCTTGCGCAAGCTTTTTCCTGCCCTGTATCAGCTCGATGGCGCCCAATTGTTGCACGAGGACACGCGGATCATTGCGCTGGCCCGTGAACCCGGTAGCGAGCAGCAGCACCTGACATTCATCGCCGCCGAGCTGCGTCGTTACGTGGGTGAAAAAGACCTGGACGAAGCCGTACTCGAGCGCTTCCTGGCACGATTGACCTACCTGCACGTGGATTTCCTCAAGGCCGACGATTATGTCGCCCTGGCCGAAGCGGTCGGTTCGACCCAGCAGGTCATTGCCTATTTCGCCACCCCTGCGGCGGTGTATGGGGCGATCTGCGAGAACCTGGCGAAGGTCGGTTTGAGCGAAAACACTCGGGTCGTGCTGGAAAAACCCATCGGCTCGGACCTGGAGTCCTCGCGCAAGGTCAACGATGCCGTGGCGCAGTTCTTCCCGGAAAACCGCACCTATCGCATTGACCATTACCTGGGCAAAGAGACGGTCCAGAACCTGATCGCGCTGCGCTTCGCCAACAGCCTGTTCGAAACCCAGTGGAACCAGAATTACATTTCCCACGTGGAAATCACCGTGGCCGAGAAGGTCGGCATTGAAGGCCGCTGGGGCTATTTCGACAAGGCCGGCCAACTGCGGGACATGATCCAGAACCACTTGCTGCAGCTGCTTTGCCTGATCGCCATGGACCCACCGGCCGATTTGTCCGCCGACAGCATCCGTGACGAGAAGGTCAAGGTGCTCAAGGCTTTGGCGCCGATCAGCCCGGAAGGCCTGACCACCCAGGTGGTGCGCGGCCAGTACATCGCGGGTCACAGCGAGGGCAAGGCGGTGCCGGGCTACCTCGAAGAACCCAACTCCAACACCCAGAGCGACACCGAGACGTTCGTCGCCCTGCGCGCCGACATCCGCAACTGGCGTTGGGCCGGGGTGCCGTTTTACCTGCGTACCGGCAAGCGCATGCCGCAGAAGCTGTCGCAGATCGTCATCCACTTCAAGGAACCGTCCCACTACATCTTCGCCCCCGAGCAGCGTTTGCAGATCAGCAACAAGCTGATCATCCGCCTGCAACCGGACGAAGGGATTTCCTTGCGGGTGATGACCAAGGAGCAGGGCCTGGACAAGGGCATGCAATTGCGCAGCGGTCCGCTGCAACTCAACTTCTCCGACACTTATCGCAGCGCACGGATTCCCGATGCCTACGAGCGGTTGTTGCTGGAAGTCATGAACGGCAATCAGAACCTGTTTGTCCGTAAAGACGAAATTGAAGCCGCGTGGACGTGGTGTGACCAGTTGATCGCCGGGTGGAAAAAATCCGGCGATGCGCCCAAGCCCTATGCGGCCGGGTCCTGGGGGCCGATGAGCTCCATTGCACTGATCACGCGGGATGGGAGGTCGTGGTATGGCGATATCTGAAGTGAAACTGCTCCAGGGCGTCAGCGCCCATGAATTCAAGAACCCGGAGCTGCTGGCCGAAGGCCTGGCGCTGAACGTGGCCGAGCAGTTGCGCAACGCGATCGACGCGCGCGGTACGGCGACCCTGGTGGTGTCCGGTGGCCGCAGCCCGGTGGCGTTCTTCCAGCACCTGGCCAAACAGGCATTGGACTGGTCCAAAGTGGTGGTCAGCCTGGCCGACGAGCGCTGGGTACCGGTTGAACACGCTGACAGCAACGCCGGCCTGCTCAAGCGTTACCTGCTGCAAGGCGCCGCGGCCAAGGCCCAGTTCCTCAGCCTCTACAGCGCCAGCGCCAACCTGGAAGCGGCTGCCGAGCAGGCCGATCGTTTGCTGGCCGAGCTGCCGCCTATCGATGTACTGGTACTAGGCATGGGCGATGACGGGCACACCGCCTCGCTGTTCCCTGACAGCCCGAACCTGGCGCAAGCCCTGGATGCCAACGGCACGCGCCGTTGCTGGCCGATGCTGGCACCGACCGTGCCGCACCAGCGCTTGACCATGAGCCGCGCCTTGCTGGCTTCGGCGCAACACAAAGTGCTGTCGATTTCCGGTCAGTCGAAATTGACCACTCTGAACGCCGCGGTGGCGGGTGACGATGTCGCCGAAATGCCAATCCGCGCGTTTTTGCAACCTACGTTAGAGATTTACTGGTGCCCATGAACCAAGGATCAGCCGCTATGACAAACCCATCCCCGACCGTTTCCATGGCGGACAAAGTTGCCCTGATCGACAGCCTCTGCGCCAAGGCGCGGATCCTGCCGGTGATCACCATCGCCCGCGAACAGGACATCCTGCCACTGGCCGATGCCCTGGCCGCCGGTGGCCTGACGGCGCTGGAAGTGACGCTGCGCTCCCAATACGGCCTCAAGGCCATCCAGGTGCTGCGCGAGCAGCGTCCGGAACTGGTGACCGGCGCGGGCACGGTGCTTGACCGTCACATGTTGGAGGCCGCCGAGGTCGCGGGCTCGCAGTTCATCGTCACCCCAGGCATCACCCGTGATTTGCTTGAGGCCAGCGTCCATAGCTCGATCCCGTTGCTGCCAGGTATCAGCAACGCTTCGGGCATCATGGAGGGCTACGGCCTGGGTTATCGCCGCTTCAAACTGTTCCCGGCCGAAGTCAGCGGCGGCGTCGCGGCGATCAAGGCCTTGGGCGGCCCGTTCGGCGAAGTGAAGTTCTGCCCGACCGGCGGCGTGAGCCCGGCCAACATCAAGAGCTACATGGCGTTGAAGAACGTGATGTGTGTGGGCGGAAGCTGGATGCTTGATCCGGAGTGGATCAAGAACGGCGACTGGGCTCGCATCCAGGAATGCACCGCCGAGGCCCTGGCGCTGCTGGACTGATTGCTTTACCGAAACCTCGTTGGGTGTTCTACGGCTTTACGGTGCGCTTGGTCGGCGCGCCGTTTTTTTTTTTGCCCGGGTTTTTGTGCCGGCACAGATTTCCTATGGCGAGGGAGCTTGCTCCCGCTGGGCTGCGAAGCAGTCCTGAAACCTGTCACCACGGTCCGCCAGGTCAATCTCATCGTGCCTTTTTGGGGCTGCTGCGCAGCCCAGCGGGAGCAAGCTCCCTCGCCACAACTATGTCTGGCTCAGGCTGATCAGCGCCGCAGTCAACCGCTCGATATCACTGGCCAAGGTAATCAGCCCCGGGGGTTATGCGGATGCACGGCCCGACGCTGGTATTGCGCACCACGGTGAAGATCCCGTGCTCATTGAGCAGTCGATCGGCCATCGCCTGTTGATCGACATGGGCGGTGAAGCGCATCGCCGTGATGCCGCAATAGAGACGCCGGTCATCCGGGGTCATGACTTCGATGCCCGGCACATCGCGCACGGCATTCACCCACAGGTCGCGCAGGTAGCACAGGCGCGCGCCCTTGGCCGAAGCGCCGCCCAGGGCCCGGTGTTCTTCGAAGACCAGGGGCAGAGTGAGCAAGGCCGGGATATTGGGCGTGCTGTGGGGTGTGCGCGAGCGGACGTCGGTGGAGGGGTAGCTGTCTTCGTCCATGTCCGGGGCGATGTCGGCCAACCGCTGCGGCGCGATGTACAGGAAGCCCTGGGAGAGAGGGCCGCCGATCCATTTCTGCAGGTTGAACCCGGCAAATTCGATCCCCAGCTTCTTCAGGTCGAAATCAATCTGGCCCAGGGCGTGGGCACCGTCGAGAATGATATCGACGGCAAACTCCCGGGCGCTCTCGGCAATGGCCTGGACCGGCATGACCAGGCCGGTGAGGTGGTTAACGTAGGTCAGTGCCATCAGCCTGAGACGCGGGTAGCGAATGAACGCTTCGCGATAAGTGCCCACCAGGCTTTCGAAACTGGCAGGGTGCTGGTGGACGATTTCGATCACCTCCACGCCCCGCTGGCGAGCCAGCCAGCGCATTGCGCTTTTGACCGAGGCATATTCCAGATCGCAGATCAGCACTTGGTCGCCCGGCTTCAGACCGTTGTAGTTGCGAATCAGCGTCTGCAAGGCATCCACCGCGCTGCCGGCCAACGCCACGCTCTGGGGGGAAGCGTGGATCAGCCGGGCGATCTGCTGACGAATGGCTTCACCGTGTCCACGGTCGAAATGCTGGCGCACGTACACCGAATTGCCCCGATTGATGAATTCGATATGGCGCTGGTATTCCTCCACCACGGTACGGGACATGCGGCCGAAGTAGCCGTTCTCCAGATTGAGTGGCCCGGCGGGATCGACGTCGTAGCGACCGACAAACGTCTGCCAGAAAGCTTCATCGTGGGCGCGTAGCGTGTTTTCGGGCATGACGGGGGCTCAACTGGTCAGGGGCGAGGCTTGGGTTTGCCGTGTTTGGCGCGCAATGGATCGAGCAGGTCCGACAGTCCGTTATGATCGATTTCCTGCATCAGTGCCAGCAAACCACCCAGTTCACCGTGAGGGAAACCCTCGCGGGCGAACCAGTTCAGGTATTGACCAGGCAGGTCAGCCAGGATTCGACCCTTGTATTTACCGAAGGGCATCTGGCGCGTGACCAGCAGTTCGAGCTTTTCCGGGTTCATGGCAATCGTCTTGATTCAAACAACTTGGAAAATACAGGCATTCTGCATGCAGGCCAAATGACAGATCATGCAAATAACGCGGATACAGATTTCAGGGTGTTAATTAAATTATTGATTTTTAAGTAATTTTTGTGGAGTTGATGGCTGGCACGGCCGATGCAATATCCCTTGCAGGTTTTCTATTCACCAAGCAAAGGAACTGAAAAATGACTGACATCAACAAAGAATCCATCTCCGTCTTGAACGACCTGATCGAGACCAGTAAAGATGGCCAGGAAGGCTTCAAGACCTGCGCTGAAGACATCAAGCATCCGGAACTCAAGGCGCTGTTCGTTCAACGTGCCGCCGATTGCGCAACCGCCGCGGCCGAACTGCAAGCGGCGGTTCGCGCCCTCGGTGGTGATCCGGAAACTTCCACCAGCGTCGCCGGTGACCTGCACCGTCGTTGGGTGGACGTGAAGTCCATGTTCACCGGCAAGGATGAAGAAGCGGTGCTCAACGAAGCCGAGCGTGGCGAGGACCATGCGCTCAAGGCCTACAAGGAAGCACTGGAGAAAATCACCAAGCACAACCTGGTCGGTATTCGTGACCTGGTTGAGCGTCAGTACCACGGTGTGCAACGCAACCATGACCAGGTCAAGGCTCTGCGCAACCAGGCACGTGCCAGCTAAATAACGCGTCCTGATCCAGAAAACGCCAGCTTGCCTGGCGTTTTTTTATGGGGACGACTCAGGCTCAAGGTGACCACTGTTGTGGCGCCAGATAGAAACAGTGTGTTGTTGAATCCACAATAATCAGCTGTGGACTCTTAATAGGTAGCTAGCTAATAATTGCATCGGCTATCTCCCCGCATTGCATCTATTGTTACTGGCGTCCCCCAAAGAGTTTTTCGCGTGCCCATAACCTTCCAGGCCTTGTTTGCCCCTGACCGCCTCGCTTTGCAGTTCGCCACCAAGACCGTGCTTGGCGCTGGGCTGGCGTTGTGGCTGGCGTTGCGCTGGGGTCTGGAGCAGCCGTCATGGGCGCTGATGACCGCGATCATCGTCGCTCAGCCCCTGTCCGGGATGGTGGTACAGAAGGGCTTGGCGCGATTGGTCGGCACGCTGGTGGGCACCGTCATGTCGGTGCTGTTCATGGGCCTGTTTGCCCAGGCGCCCTGGCTGTTCCTGCTGGCCCTGGCGCTCTGGCTGGGGTTGTGCACCGCCTGTTCGACGCTGCTGCGCAGTGCCTGGTCGTACTCATTCGTGTTGGCCGGTTACACGGTGGCGATTATTGCGCTGCCGGCCATTTCCCATCCGCTGAGTGTGTTCGACCAGGCGGTGGCGCGCTGCACTGAGATCAGCCTGGGCATCGTCTGCGCCACGGCGGCCAGTGCCTTGCTCTGGCCGTTGCGGGTCGAGCGCCAGTTGGCCGGCCAGGCTTTTGCTGCCTGGCAGAGTGGCATGCAGGCCGCCCGTGCCACCCTGGCTGGCGATGCCCAGGCCCGTAAAGGCTTGCTGGAAATTCTTGGCAGGATTGTCGCGGTGGATGCGCAGCGCGAGCATGCCTGGTTCGAAGGTAGCCGTGGCCGACAGCGAGCCCGGGCCATCAGCGGCTTGAGCCAGAAATTGCTGATGCTGCTGCGCCTTTCGCGTTCGGTGCGCCGGCAGTGGAAACAGCTTGAGCCCGAGGAGGCGCAGGCCCTCCAGCCGTGGATGAACGAGGTGCGGCAAGCCCTCGGCGCCGACAGTGCGACCTTGCAAGCCTTGCGCCCCCGGGTATGGGATGCGTCTCACGACCCCCAGATGAGCTCGGCGCAAAGTTACTGCCTGGCACGGTTCGCCTTGTTGCTCGATACCGCCCTGGCCGCCTGCGCCGCCTTGACGGCGGTACAGGAGGGCAGGGAAGCGGCGGATCCGCCGCGAACCCTGGCGCCCCATCGTGATCTGTCCCTGGCTATGGTCTTCGGTGCTCGCAGCGCCCTGGCATTCCTGGCGGTCGCCTGTTTCTGGCTGGCGACCGCCTGGCCCGCCGCATCGGGTGCGCTGGTGCTGACGTGCGTGGTGTGCAGCCTGTTTGCCAGTCGCGAAAACGGCGCGCAGATCGGCATGAGTTTTCTGCGGGGCATCCTGTTGGCCGTGCCGACGGCATTTGTGATCGGTGAGCTCGTGCTACCGCAATGGAGCAGTTTTGCGATGCTCTGCATGGCCATGGGCGTGCCGTTGTTTTTCGGTGCGCTGGGTATGGCCAAGCCGCAGATCTTCGCCACCGCGACATCGTTCTGCCTGCATTTTGTCGTGCTGGTTTCACCACTCAATACCATGAAATACGACGTCGCGGCGTTCTTCAACAATGCCCAGGCAATGATGATTGGCGTAGGCGCGGCGGTGCTGGCTTTCAACCTGCTGATTTTGCGCAATCCGGCCTGGCACAGCCGCCGTCTGCTGGCCGCGACCCTCCACGATCTGGTGCGCCTGACCCGTCGCAGCCTGCGTGGTGCCGAGAGCTGGTTCGGCGGGCGCATGGCCGACCGGCTGTTGCAGTTGGCGCGGCATTACCCTGAGTTGCCGGTGCAGGCGCGCAGCCGTTGGGATGATGGTTTGCTTGGCCTGGACATTGGCGATGAGCTGTTGCATCTGCGCCTGAGCCTGGCCGTCGCACAAGTACCCGATACCCGGGCGCAGCGGCGTTATTTCGAAGCGCTGGAGCAGGTGCTCGAACGCGGCCCGGCCGGTGACCAGGCCGATGCGTTGGCTGCGGCGAGCACGGAGTTCCTGAACGTGTTGTCGACCCAACCACCCGGTGACGCCTTGAAGCTGGCCCAGGGCGCGGTGGTGCAATTGCAAAACAGCTGGCGCGCCTGGTGCCACCAGCACGAACCTGAACGACGGGAGCACAGCCATGGGCTTGCGTGAGTGGTCGATTGGCGGGGTGTTGCTCAGCCCGTTCCTGATTTATGTGGTGCTGGCGTTGCTGGTGACCGGCGCGTTGCGCCTGTTGCTCAGCCTGGTGCCGGCCGGGCGCTGGATCTGGCATGAAGCCTTGTTCGACTGCGCCCTGTATGTCTGTGTCCTGACCGTTATTACCGTGGTCCTCGGGCCGCTATAGGAGTTGAACATGCGTACCTCCGTACGTGTTGCCGTCACGCTGTGCATGGTGGCCGTGGCGATCTTCGCCGGGTTTCACCTGTGGCAGTACTACATGCTCACGCCCTGGACCCGTGATGCGCGGATCCGTGCCGACGTGGTGGTGATTGCACCCGATGTGTCGGGTTGGGTGCGCGAGCTCAAGGCTGTGGACAACCAGCAGGTCAAGGCCGGCGATGTGTTGCTGAGTATCGACCGTGAGCGTTTCGAGGCGGCGCTGGAGAAAGCCCGGGCGGTGGTCCAGACGCGCCAGCAGCAACTGAGCCTGCGCGAACACGAAGCCAGTCGCCGCGCGGCCCTGGGGCCTCAGGCCATCAGTGCCGAACTGCGGGAAAACGCCCAGATCAACGCTGGCATCGCCCGAGGCGAACTGCGCGAAGCCCAGGCCGAGGCCAAGGTGGCCGAGCTCAACCTGGCCCGCAGCCAGGTCCTGGCCCCACGCAACGGCCACATCACCAACTTGCGCCTGGCCGAAGGCAACTACGTGAATGCCGGGCAGCCGGTCATGGCGCTGATCGATGACTCGACGTTCTATGTGCAGGCCTATTTCGAAGAAACCAAATTACCCAGGATTCGTGTGGGCGATCCGGTCAAGATCTGGCTGATGAGTGCCGGCCATGCCTTGGAAGGCCATGTCGAAAGCATCAGCCGTGGCATTACCGACCGCAACACCAACCCCGATGCGCAGTTGCTGGCAGAGGTCGAGCCGACCTTCAATTGGGTGCGCCTGGCCCAGCGGATACCGGTGCGGATCAAGCTGGACAAGGTGCCGGAAGGGGTGAATCTGAGTGCCGGGATGACGGCGAGCGTGCAGGTGCGCGAAGACCAGCCATAAATGTGGGAGCAAGGCTTGCCCGCGATGAAGATGACTCGGTCTCTCAGGGAACCGAGGCGCTTGCATCGCGAGCAAGCTTTGCTCCCACACAGTGGCTCGCCACAGTTCATTCACTTTAGAGGGTGGTAATCAGCCGACTGTGATCGCCGGCAACGTCGGCAAGGTCACGGTCTGCTGTTTGCGCGGGGCGAGGATTTCGGCTTCGCCGTCCACCACCAGTTCATCGCGCTGGTTGAATACGCGCGTGGCGATGCGCACACGGAACTTCGGCATTTTCTCCAGGATTTCCAGGCGCACGGTCAGGGTGTCGCCGATCTTTACCGGTTTCTGGAAGCTCATCTGCTGGCCGATATAGATGGTGCCCGGCCCAGGCAACTCGCAGGCCACCGCCGCGCTGATCAGCGCACCGCTGAACATGCCATGGGCGATGCGCTCCTTGAACATGCTCGCTGCGGCGAACTCGGCGTCCAGGTGCACCGGGTTGTGATCGCCCGACATCGCCGCGAACAGTTGGATGTCACGCTCTTCGACGGTCTTGCTGTAGCTGGCGGTCTGGCCGATTTCGAGGGCTTCGTAAGGGGTGTTGGTAACCTGGGTCATCTGTTTCAGATCCTGTGACAGAGTAAAGGAAAAATGCTGCAAGCCTACTCGCTGCGTGGCGGCCGTTTGTGGCTCAGGGCCTGGGCTATCCAGGCCAGCACATCGGCGGTCACTTCATCGCGGTTGGTTTCATTGAACAATTCGTGCCGGGCCTGCGGGTAAATCGTCAATTGCAGGTGCTGGCTGCCGGCGTCACGCAGAGCGTCAGCCAGATCCTTCAGACGCTTGCCTTCGCTCACCGGATCACATTCGCCACCGATCACCAGCAGGGGCAGGCCCGGATCGATCTGGGCGAGATTGGACGCTTTGCTGATTTGCTGCAACCCGCCGAGCAGATCGACCCACAGTTGATTGGTGCAGCGAAAGCCGCACAGCGGATCGTGGACGTACTTGTCGACTTCGGCCGGATCGCGACTGAGCCAGTCGAAGGGGGTGCGCGTGGGTTTGAATTTCTTGTTGAAACTGCCGAACGACAGCCACTCGATCAGGGCACTGCGCCCCGTGGCACCCTGGCGGCAGCGTTCGAAGCGGGCGATCAGGCGAGCGCTGCGGTAAAGCGCCACCGGCTGAAAGTTCGAGCCGCTGAGGATCGCCCCGTGCAGGCTGGCGCTGTGATGTAACAGGTAACCCTGGGCGATGTAGCTGCCCATGCTGTGGCCCAGCAGCAGGATGGGGGTATCGGGGTATTGCTGGACGATATGGTGGTTGAGGCTGGCCAGGTCGCCCACGACCTTGGCCCAGCCGTCCTCGTCGGCAAAATGGCCGAGAGTCGCTTGCTCGCCGGTCTTGCCGTGGCCGCGCAGATCCATGGCGCAGACGCCGTAGCCGGCGTCGCACAGCGCCTGGGCCAGGCGTGCGTAGCGACCGCTGTGTTCGGCCATGCCGTGGGCCAGCATGATCACCGTCAATGGGGCGGTGTCGGGCAACCACTGGTTGACGAACAGGCGGCTATGGTCGGTTGCTGTCAGCCAGAACGTTTGGTGGATCATGGCGATTCCTTTGCACAAGGTCAGACGCAGCGTCGCAGCATTGTATAGCGCATCCGTTGCGTCTCGTCTGAACCGAGGCAGGAAGATTCACACAATCTATGACGCAGGTCGCCATATTTGCCTGATTGGCCATAGCTGCTAGTGTCCCAAGAGCTCCGCCTCTGCAAGCGACACAGAAGCGGCCCGGATACGCTCAGGTAAAGAGGACAAAAACAATGCAGCCTGATTTCTGGAATGACAAACGCCCGGCCGGCGTGCCCCTGGATGTTGACCTTGGGGGCTACAAGTCGGTGGTCGAGGTGTTCGAGCGTTCCTGCAAGAAATTCGCCGACCGTCCGGCGTTCAGCAACATGGGGGTAACCCTCACGTATGCCGAGCTCGAACGCTACAGCGCGGCCTTCGCCGGTTACCTGCAAGCCCATACCGACCTGGCACCGGGCGATCGTATCGCGGTACAGATGCCCAACATCCTGCAATACCCGATCGCCGTGTTCGGTGCCTTGCGCGCCGGGCTGATCGTGGTCAATACCAACCCGCTGTACACCGCGCGGGAAATGCGTCATCAGTTCAAGGACTCCGGTGCTCGCGCGCTGGTGTACCTGAACATGTTCGGGCAGAAGGTCCAGGAGGTGCTGCCCGATACGGACCTGCAGTACCTGATCGAAGCGAAGATGGGCGACCTGATGCCCGGCGCCAAGGGCTGGTTGGTCAACACGATGGTGAGCAAGGTCAAGAAAATGGTCCCGGCCTATTCGCTGCCTCAGGCCATTTCCTTCAAGAGCGCCTTGCGCCTGGGACGCGGCCAGGGCATCAAGCCACTGAAAGTCGGTCTTGATGATATTGCAGTGCTGCAATACACCGGCGGCACCACCGGGTTGGCCAAGGGCGCGATGCTGACCCACGGCAACCTGGTGGCCAACATGCAACAGGCGCGGGCTTGCCTGGGGCAGCTCGGCGATGACGGTCATCCACTGCTGCGCGAAGGCCAGGAAGTCATGATCGCGCCGCTGCCGCTTTATCATATCTATGCGTTCACGGCGAACTGCATGTGCATGATGGTGACCGGCAACCACAACGTGCTGATCACCAATCCACGGGACATCGGCGGCTTCATCAAGGAACTGAAGAACTGGCGTTTCTCGTTGCTGCTGGGGCTCAACACGCTGTTCGTGGCGCTGATGGATCATCCGGATTTCAAAACCCTGGATTTTTCCCACCTCAAGGTCACCAACTCTGGCGGCACTGCGCTGATCAAGGCCACCGCCGAGCGCTGGGAGCAGATCACCGGCTGCGGCATTACCGAAGGTTATGGCCTGACCGAAACCTCGCCGGTAGCCTGTGCCAATCCCTATGGCGGCAAGTCTCGGCTAGGTACCGTGGGAATGCCGGTGCCAGGCACGCTGATGAAAGTGATCGACGACGCAGGTGTCGAACAGCCCCTGGGCGAGCGCGGCGAGCTGTGTATCAAGGGCCCGCAGATCATGAAAGGCTACTGGAACAAGCCCGAGGCCACGGCCGAAGTGCTGGACAGTGAGGGCTGGTTCAAGTCAGGCGATATCGCGGTGATCGACCCGGACGGTTTCGTGCGCATCGTCGACCGCAAGAAGGACATGATCATCGTCTCGGGTTTCAATGTGTACCCCAACGAGATCGAAGACGTGGTGATGGCCCACCCCAAGGTGGCCAACTGTGCGGTGATCGGTGTGCCGGACGAGCGCTCGGGGGGAGGCGGTAAAACTGTTCGTGGTGGCGCGCGAAAGCGGGGTCAGCCTTGAAGAGCTCAAGGCCTACTGCAAGGAGAATTTCACCGGCTACAAGATTCCCAAGCACATCGTGTTGCGAGAGTCGCTGCCGATGACGCCGGTGGGCAAGATTCTGCGGCGGGAGTTGCGGGATATCGCCTGACGCCAGAGAGGTCCCGTAGAAGACCCTGTGGGAGCGAGCCTGCTCGCGATTGCGGTATATCAGTGACAGAGATGTTGACTGGTACACCGCAATCGCGAGCAGGCTCGCTCCCACAGCTGTTTGTGTATTCGGAGCGATTTAGTGAGTTTTGGAATTTTTACTCTAAAAGTGACCATTGCACATTCTTGAGTCATGTTTATGACCGTTAGGCCCACTTTTGGCTCTAGGCGACCCTTGGCAAAGCTGCTACTCTCGGCGCGCTTTTGTGACTTCTCGGCCTTGATTCAAGCCAGATTCACCAATAAACACACCAATAATAATCGCATCAAATGCGGTGAGAATTCGCGTTGCTGAGGAGTGGGCTTCCATGATCGAAGACTTTTGGAAGGATAAGTACCCAGCTGGGATTGCTGCCGACATCAATCCAGATGAGTATCCGAATATTCAGGCGGTGTTGAAGCAGTCCTGCCAACGCTTTGCCGACAAGCCGGCATTCAGCAACCTCGGCAAGACGATCACCTACGGTGAACTCTACGAGTTGTCCGGGGCCTTTGCCGCATACCTGCAACAGCATACCGATTTACAGCCGGGCGATCGAATCGCTGTGCAACTGCCCAACGTTCTCCAGTATCCGGTGGCCGTGTTCGGTGCTATTCGCGCCGGGCTGATCGTGGTCAATACCAACCCGCTGTACACCGCGCGGGAAATGGAACACCAGTTCAACGACTCCGGGGCCAAGGCGCTGGTGTGCCTGGCGAACATGGCGCACCTGGCCGAGACTGTGGTGCCCAAGACGGGCGTCAAGCACGTCATCGTCACCGAAGTCGCCGACCTGCTGCCGCCGCTCAAGCGCCTGTTGATCAACAGCGTGATCAAGTACGTCAAGAAGATGGTCCCGGCCTACCACTTGCCCAAGGCCGTCAAGTTCAACGACGTGCTGAGCAAAGGTCATGGCCAACCCGTGAACGAAGCCAACCCCACCAGCGACGATGTGGCTGTGCTGCAATACACCGGCGGCACCACCGGCGTGGCCAAGGGCGCGATGCTCAGCCACCGCAACCTGGTGGCGAACATGTTGCAGTGCAAGGCGCTGATGGGCTCCAACCTCAATGAAGGTTGCGAAGTGCTGATCACGCCGCTGCCGCTGTACCACATCTATGCCTTCACCTTTCATTGCATGGCGATGATGCTGATCGGCAACCACAACATCCTGATCAGCAACCCGCGCGACCTTTCGGCGATGGTCAAGGAGTTGTCGAAGTGGAAGTTCAGCGGTTTCGTCGGCCTCAATACGCTGTTCGTCGCCCTGTGCAACAACGAAGCCTTCCGCAAGCTGGACTTCTCGGCACTGAAAGTCACCCTGTCCGGCGGCATGGCCCTGCAACTGGCAGCGGCTGAACGTTGGAAAGCGGTGACCGGCTGCCCGATCTGCGAAGGCTATGGCATGACCGAAACCAGCCCGGTGGCTACCGTCAACCCGATCCAGAACATCCAGGTCGGCACCATCGGCATTCCGGTGCCGTCGACGCTGTGCAAGGTGATCAATGACGCGGGCGTCGAACAGCCATTGGGCGAAATCGGCGAATTGTGTGTGAAAGGTCCGCAGGTCATGAAGGGCTACTGGCAGCGCCAGGAAGCCACCGACGAGATCCTCGACAGCGAAGGCTGGCTCAAGACCGGCGATATCGCGGTGATCCAGCCAGACGGCTACATGCGCATCGTCGATCGCAAGAAAGACATGATCCTGATCTCCGGCTTCAACGTGTACCCCAATGAGCTGGAAGATGTGTTGGCAACCCTGCCGGGCGTGCTGCAATGCGCGGCCATCGGCATCCCGGACGAGAAGTCCGGCGAGGCGATCAAGATCTTCATCGTCGCACGGCCGGGTGTCACGTTGACCAAGGAGCAGGTGATGGAACACATGCGCGCCAACGTCACCGGCTACAAGGTGCCCAAGGCCGTGGAGTTCCGCGACGCGTTGCCGACCACCAACGTGGGCAAGATCCTGCGGCGCGAATTGCGTGACGAAGAGCTCAGGAAGCTGGGGCTGAAGAAGTAAGACCGTTGCCAATGAAAAGCCCGGTTCTTGGCGGCAATGCCAGTCAACTTGACTGACTGGCATTGCCGCTAATAACCGGGCTTTTTACATTCCCGCCGGTGAACGAAGTGGCGGGTCAGCTCCTTCCTTCACGGCACCTGGAACACTTGCGTTCAGGCTGGCCAGATCTTGGCTCGGGCCGGCTGGCTGTCGAGAGGGAATTTATAGTCCTTGGTGTCCGAGGCCTCGATTTTAAAGTGCTTCAATGCAGCGGCGACCCATACTGCAGAGAGGTCGTGATTGGCATATTTCTCTTTGCTGCAGTAGGTAGTGCGGGTCGATTTCTGCAGAAACGACTGGTATCCCTTAGGCATTTCAATACTCCTTTCAGATAGAGTTTCAAATAGGGGTCAGAGCACACGACTGACGTTACTTGGCGACCAGCGCATTTCCGTGTCCTGGCCACGGTACGACGCCACCTTCACGCGCCGATCTCCAAAGGCGCGCAGGTCCCAATTCGGCTGGTAAGACAGGCACAAAATGTAGGGGTAGCGCAGGTCCCACAGGTTGATATCGAGATTGGGCACGAAGGGGCGCAACACGGCTTCCTTCTCCTGGGCCGCGCCGCCACTGTCCCATTGCAGAACCCCGCAGGTCTGGGCGTTGATCAGATAGAAGGGGTGCATGCCGTATTTTGGCCCCGCCGGCTGCGCGTACCACAGCGCCTTGGCGCCATCGCCCGCGCTATCGTCTTCCAATGTGATGCGCTCCGGGACATGGGGGTCGACGGCGATCTGCCAGGTGTTCCAATGGTGGCTGCGGAACTTCACGAAGGGGATGGCTTGCCCCTTGAAGATGTCGTTGCAAGTGAACTTCGCCGTACCGTCTTCAGTGGTATAGAGGTCGGCGTCAATCTCTAGCTCCGTGCGCAGTGTTCGTTCCGGATCGCCGAAGCCGATCACGTAGACATCCCCACCTTTGTCATGGGATGTGCCGTTGCCGTAGCCGATCAGCCCATAGCTGGCTCCGGCATAGGGGCATGGCACGCAGCGAAGGGAATCGTCGCGCCAGCGATGCAGTGTCGCCTCCGAGCCGCCGCATTTATTCTTCAGGAACGCGATGATGTGATCCGGCGGGCTATAGCGGCTTTCCCGCGGCCAGAATTGCGTCGCCAGCAGTACGATGGCGTGCTCAAGTCCCATGGACTCGACACCGGACTTGAACGTATTCCAGAACTGGTTGATGTCGGACACGGCGCTACCGATGGCGGGGGCTGCGAAATGCTCTTCCCGGCCCTGCAATGTCTTGCGATCAACCACCCGCACCTTGATCCCGGGCGTGCCGACGGCTCCGCTCGCAAGCGCTTGCCGTGTCACGTTGCCGACGTCGAGGCTGCTGTAGCGCCAGGTCGAATGGACGCTCAGCGAGCGGCCCCTATAGTGTTCCAAGGCCGTCTGTGCCGCGATGCGCCGCTGCTTGTCGGCAATGAAGGCGTAGACAGGCTTGAATTCTCGCCCGACGACTACCGGTTTTTTCCCCACCGAAGCGAT